>CALWRA010000021.1 GCA_944383825.1 uncultured Acetatifactor sp. | reverse complement strand
CCTTCGCTGCTTCCTTCGCTGCAACTCCGTTAATATATCACAGTGTCTTTGCTTTGTCAACAGCTTTTTTTCTTTTTCGACTGATTTTTAACTGTTTTCCTGTCAAGTTTCAAACCAATCCTCTTGTCTTAAAGGCTTGTCCTTCTCAACAACGAAATTGAGTATAGCATTCTCCTTTCTGCTTGTCAACACTAAATTTGGTTTTTTTTCACATTTTTTGATACAATTTGTAATATTTTCTATCCGGATACTTTTATGGCTTATTGCAGCTGAACCGTATAAGTCGTTTCACTGTTCCTCATCCTCAGAGAAATATTCGTTACTGAGGCAAGCGTCTCCTGATCCATTTCCACCAAAAGAACCACGTCCACACTTTCCCCTGCTCTTACAGTCGCCGCATAGGTGGACATATCATTCAGAAGCATGGTCATTAACGCATTGCGCGCAACAGAATTGTTCACCGTAACTCTGTAAACTGTATCCTGCCCAAACAGATTAATGTCCGCATCAGCTCCCGTCTGGTTCAGAATGGAAAACTGAAGCACCAGCAGATTGTTTCCCTCCGACGCTTCCAGCATAAAGTACGCTGAACCTTCCTGCTCATCAGGATAAGTAAAGCAAGTGTAATGCCCCTGATATGTAATGGTAACACCCGAAGGCAACCCGAAAAACTCTTCCATGCTGGCAGCCGTATTTTGGTCTGCCTGAGCCGCCTGGGTTGGAACGGTTGTTTCGGCCATCCCCTGAGTTTCAGCTTCCGGAACAGTCCCCGCAGGCTGTGTCTCTGCGGAGGAGGCTGACGCCTCTTCCTGCCCGGAGGTTTCGGTCCCCTCCTCCCCGGTTCCCGAAAATTCCTCTGTTTCTATTGTGGACAAATCAACCAGCCTGCTTCTGTTATTGGCATCATATTTCAGCAGGGTAACAGCTGCATATTCCGCTATGGCCTCCTCCTGCTGCTCAGTCATCTCCGGCAGGCTGCTGCCGCATCCTGTCAGACAAAGCGCCGCTGCCCATGCTACAGATATTGTTTTCAAAAGTCTTTTTTTCATAATTTCTCCAATCCGCTTATTCTACTTGCTTTCCTGATTCTTTTTTTCAAGTATAATATAGATGCCTGCAATTACAAGAGCAATGGCTCCCGCCGCAAAAAGCAGGATTGCTCTTTGCAGATTTGGCGCATCCACAAAATCATACAACACTATTTTACCACAAACCACCAGAGAAAGCACTAGTCCATATATCCTTACACTTTTTTGTTGCTCCACGAAACCCGCCGCCACCCCGGCCAACGCAATCAGCATCAGCAAAATACTTTTTATTATGGGAAGCTCTATTTTTACAATCAACACCAAATAGGTTAAAAATACTGCTGCAATCATAAGCTTACATCTAAAATTCATATGATATTTTTCATGGAATGTAAGAATAATGGTGCCCAATCCAAATACCAGCATAAACAAATAAGTAAAGTAAGCATTTCTGTACCCGGGCCATGCAAGAAGCAAAAAACAGACTATCTGCCCGGATAAGGCAAGTGCGTTGAACAATATAATATTTTTTCCCTGCCATTTTTTTACATTGTTGAAAAGCAGCATTCCCGCCAGGAGCACTCCCGTAAAAATCGGAAGTTTCATTGAGGACGGCATCACAAAAGTCATAAATATCGCTATTGTATACGTCAGAATAATCTGGTAATAGGTTCTGTAATACCGAATAAAGAAAATACTCAATAATACTCCGGCAAACAGGAGATTCCCGCAAAGCTGACTGTCCGGTCTGTCCGGAGAAAAGCGAAAAGCAAGCGCTTTGAAACAGACAATGGTGGTAAGCGCCGCATCATTCAGTTTTAGGAGCAAGGCAGGCTTTCGCAAAGACAAAAGTTTCGCAAACGCCAAAAGCGCAAGCAGGAAAATTACTCCTTCAATCCTTCCCAGAAACTGCGCAAGAATAATCACCGTCAAATTTACGAGGGTATAAGGATGCCATTTCGCTCCGTCCCTCAAGAGAGCCAAAAAGGCCAAAAGACATATAACGGCTACACCTGCCATGAGGCCATAATAAAACATCATTTTTTCTCCGTCATACATGGCAGTTTCAAAATAAATCATGGCAAGATAAAACACACTGCTGATCCAATACGCTATTCGGACGCCTTCCTCACTCTTTTTCTGTCTCATCATTATAATAAACAAAAGCTGCATGACAAAAAATGAGCTCAGAACAAACACTATCCTGGGAACAGGGAAAACTCCGCACCAAAACGCTCTCCAGACAAACATCTGGGCAAAGATGGCGCCGGAGATCATCTGCAGAATGCTTATTCCAATCTGCCCTGTCCGGGTAGGAAGAAGCGCACATGCCACATTCACCAGGAATATCATTCCTGTCACCGCCAGAAACTCCGCGTTCGTTATCCCCAGCTCTATAGGAAGGTAACACAAATAGCAGGCAATTAATCCCAGCGCTCTGTAGAGCGCAGAATCCCTCTTTCTACTCAGCAAAACAACAAAAACCATAATTCCTGTCGTAATCAGCATTGCCGTCCATGCGGGAAAATTGTGAAGGGCCAGATAATTAACCACGGTGGAAAGGTACATTCCCCCGATACCCACTGCCGTCAGCACACTGCCCAGCATTTTCCACCTGCGATAAAGAAACAGCTCCGACACTGATATAAATAATGCAGAGAATGCAAACAGGCACATTCCTCTCACGAAGCCGTTCATATAATTGACTCCCAAAACCACAAGGGCCGCCAGAATAAACGCTCCGCCCAGCAGACTCAAAAGCACGGCTCCCACAGTAAACTCCGTATTGCTCTTTTTGTGCAAAACCGGCTCCGGCCGACTCCTCTCATTTGCTGAAACGTATGTATATTGGGGACGAACCGGCTGCTGAATAGCTTCTGTCGGCTGTACAGAGGCTGTCTGCCCCGGAAGTCCGCCATCAGACATTTCATTCTCCTCCATCTGATTTAGCGTCCGCTGTGAATCCCCCTGAGAAATCTCTTCCGTTTTTTCATCCTCCAACAAATCACGCTGTTGCATTCTGTTTTGATACATGCGCAGGCTTCTGTCCAATTCATCCGCCAGCAGATCAGCCTGATACTTCTGCTGTATGACCCTCTGACTCAGTTTTTGCAGATATTCAATTAGGTCTCTATCTCTACATTCAGACTGAAGCAAGCGAATACGTTCCTCAAGATTTTCTAACTTCCCCTTTGCCTCTTCCTTAAAGTCCATACCTATAACCCTCCTGTCCGCTTCTGCGAACATCAATTCTCGGCGTCTTCCCTCTGCACCGCATACATTTGATACACTCCTGCGTCACGTCTGCTGCATCTGGCCTTAAGCCAAACTCCAGCCTCCCTATATTCCAGCTCCAGCACTACGCTGTGATCCAACAGATAAGATATTGCCTCTCCCCTATCATACGGAACCAAAAAGGCATACTCCTGATTGTCCGTATATACCGTATTTTTAATCAGATCGACAAGCTCCGCAATTCCAATACCCTCCCGGGCAGAAATGTATATCTGAGTTCCGTTTACCCGAGGCAGCTTTTCCAAATTACATTTGTCTGCCTTATTATACACTATAATCTGTGAAATGTCTCCTGCTTCCAGCTCTTTTAGCGTTTCAAAAGTAACCTCCATTTGCCGCTTGTAATTTTCATCTGAAAAATCAACCACTATCACCAGAAGATCCGCATACTTTACCTCTTCAAGTGTGGAGCGGAATGCTTTAATCAGCCCGTGAGGAAGCTTATGAATAAATCCCACCGTATCTGCCAGAAAAAACGGCCTGGCATCTCCCGTATCAATTGTACGTACATTTGTTTCCAAAGTTGCAAACAGCATATCCTTTTCCAGCACCGTCTTTTGGGGGCTCTCACCGTACTTTTCAACCATACGGTTCAGTATTGTCGACTTTCCTGCATTTGTATAGCCCACCAGCGCAACCTGGGGTATGGAGGATACTCCCCTGCGCTTGCGCTGTGTCCTTCTGGTTTTTGCAATTTTATCCAATTCCTTTTTCAGCTCTGTGATCCGATGCTCAATTTTCCTTCGATCCAGCTCCAGCTTCTTTTCACCGGCCCCCTTATTGCTCATGCTTCCGCTGGCTCCGCCCTGCCGCCCAAGGGCCTCGTGCATCCCTACCAGCTTCGGCAGCATATACTGAAGCCTTGCAGTCTCCACCTGGAGCTTTGCCTCCCTGGTCTGAGCTCTTATTGCAAATATCTCCAAAATCAGATCCGTTCTGTCAGAAACAGGAAGAGACAGCTCTCTGCTTAGATTTCTGACCTGTGAGGGCGTAAGCGCATTGTCAAAAATCACTTCCTGAGCCTGGCATATTTCCGCAAATTCTTTTGCCTCCGCCGTCTTGCCTCTGCCCATACAGAGAGACTTATTTACCGCTGCAAGCCTTTGAGTGATTACTCCCGCCACTTCTTTCCCCGCCGCCTCGGCAAGATTCTTCAGCTCCTCCATGGAGCGTTCAAAATCATTTTCTTCCCCGGTGTCCACTCCTGCAAGAAGCACCCTGCTGCGGACTATTTCTGCTGCTTCCCTCATAAATTACTCTGCCTACTCCTCCTGTACTGTTTCCAGTTCAAACCAAAACAGAACGCCGTTTGTATAATTTTCCACTCCATATTTCTGGTTCATCGATTCCATTATAGCCTTAACAATCGACAGACCCACCCCGCTTCCGCCGTATTCTCTGGTTCTTGCTTTGTCCACCTTGTAAAATTTCTCCCAGATATGATTTACCGAATCCTCAGGAATAGGCTCTCCTGTATTAAAAACCGAAACCCTTACCTTTCTGTCCTTGATTTCCAGCTTTACATCTATAATCCTGCTGCCCGAACAATGGTTCACCGCATTGGAAAAATAATTCATGAATACTTCTTCCGTTTTATACTCGTCCGCCCATACATAAATCGGCGTATATTCCTTCATTCGCACTTCAATGCCATTTTGTTTTGTCAATATCCCGGCCGACTGAATATAATTTTTGACCAGCGCCACAATGTCAAAGCGTTCCATACTGACAATATCGTTTCCAAACTCCAGCTGATTCAAGGTTAGAAGCTTTTTCACCATATGATTCATTTTCGCAGACTCATCCATAATTACCTCACAGTAAAAATCCCTGCTTTCAGGATCATCATTGACAGCCTCCTTCAGTCCCTCTGCATATCCCTGAATCAGAGCTATGGGGGTTTTCAACTCATGAGATACATTGGAAAGGAATTCCATTCTCATTTCATCTATTTTTTCCTTTTTTTCAATGTCCTTCTGAAGCTCATTATTGGCGGTTTTCAGTTCTGAAATGGATTCTTCCAGGGAAGCAGAGAGCTTATTGATGTTCTCTCCCAGCATATCTATTTCATTGTTGGCCCTGCCCTGATATTTCGCTTCAAAATCAAGATGCACCATTCGTTCTGAAATACGATTCAGCTCCAGAATAGGCTTGGTAATTCCTCTTGACACAAACCAGATAATGGCTCCGCCCACAATAGTGCCTGCGCATCCCACATAGGCAAAAAATTGATTGGCGATTTTTGCGCTTTCCTGAATGCTCTCCATGGGGGTGCTGAGAATAAAAGAAATTCCAGAATCCAGACGGCCATACATCTCTAGGGACTGGTTGCCAGCCGGTCCCGTCTTTTGAATCCTATAGTCCTCTCCTTCCTCCAAAACCTGCAGATCCACCGGCTGAAATCCAAAAATATAGCCAATCAGTTTATTTTCCAAATAATCTCCTCCGTTTTCAGAGAGATATCTGGTCTGGGAATTTATGTCAATAATTGCTACGGTAATACTGTACATCCTGCAGATATTGTCCAGCTCTTTCTGAAAAGCCTCCGAGCTGTAGGTTTCGCTTCCCGTGGCCTGAGCAATCGTCTCATAAGCATCATAAATAACATTTCTTTTGGTTGTAGTATAGTACTCCCCAAGAAAAATATTATTGATCAGCCAGCACATCAATATTGTACCGGCCATTAATCCAATAAAAATCAATGCAAATTGTCTTCTGATAGATGGCCTCATGGCAAATGTTATTCTTCCTCCAATTTATATCCCATCCCCCAAATTGTCTTAATCATGTCGCCCTTTTCGCCCATTTTGCTCCGCAGCTTCTTTACATGGGTATCGATTGTACGGGCATCGCCAAAATAATCGTAATTCCATACATTATTCAAAATTTTTTCTCTGGAAAGAGCAATTCCCTTATTTTCAATAAAGTAAGTTAAAAGCTCAAATTCCTTGTAACTGAGATCCACAGATTTTCCATCTATCATTACCTGATGGGCCGCCTTATCCACGGATATTCCTCCGCAGCTTAAAATTTCGTCATGATTCAGCTGATTGGTTCGCCTGAGTATGGCCTCGATACGCGCCACCAGTATTTTCGGACTGAAAGGCTTTGAAATATACTCATCCACCCCAAGCTGAAAGCCCTGCAGCTCATCTCTCTCATCCGACTTGGCAGTCAGCATGATAATGGGTACCTTGGAATAGCTGCGTATCTCCCGACATACCTGCCAGCCATCCATTTTAGGCATCATTACATCAAGCACAATCAACGCAATATCCTTTTGATGGAAAAAAACATCCACTGCTTCCTCTCCATCTCCCGCCTCAATCACATCGAAATTATTCTTTACCAGAAAATCCCGAACAAGCTTTCTCATCCTGCTTTCATCGTCCACAATAAGAATTTTCAATCTGTTTATTGCCATAATGTATGCCCGCCTTTCCAAAGCGGAGGTCTTATTTCCGCCGTATGAATATGATAGCGCAAATTTATGTCAAAAATGTGAAATTGTCACTCTTCTTCTATCTGCAGCTCTCTCTCCCGTTGCCGCACAGCCTGCTCCCTCTCAGTTAATTCCTGCTCCCAGGAGGCATAACGGTCAGTCAGCGCTCTTTCATAATTGAGCACATTGGGATTATCACTCTCCAAAGTAATGGTAAACATTGCAATAATGGCTATCATCAATAGTACATTCAATATAATTGACAGGGGAAAAATCATTCGTCTCTTTTTTTTGGGCGCAGGAACAATCAGGCGGTTGCGCGCCGGCTGCTGTTTTTCCCTCAGTTCCCTGTCATAGGTGTGAAATAGAGGTATGGGCGATATGGCATTTTTGTCTATTTCAGGCTGCTCCAGCAAAAAATTCTGAAGGTTTTTTAAGTAAAAAATCCCTACGGGCGTCGTAAAAATACGCTCCTGCACAGCCTTTTCATAAACCTGCAGAACCTTATCCGGGCTGGAATAGTCCAGCCTTGCCTCCAGATACGCAATTTTTTCCCGTTCCTCCTCCGCCATTTTGGCATCCTTCGCATGATAAAACAAAAATCCGCCCGATGTCAGTTCCCGGTTGATTGTGCTCTGCTGTTCATCCATCTGCAAGCTTCCTCTTCTTTTCATTATTATCTGCGTTTAATATATCATTATCCCCGACAGATTTCAACCAGCTCCTTCTTTTTGTGAGTGAGTTTTTATCTATATTTCATTTTCCGTATAAACTTTATAAAATTGTTTATTTTATATCTTAGGGAGGTGTTAAGGTGATAAACAGCCTGAATGATCTGCTTGCAAAAAGCATAATATTACCATAAATAAAAACCGGAGGCTGGCAGATGAAGGAATTTTGGAAATCAGAATGGAAGGGAATCATTTTTACGATTATTCTTGGCTGCTTGCTGCACTTTACTTATGAGCTGTCAGAAAGAAATGCTTTTGCGGCTTTGTTCAGCGCAGTAAATGAATCCACATGGGAACATTTGAAGCTTTTATTCTTCCCTTATGTAATTTTCGCGCTGATCCGGCGTTTTGATTCAACGAAGCTGCCGGCCGTCTATTCTACGGCAAACTTTCTGGGCGTCCTGTCCGGCCTGCTCTTTATTCCGGCTGTCTTTTATTTTTATACCGCCATCCTCGGCTCTCATTATCCGGCTGTGGACATCTCTATTTTTGTACTTTCCGTAATTTTGTCCTATTTTGTATCCTATACAATCTCAGTCAACAACAAGCCCTGCTTCAACCAATTCAGTATCCTGCTCTTGACTCTCATAGCTCTTATTTTTTTCCTGTTTACGTTTTTTCCTCCGCAAACACCTCTTTTTCTTGATCCAGTATCCGGCTCCTATGGCATTTTCGGTTCCTAAAATTGTCATGAACAAAATTGGGAATGCCGAAATCACAATGTTTTCAAGCATTCTCAAAATGGAGTAGACGGGAGTCGAACCCGTGTCCAAAAGCCCATTCCCTGTACTTCTACTATCATAGTCCGTTATCTTGGCCAAACTTACTTCGGCCTGTTCCCTCCTGAAGCAGGAAACGAACAGCCTGCCTCATTCAGTAGCTTCATTTTACGCCCATACGCGCAAAGCTTAACGCATGTCGTTTCTCACATAGTCGATGCCCGGGTTTCGGAGTGTGAGTGCCCCGAAGCGGACAAGCTGCCTGAGGCAGCGTCATTTACAGCAAAGCTGACTATTCAGCTTACGCTGCAAATGCTAACTGAGTATTATCTTCAGCGTTTATTTTTGTTTTGTGATTAACGTGTCACAACGGATAGCTTCTCCAGCTGCAAGACCCCTGTCGAAACCTTTACTACCCCCAATCTATGCAACGGCAGTTTTGTGAAAGGTACTGACGCTGTTAGTATAGAAGAATTTTTCATATAAGTCAATATCAATTCCTTATAATCTTCCTTTTGGAACTTTTTGACCATGCCACGCCGAGGGTTTTTAATACAGATTTTTAATTTTGAATTCCTTTTCCGCCTCTCTTCTTTGATCCTTTTTGGCAATGTCCTGACGCTTATCATACAGCTTCTTTCCCCGAGCCAGCCCCACTTCGACTTTTGCCTTTCCATCCCTGAAATAGACCTGCAGAGGAACCAATGTATAGCCTTTCTGCGCGGCCTTACCCGACAGTTTGTTGATTTCATATCTATGAAGCAGAAGTTTTTTGGGCCGAAGGGGATCCTTATTGAAAATATTCCCTTTTTCATAAGGGCTGACGTGCATTCCATAAACGAAAACTTCACCATTTTCAATCCTGATAAAAGATTCCTTGATGCTGCATTTACCCATACGCATAGATTTCACCTCCGTGCCGTGAAGGGCTATTCCAGCCTCATAAGTTTCATCAATAAAATAATCATGATATGCCTTTTTGTTATTTGCCACAAGCTTCTGCGCTTCTTTTCCCTTTCCCATTTTAATACCTCCCTGTCCGCTTTAGCGAACATCAATTCTTTACAATGGAATATGTGTGAAACAAACTTTCTAATCGTCCTCATTCTCCTCTATAAGAGAGAAATCTATGGTTCTTAGAGAAATATCCACTCCCTCGACCCGAACTGTCACCGGCATTCCCAGCTTGAATGTTCTTCCTGTGCTCTCACCGATCATTTCACAGCTTTCCTCGCTATAAAAATAGTAGTCTCCCGGGAGCCCGGACACATGAACCAGCCCCTCAACCGTATTTGGTAGCTCCACATAAATTCCCCAGCCCGTAACACCCGATATGACTCCCTCAAAGCATTGACCAATTCTCTCCTTCATATACTCAGCCTTTTTCAGCTTATCAGTCTCCCGTTCCGCCTCGTCGGCCCTTCGCTCCATATCTGAGGAATGCTTTGCCACTCCGGAAAGGATACCTCTATAATGCTCTGACCGTTCCGGAGTGAGGGTCCCCTGAAGGTGCTCCTTAATGATACGGTGAATCTGCAGATCCGGATAGCGGCGGATAGGGGAAGTAAAATGACAGTAATACCGGCAGGCAAGGCCAAAGTGTCCGCTGCTTTCCACACTGTATTTTGCCTGCTTCATACTCCTGAGCGCCAGGCGACTGACCAGCCCTTCCTCCGGTGTGCCCGCCACTTTATCCAAAAGCTTCTGGATCTCCTTAGGATGAACCTCCTGGGCGCTTATCTTACCGGCATTTCTTCCAATGGCTTTCATATAGTATCCCAAATTGTTAACAAAGGCGGACAGCTTTTGAATACGGTCCGCATCCGGTACGTCATGAACCCGATAAATAAAAGGAATATCCAGCCAGTAAAAATGCTCTGCCACCGTTTCGTTGGCCGCAAGCATGAAGTCTTCTATAATATCTGTTGCTGTATTCCTTTCATATGGCTTAATTTCCAGAGGTTTTCCTTCCTTGTCCAGAAAAATTTTACACTCAGGAAAATCAAAATCAACAGCGCCCCGACTCCTCCTTTTGGAACGGAGAACGGCAGACAGCTCCTCCATTTGCCTCAGCATGGGCAAAAGGGAAGCATACTTTTGAAATTCTTCCATCTGCAGAACCGACTCGTCCTCCAGAACTCTTTTGACTGCCGTATAGGACATACGATTATTGACGCAGATAACCGTTTCACAAATTTCATAGTCAAGAATTTCCCCATATAAATCGATTGTCATCAGACAGCTCAAAGCAAGCCTGTCCTCTCCCTCATTCAGAGAACAGATACCATTTGAAAGAGCATGTGGCAGCATAGGTATCACCCGGTCCACCAGATAAACGCTGGTTCCCCTTTCCCTGGCCTCCCTGTCCAGCTCCGTATTCTCCCGCACATAATGAGATACATCCGCGATATGGACTCCCAAACGATATATTCCATCCGCAAAATCCACGCTTACAGCATCGTCCAGGTCTTTTGCGTCCTCCCCGTCAATGGTAATCATAACCACATCTCTCAAATCACGCCGTCCTGCC
Source organism: uncultured Acetatifactor sp. (assembly GCA_944383825.1). Lineage (GTDB taxonomy): Bacteria > Bacillota > Clostridia > Lachnospirales > Lachnospiraceae > Acetatifactor. The sequence continues at coordinate 39,489 of CALWRA010000021.1, read as the reverse complement.
CTGTCTGCCTCTTGAACCTCCTGAGCCGTCTGCAGTACCTGGTGCATAATGCCTTCACCGAATTTTTCGGGAAGCTCGTACCCCCGTACAATGGATAATATATCCACTCCCGGATCGTTTACATGCCCCAGGATTTCAGTTACACGGCCCTCCGGGCTTTTCCGGTCTGTGCCGTACCCTGTAATCTCCACAACAACCTTATGACCGCTCATAGCTCCATTGGAATATTCCTTAGGCACATAAACATCCCAGGACAGCTTTCCATCATCCGGCAGTACAAAACCAAAGCTTCCGCCGGATCTTTCAAAAGTTCCCACCACCTTTTTCAGACCTCTTTCAAGGATTCGGATTACCTGAGCTTCCTGACGCTTCCCTGTCTTCTCCCCCACCAGCGCCACCTGTACCTTGTCCTTGTGGAAAGCCCCGTTTACTTTATCCTCAGGGATAAAAAGGTCCTCATCCCTGCCTTCCACTTCCACAAATCCAAAGCCTCTGGCGTTGCCGATAAAGGTTCCGGTCAATACCCTGCCATCAGATTTTACATATTTATCTCTTGCAGTAAGCATCAGTCTCCCTTCTCCCAAAAGCTCCCTCAAAAGCTCTCTCAGCTCCTGCCTGTCCTCTTTGGCAACTTGAAGAAACATGGCAAGTTCCTTTTCCTTCATGGGTACATAAATAGGATCATTTACCAGATCGCAGATTATTTTCTTTCTTTTATCTCTTATTTCACCGTGGTCATTCATGATTACTCCTTAACATTGCCTGCACAAAAAAACACTCTTTGTCACAAGAGTGTTTGTCTTACGTGATTAAAATACGTTAAGATTTAGTATTACCGTCAGGACCATAAACAATACTGCCAGAACTTTCGTGATTTTTACCAGCAATCCCTCCATGGAACGACCTTTGTTTTTGCCCCAATAGGTTTCAGCCGCGCCGCTGATGGCCCCCAGACCCGCGGACTTGCCTTCCTGCATTAATACCAACACTGTAAGCGCAACGCAAATCAATATAAATATAATTGTCAATACGACTCTGAACGCTTCCATTCCAAACCTCCTGATGTCAAGCTGTCAACAAGTTTCATGTTATCACAATATCCCCATATTTTCAACTGTTTTTTTCTCTGTATCCAAACATCGCCGCCAAACTGGTTATTTCCCAAACCCACAATGATTATAGCCGCTTCCGGCTGTCCAGATTTCAAGCATATTAACAGGATCGTTAAAATCGGCAAGCCAACCGTCACGGGCAACGTCATAATTCCCTTCCCTTCTTTCTTCCAGAAATACGCTTCGGTCTACCATCCGAATGCTCATATCAATGCCGATCATTGCAAAATCCTGCTGAAGGGCTTCTGCAACGGCAGCATGGGCTGTTCCTTCATCGGTCAGGTACTCAAAGGAAATCGGCGTTTCCGGGGAAAGCACGCCATATTCGTCAAATAAATATCCCGCAGATTCCAACAGCGATCTGGCTTCAGACATATTTTCCTGAGAGTAATAAGGATTGAAGTACCCGACATTTTCCGCATCCGGATAGGTATAAGCACCATCATTTTGTCTGAAATCTCCTCCGTGTCCGTCTGACATTCCCGGGGGAATAATAGTATTTGCAGGAATCTGCCCCGTCTGTCCGATATTTTCCGCAATGTACCCGCGGTCAATAAGCAGGGCAAAAGCCCTTCTCATGGCATTGGCCTGAGCCGGAGTTTTTCCGGCAAATAAATCACTGTTTACATGAAAGGATACATAATAGGTGCCAAGACAATCTGTAATGTGGAATTCCGGATTCTCCAGCAAATCCTGAATCTCGTCAACAGGTACCGTGTCAATGAAATCAAGGCTTCCTGCATTGTATGCGGCGAAGACTTTTTCATCATCTGCGCTCAGCATTACCTCGATGGTCTCTATGTCCACCTCATCCGCTCTATGATAGTTCGGATTTTTGGTCATAACAATCGAATCGCCATGCGTCCAGCTGCTAACGGTATAAGCGCCATTGGTAACATAGCCTGCCTCCCTGCACCACGCACCAGGGTCATTCTCCCAGCCGACAGCCGCTTCTACTTCACTCTGCTTTACAGGGTAAAATGCCGGAAAAGCAAGAAGATCAATGAAGTATGCACAGGGGACAGAAAGGGTTACCGTCAGAGTTCTTCCGTCCTCGCTTGCAGTTACCTGAAGAGTTCCATCCTCGTTGACCGCAATCACATCAAACATATAGGAATCTTTTGCTCCCCTTCGAGGATTGGCAGCACGGTTCCATGAATATACGAAGTCTGCGGCATTCAGCTCACTTCCATCAGACCATACCAGCTCCGGGAGCAGATCAATTGTATAGGTCAGTCCATCCTCGCTTACCGTATAGCCAGAAGCAAGGTCAGGCTGCACATTACCATCCGCATCGTAAGTATACAAACCTGCAAAACTGTTTACAATCATACATGCGCTATCCGCAGAGCCGCCAAACGCAGGATCCAGAGCGTCCGGTTCACTTCCAAGCTGGAGCTTCAGCGTTTTTTCCGGAGCCTGCGCAAACATAAAATATTTAAAGCCGTACTGATTCATATAGATATTGGTTATATCGCTCTTGTGCATATAAATGTCATTGCAGTAATAAAGAGGCAGAATGGCTCCGGTCTCCATTAGCATATCCTCCGCCCGGTGCATAAAAGCCTCTCGCTTCACATAATCCGTAGCTGTCTGAATCTCCTTGATCAGACTGTCATATTCGGTCCAGTCCGCAGGATCTACTGTATCCTCGTTTTCTGCACCGGCCGCCTCGGCGGAGGGAACTGCTTCCGGTGTATCTTCTGCATTTTCAGTGGCTGCAAAAGAGTTATTTTCCTCAGACTCTTCTGTCAATCCGCATGCAGTCAGAGTCCCAAGCATCAGAAAAAATGCCATTGAAATCGCTGTAAACCTTTTCATAAGGAAAAATCCTCCTTTTCCATTTTCATATTTCTGCAAAGCCCGCAAAAAGCCGAAGCGCTCCCGCGCCCGGCTTTCCCCCGCAAGCATATACTGTCTTAATCTATGTGCCGCCGCTTTCTTCCCTACAGATGGCGCAAGAACAACAGCCACATCAAAAACAGAAAAATGGCCATCACCAGAAGGAGCGCCGGAACAAAGACCAGCAATGCAGCGATTGCGATGGCCAGTTTATCCTTTGGCTCCAGCTTTTCCTCCTGTCTGTTTTCCAGTTCCTCCTCCGCTTTTTTTACGTCGATTACCCGGTCCACTTTTTTCTGGAACAGCATCCTATTTTTCCTTTCTGCCCAAAGGGAAATGACAGGCTACATAATGCCCGTTCCCCACATTCGTCCATTCCGGCTCCTGCTGTTTGCACACTTCCTGACAATAACGGCATCTGGTATGGAATTTACAGCCGCTTGGAGGATTCACAGGACTTGGAATATCGCCCTCCAATAAAATTCTTTCCTTTTTCCTGTCATTTACATCTGTTGTGGGAATGGCTGAGAGCAACGCCTCCGTATATGGATGCATTGTGTTTTCAAACAGCTCGCCCGTATCTGAAACCTCCACCAAATTTCCAAGATACATCACGCCTATTCTGTCGCTCACATACTTTACAACACTCAGATCATGGGTAATAAACAGATAGGTTAGATTATCCCTTTCCTTCAGGTCCCGGAGCAAATTCAGTATTTGTGACTGTATGGAAACATCCAGCGCTGAAACTGCCTCATCACATACCACAAACCTGGGACGAAGCGCAAGACTTCTCGCAATGCCAATCCTCTGTCTTTGTCCTCCTGAAAACTGGTGAGGATAGCGCCCAAACATATAAGTGGCAAGACCGCAGTCCTCCATTATCCGGAAGATGTAATCTTTCATAGCGCCGTCTCCTCTTTTGAACATACCATGAGAAAGCAGTCCCTCGCCAATAATTTGTCCCACTGTCATTCTGGGATTCAGAGAAGAATAGGGATCCTGAAAGACAATCTGCAGCTCTTTGCGCAGGCTCCGCATGGATTCTCTATCCTGAGCCTTCAAGTCCACCCATTCTCCATCCTTCTGATACAGAATTTTTCCATGAGTCTGAGGATAAAGCTGAAGTATGGTTCTGCCAAAGGTTGATTTGCCGCACCCCGACTCTCCTACCAGCCCGAAGGTTTCCCCTTCGTAAATATCCAGCGTTATTCCATCGTTGGCCTTTACATATTTCTGCTTCTCTCTAAAATGCGTTTTTTTAATAGGGAAATACTGCTTCACATCCTGAATGCGGAGCAAAACCTTTTTCTCATTTGTCTGCATGATCCTTCCTCACCTCCTTTTCCGCATAAAAGCATCTCACCAGATGTCCATCTTCCACCGGCAAAAGCTCCGGCTCTTCAGATTTGCACCTCTCCTGACAATATTTACACCGGGGAGCAAATCGACACCCCTTAGGAGCATAGAGAGGATTGGGAACTGAACCGGGAATCGGCTCCAGACGTTCTCCCTTCGGCGTATCCAGCCGGGGAATGGACGTCATAAGTCCCTCCGTGTAGGGATGGGAAAAGAGTCCGGGCGTAAAAATCTCCTTAACATTAGCCCTTTCTACAATCTGCCCGCAGTACATTACAGCAACTTCGTCCGCCATTTCGTTGATAACTCCCAGGTCATGGGTAATAAACAAAATGGAAGTCCCCAGTTTTTCCTTCATTTCATTCATCAGCTTTAAAATCTGTGCCTGAATGGTCACATCCAACGCCGTTGTGGGTTCATCTGCAATTAAAAGTTTAGGACGGCAGGATAATGCCATCGCTATCATAACTCTTTGGCGCATACCTCCGGAAAGCTGGAAAGGATACTGCCTGGCCACCCTTTCCGGATTGGGAATTTTCACTTCTCCCAGCATTTTAGCAGCAGCCTCATACGCCTGCTTTTTGCTCATGCCCTGATGGTTCCTGAATACTTCCCCAATCTGCTTTTCAATGGTAAACACAGGATTTAAGGAAGTCATAGGCTCCTGGAAAATAACTGATATTTCATTGCCCCGTATATTATACATTTCCTTATCCGTACATTTGCGGATATCTTTTCCATCAAAGTAAATTTCGCCGCTTTCAATGTAGCCGTTGCCATCCAGTAAACGCAGAATGCTCATGGCGGAAACGCTCTTGCCGCTTCCGCTTTCTCCCACGATTCCCAGAGTCTTCCCCGAGTCCAGGGAATAAGACACATCGTTTACCGCCTTAATAATCCCGCGCTTGGTTTTAAAATTGGTATGCAGATGTTTTATTTCCAGTAAACTCATTTCGCCGCCTACCTTTCATTTGATTTGGGGTCAACCGCATCTCTGAGTCCATCCCCCACGCAGTTGATGCTAATGGTGCAGATACCTAGTGTTATCGCAGGAAATACCCAGCGCCACCAATAATCCTCAATAACCTTTGCGTTCTGAGAGCCTGTCAGCATATTTCCCCAAGTAGGATTTGGCTCCGTCACTCCGAAACCGATAAAGGACAAAGAGGATTCCGTAAGCATACAGGTGGCAAAATCCAGGGTGGCATTGACAATGATTACTGTGATAATGTTAGGAAGAATATGCCGGAAAATAATTCCAAATTCCCTCACTCCCAAAGCCTTGGCCGCTGTAACGAATTCCTGTTCTCTTTCCGCCAGCACGCTTCCACGCACAAGCCTTGCAATGCCCGGCCAGGAAAGCACGCCCAGGATAAACATGATCATGATAATTCTCTGGGTTTCTGAAATCCTGTTTCCCAATATAGATGAGAGAATGATGGCAAATGGCAGAAAGGGAATGGATGAAACAATCTCTGCGAAACGCATCAGCAGATTATCCACCTTGCCGCCTTTATAGCCGGAAATACCTCCCACGAGAATGCCGATCACTGTGGAAATCACCACCGCGATAGCGCCCACCGTCATCGTCATACGTCCGCCCTGAAGCAATCTGCGGAATACATCTCTTCCCAGGTTATCCGTTCCCATCAGATACCCCTTCAGTCCCCAGCTGTGCACCTCCCCGCTTTCCGTTATGGCGTAATTGCCATAGTAGCCGGAAGATATGGAGACGATCTCCCCGTCCACATCGGGCGCATTGGTCTGCTGGAATGTATTGTCTCCCCAGGAAATCAGACGGTTATCATCCAGCAGGACCACAAAATTATAACGGCCTCCTGTTATCGCCTTTACATGTCCCTGTATTTCCTCTGGAACATCCAGAGTGCCCTTCCCGGAATTTCCCCAGACAAAAACCTCTCCCGAATTTGTAACTGCCGCCACACTTTCGTCCGTAAGGGCAATATCTGCCACCTGTCCCTGTATTTCCTCAGGAATCTGCGTGAAGGATGAACTTTTCTGTGTCAGAGGAGCCACTTCTCCATCCTTCGTCTTAACGATCACAATGTTAGTATTGGCAACTACCTTATCTATATTCCCCTGTACGCCATCCGGAAAGGTGATATTTACCAGGTAACTGTTTCCCCAGTTATACAGCCTTCCTTCTTCCGTCAGCGCCAGTGAAAATTGATAGCCGGCCAATATTTGCTTTATATTGGCCCCATTGCGCAGCTCCAGAGGAATCGCTTCCAGACCCATACGGTCATTTCCCCAGGTAAACAGCATTCCTTCTTCATTGACGGCAAGAATATGATCTAACCCGGCCGACACTTGGGTCACTTTTCCCATTTCATCGGAGGCCGGAATATTTTTCAATTTTTCGTTGGGAAAGGTTCCCCATTCATAAACATTTCCATCCTTATCCAGTCCTACAGAAAAGGTACTTCCCACGGAAACGGACTGGGCATTCCCGTTCAGTCCCGATGGAGGCGTCAGCATCTGAAATCCAGGCGCCACATTCGCCTGCGTTACATCCTGATAATACCTGTCCAGGGGAAGAAAAAACGGCAATATAATACAACAGAAAAAGATCAGCAGAAAGCAGATCACTCCCGCCACTGCCACCTTATCCTGTATAAAGTTTCTTACAACCATCTGAAAAGGGGTAACCAAAACCTCTTCCTCTTCCGTTGCGGTTCCTCCCGCCAGCATACGCCTGGTGGCCAGCATCATTGTAAGAGGCTTTTTCTTATTTTTCTTCTTATCCTTCATGTGCTTTCCTTCCCTAGTTTTCCAGTCTCACTCTGGGATCTACCAGAGTATAAGCAATATCCATAATTACATTTCCGGCCAGGGCCAGAACCACGTAAAACATCTGCATCGTCAAAACAACAGAAAAATCTCTCTGCATCAGTCCATCCAGCAGCATCTGTCCAAGACCCGGCCACAAAAAGATGGATTCAATAACCACCGAACCGCCAAAGAGTCCGATTATCCACCATGTTGTCACGGTAACCACCGGAATCAATGCATTCCGAAAGGCATGAACATAAATTACAATCCGCTCTCTAAGCCCTTTGCTTCTGGCAGTTTTAATATAGTCCATCCGAAGAGCGTCAATCATAGCGGCCCGCACATATCTGGTAATTCCTCCCACGCCTCCGACCGACATCACCAACACCGGCAGCACCATATGTTTCGCCATATCCAGAAACATTTCGAAGGAATTGCCCTGAAACCCTGCCGTCTGTACGCCGCTGATGGGAAATATGGGAATTTTAATGGCCAAAAGAAATATGGCCAGCAATGCGATGATAAAGCTGGGAATACTGTAACCCACTATGGTGAGTACCTGAACAGCCTTGTCAAAAATCGAATTTTTCCTGACCGCTGTAGCAATTCCCAAGGGAACCGATATTAAAAAGACCACTACCATGCTGCAGAGATTCAAAAGAATCGTATTTCTCATGGGACTTCCGATAATATCGATTACCTGACGCCTATACTGTGTGGAATAACCGAAATTGCCGGTGAGCATATTTCCGATCCAGGAAAAATACTGCACCGGAAGAGGTTTGTTCAGCCCCAGCATTTCCTCCACCTGCTTATACTGCTGTTCATACATTTCCGGCCGCATATTCGTTCTGTTGCCGCCGATCATCATTTCCACCGGATCCCCTGGGGTGGATTTATAAATAATAAACATGAGAATGGAAATGATAAAAAACACAAATATGATATAAATTATCCTTTTTAAAAGATATCTGCCTTTCCCCATAATCCGTTCCTCCATTCCTGTGATCGATAGTCATACGCCGTTAATTGCCTGGGAAAAAAAAGAGAAGGGATACCCCTTCTCTCGTATCGGAAACTCCGGGGGAAAATTTCCCGCCGCAGTTTCCGCCCCATGGGATTTACTCTTCAACCCAGGCATCAAGAACCGCCCGGCTCCAATCCCAGATAGAAGAAGCTTCCCAGCCTTTTACTTTGAGATTAAAGAAATCATGATATTCGTCGGAATACAACGGAATATCAGGCAGTTTTTCATTCCATACCTTAATATAATTCTGCCATGCGCCAAGCCATGTTTCTCTGTCTTCATAGGCAATAGGCTTCAAAGCGCCGGAAGCCTCCGCCAGCTCCTCGTCCACAATCCAGTTGGAATTGTATCCGCCCGTCATAAATCTCTCATCTGTGGAGTAATAATACCAGGGAGAATTTGCACTTGCAAAGCCAGTGGCAAGGTTGTACATATTGTAAATCGTGTCACCCTGATGACTGATGCTTGCGCTCAACGTGGGGAAATCCATTGTCGTGGCGTTCAGCTGCATGCCGGCCTGCTCCATAGCTTCGGGCAGCATGGTGCTTAACAGATCCGAAACAGGGTTATTCTCCGTGTTTGCCCACTCGATCACCAGAGGAACAAGCTGTCCATCCACTTCCTTGTAGCGCAGTCCATCTCCATCCTGGTAGTCTCCGCCCGAGGCATTCTTATTCCAGCCATCCGCAGCCAGAAGCTCTTTTGCCTTTTCGATGTCCTTCTCATAAGTGTTCAGATTCTCATCAATCCAGCTCTGGGATTCCATATACTCCCACTGGGCCAGTCCATAAGCAGCGTGCACTATCGATGCATAACCGCCGGAATACTGTCTTGCAAACTCATTGCGGTCAAGGCAATAAGCAATGGCCTGACGGACATTCACTGAATCTGTAGGGAACTGAGAACAGTCAAACTGAATCTTTCCGTAGCCGTTTCTAAAGTAGGTGATCTTATTTACCCTGCCCGCATCCACCAGATCCAGACCTGCGTTGATGTCGTCTCCTCCGCTGATCTGCACGAGAATGTCAACGGTGCCTGCGCTTAACTCATTAATCTGTGTCTGAGCATTAACAGTCTTGATAATCAGGGTCTGAATCGCCGGCTTCACTCCGCGGTAATCCCCTGCAAAGTTGGGATTCACCTCAAAGACGCCCTGGCGGCTGGCCGTATCATAGCTCACAAAATTGTAAGGTCCGCAGGTTACCTGAGGATTATAGCGGTATCCGGTATCCGGATTGTTGATGGTCTCCTGCAGCAGCTCCGTGGTGAAATCACCGGAAATATAGGCTCCCTCTTCGCTGTCCACAATGTCGCAGCCAGGCGCAATTACGGACAGAGGACGGGGCGTACTGAGCGCATAAGTAATATCATAATGGAAGGGAAGCTCCTCCGCCTTTACCGTAAGGGAATATGTCATATCATCCACAAGGCGAACGCCCTGGAAATACTCCGTCTCCCCTGCCAAATACTCCTCGTACCCAACGTAGTAAATGCCGCTCAGACAGGGATATCCATCCACCTGGTTCATCTCAGGGCTGGATTCCAGCAGCATCTGAAATACATAATCCTTTGCGGTGATGGGCGTTCCGTCATTCCAGGTCAGGCCATCGTTGATGGTAACCGTATAAGTCTTTGTGCCATCCTCATTCTCCACTTCCTCATGGCTCTTTACAACCGTAGGGTTGTATACAAACTCATCTTCCTTTGTATACGTAACAGTCTCATAGCCGTGAATCAGATTATAGGCCTTGTAATTGGTCGCCGTATTGTTGAAAGCCGTGTCGTAAAACTCGCCTTCCAGATCAGTGATAAAGCCAAAAATCAACTGTCCGGACGGCGTCTCAGGTTTCACGGACGCTTCTTCCGTCTGTGTTTCCGCAGACGCCTGTGTTCCTGTCTCTTCGCCGGAGGCCGAACTATTCTCGGACGCATTATTCGTTACGCCTTCCTGTCCGCCGCATGCAGCCAGTGACATCGTAAGCGCACCCGCCAGCAAAAGAGAAAAAAGCCTTTTCTTTTTCATAATTCCTCCTTTAATTTACTTGAATTTATTAATTCATTAGTTTACTTTATCAGAGACCGTGTATTTTGTCAACATTTTGAAGCGTTCTGTCTCTTTTTTTGCAACAAAAAATATGTTGTGCATTCTGTTGCCATAAATGCTAAAGGGCCCTGCTTTCTTAAGTAAGCATAGCCCTTCGGTTCCAATGTCCTCCATATAGCAATTTATTCCAGCATATTCTCCAGCTTTTGTATCAGACCTCCAAAGTACCCGTTATCAAAAGGAACTTTCAGCCCCACCTCTTTGAGCATATCAGGATAAAATCTTTTTGCCGACAGCCTGCAGAGCTTCAAATAACTGTTCCATGCTCCCCGGTAATCCTCATTCATCCAGACCTTATACTGAAATGCGCAGGTCTGGGCCAGCACATAATCTATATAATAAAAAGGATTATTGTAGATATGCGGCTGCCTTTGCCAGTATCCTCCCTTAGAAAAGAACGGATCATCCTCATAATCCAGATGAGGCATATATACTCTCTCCAGCCTGCTCCACTCCCGTTTTCTCTCCTGGGGCTTCATCTGCGGATATTCATAGACAGTATGCTGAAATTCATCCACCATAGCACCGTAGGGCACAAAGCGCACCGCAGCCTCCAGCTGCATGGTAAGAAAATCATCACCTCTTTCCCCGAAAAAATCCTTCATCCATGGATCTGTGAAAAACTCCATGGACATGGAATGAATCTCTGCGGTGTCTTTCGTGATCTGAGAATGTTCCAGCACCGGATCTTTTCCCGACAAATAGCCCTGAAACCCATGCCCGCATTCGTGAGTAATCACATCCACATCCCCTGAAGTCCCGTTAAAGTTTGCAAAAATAAAGGGAGCTCCATAGCGGTAGAGATATGTCATATATCCCCCCTGCTTTTTATTTTTTCGGCCGAACACATCAAAAAGCTGGTTGTCCATCATAAAATCAAAGAATTCTTTGGTCTCCTCTGACATCTGACTGTACATACGGCGTCCCGTTTCCAGAATTTCCCGGGGATTTCCTGCGGGAGCAGGGTTGCCGTTCTGAAAATATACATCATTGTCAATATAAGACAGCCTTTCAACTCCCAATCTTCTGCGTCTTTTTTCATGAACCCGCTCCGCCAGAGGAACAAAGCCCTCTTTTATTTGACGGCGGAAATTTTCCACCTCATCTTTTCCGTAGCTGTTCCGATTCATCCGATGGTAACCAAGCGGCACGTAATTATCATAACCCAGAGCCCTCGCCTGATGGGTCCTGTTCTTTACCAGCCTGTCAAAAATATCATCCAGTTTTTCCTCAACGGAAGAAAAATAGGCGCTGTAGGCTTGCCACGCCCTTCTGCGCATACTGCGGTTCTGTGCCGTCAGGTAGGGACGCATCAAAGACAGATTTAGCTCCTGCCCCTCAAAGGGAATGCGGGCCGAAGCCATCAGTCTGTTATATTCCGTAGCCAGCATATTTTCTTCCTGCATCAGTCCGATAATGCTCCGATCCATGCTCTTTAATTCATTTTCAATGGTGGCGAAGGCAACCTTGCCTATTTTTTCCTCCATGAAAGCGCGGTACGGAGATTCGTAAAGCGCTCGCTGATATTCATTTAAAAGCTGTAAAATTTTTGGAGATATTTCATCATAATACGCCTGCTCCTGCTCATAAAACGTATCGGTCACATCCCCATCATGGCGGATATGAGCTATGGTCATCGCATCGGAAACATCCTTAACCGTTTGATAATATTTCTGATGAACAGTCCATACCTCCTCCGGGCGGCCCGCATTTATTACTTTACGGGTCATCTCCCGGAAGTTTTTCTCTGTCTTCTCATAATCCACTCTTTCATAGGGCATATCCTGAAATTTCATCTGACTTATCCCTCCTGGACATTCTTGATTTCCTTCACAGTATACCGAATCCCCAGGAGGGAAGCAAGACTTCTAGACAGTCCCACAGCGGGAGGACGCTTTCAGGGCGGCTATATCTTTCGGAAAGGTTCCATATATTGGGCAGCTTCTCCAAGCTCCTCCTCAATCCTGAGAAGGCGGTTGTACTTTGCCACCCTGTCGCTTCTGCAGGGAGCGCCTGTCTTTATCTGGCCGGTATTCAAAGCAACTGCGATGTCCGCAATGGTGGTGTCCTCCGTTTCCCCGGAGCGGTGCGAAATAACCGCCTTGTATCCGTTTTTATGAGCCATTTCCACCGCCTCAAATGCCTCCGTCAGCGTTCCGATCTGATTCACTTTCACAAGAATTGCGTTGGCGGTTTTGAGCTTAATGCCGGCGTCAAGCCTTTTCGTGTTTGTGACGAACAAATCATCGCCAACAAGCTGTATTTTATCTCCGAGCCTTCTGGTGAGCTCCTGCCAGCCATCCCAATCATCCTCCGCCAGTCCGTCCTCAATGGAAATAATGGGATATTTTTCTGTCAGCTCTTCATAATAAGCAATCATCTCATTGGTATCGCGAAGAATCTCCTCGCCCTTAAGGCTGCTTTCCCCCGGGAAATGATACATTCCCGTTTTTTCATTATAAAGCTCGCTGCTGGCCGCATCCATGGCAATCTTAATGTCCTGGCCCGGCGTATACCCTGAAGCCTCAACAGCTTCCACCAAAAGAGAAAGCACACTGGCCGCATCCGGCAAATCAGGGGCAAAGCCTCCCTCGTCGCCCACTCCAGTGGACAGTCCCTTCTTTTCCAATATTTTTTTCAGATTATGATAAATTTCCGCGCAGATTTTTAATCCATCCGCAAAGCACTCCGCCTGTACGGGCATAATCATAAACTCCTGAAAATCCACTGTGTTGGCGGCATGCTTTCCGCCATTTAAAATATTCATCATAGGTACGGGCAGAAGCCTGGGAGCAATGCCTCCCAGATACCGATACAGGGGCAGTCCCATGGCCGCAGCGCCTGCCTTTGCAGTCGCCATGGATACCGCCAATGTAGCGTTGGCTCCAAGATTTCCCTTATTTTCCGTTCCATCCGCCTCTATCAGCATCCTGTCAATCTTGATCTGTTCCAGTGCATTTTTCCCCAACAGAACACTTGCTATTTTTTCGTTTACATTTTTTACGGCGTGCTGTACGCCCAATCCAAAATAACGCGTCTCTCCGTCCCGGAGCTCCACCGCTTCAAACCTTCCCGTGCTGGCCCCGGAAGGTACTGCCGCCAGCCCCGTATAAAGCCGCCCATCCGCTCTGCCGTATGCGGTCACCTGGGCCTCAACCGTAGGATTTCCCCGGGAATCCAGAATCTCTCTGGCGTGTATTTCCCTGATTTCCAAATATTGCTGCATAAAAAAGCCTCCTTTTGGGATACATTCCTTGAATTGTGAATCAGTATCTCCTAAAAGAAAGCTTTTATACCTTTCATACCTTTTGTCTGCCAGGATTTCTGGCTTTTATTTCTTAATCAGAAGGGAATGCCCCGTCATTTCCCCGGGCTGCTCCATTCCCATAACCTCTATCAGCGTAGGAACAATATCCGCCAGGCATCCATTCTCCTTCAGCGTATACTCCGGATCATAATTTACCAAGAGGAAGGGCACCTGGTTGGTTGTGTGGGCCGTAAAAGGTTCTCCTGTTCCGTAGTCAGTCAACTGTTCTGCGTTTCCGTGGTCCGCACAGATGAACATTACTCCATCCGTCTCCTTAATCGCTTCCACAGCCCTTCCCACGCACTCATCCACAGCCTCCACAGCTTTAATAGCCGCCTCCAGAACACCGGTATGTCCCACCATGTCAGGGTTTGCAAAGTTAATAATGATTACATCATATTTCCCTGAACGAATGGCTTCCGTAAGCTTATCGCAAACCTCATACGCGCTCATCTCCGGCTTCAGGTCATAAGTCGGGACCTTGGGAGAATTTACAAGGATTCTGTCTTCTCCAGCGTTGGGCGTCTCCACTCCTCCGTTGAAAAAGAATGTCACGTGAGCATATTTCTCAGTTTCTGCAATACGCGCCTGGGTCATGTGATGGGCAGCCAAATATTCTCCAAAGGTGTTTGTAATGGAAACCTTATGGAAAGCAACCTCCTTATTGGGAATAGTGGGGTCATAATCCGTAAAGCATACAAAGGTAATATCCCTGCGCAGCCCTCTGTCAAAGCCTTTAAAATCATCATCGCAGAAGGCTCTCGTAATCTCTCTGGCCCTGTCAGGTCGGAAATTAAAGAAAATAACGGAATCCTTGTCCTGAACCACAGCCGCAGGCTTACCCTCCTTTAAGACAACAGTGGGTTTTACAAACTCATCCGTTTCATCCCTGTCGTAGGATTCCTGGATGCCGCTTACTCCGTCTTTGGCCGTAAGTCCCTCTCCCTTTGTCATCGCATCATAGGCAAGTTTTACTCTGTCATAATTATTATCGCGGTCCATTACATAATAGCGTCCCATAACAGAAGCGATGACGCCCACGCCAATTTTGTCCATCTCTTTTACAAGCTCTTCGGCAAACTCTTTTCCGCTTGCAGGAGGCGTATCCCGCCCATCCAGAAAGCAGTGTACAAATACCTTGTCCAATCCGTTCCTCTTTGCCAGCTCCAGAAGCCCGTAAAGATGGGTATTATGGCTGTGCACGCCTCCATCAGACAAAAGCCCCATAAGATGCAGAGCACTGTGATTCTCTCTGCAGTTCTCCACCGCCTTCATCAAAGCGGGATTCTCGAAGAAGCTTCCATCCTGTATCTCTTTTGTGATCCTTGTCAACTCCTGGTACACAATGCGGCCCGCGCCCATATTAAGATGCCCCACCTCGGAGTTTCCCATTTGGCCCTCCGGAAGGCCTACTGCCATACCGCTTGCGTTTCCTCTCACATAGGGATATTCCTTCATCAGGCCGTCCATAACAGGCGTGTTGGCCTGAGCCACAGCGTTTCCCTCCGTTTTGCTGTTTAATCCATATCCATCTAATATCATTAAAACTACTGGTCTTTTACTCATATTTCCTCCATTCCGTGAATCTTCTTCACTCATTAGCAAATTATACACGCAAAATTCCACGTATGCAATACCGATTTCCCAAAAGAAACGATTGTTTTTTATCAATGAAAGCGATAGAATGTAGTGTAAAATGATGATTTGCAGGAGTATTGTTTTATATGGTTACCTTATTGTCCAGGCTCTTTATCAAAGACAGGGAAAATACGTCAGATCCCAAAGTTCGTCAGGCCTACGGCATTCTCTGCGGCGGAGTGGGAATTCTGTTGAATATGCTGCTTTTTGCGGGTAAGTTCCTTGCGGGACTCCTCGGCAACTCCATTGCCATTACTGCGGATGCATTCAATAATCTGTCCGACGCGGGATCTTCCATAATTACTCTTATCGGCTTTAAGATGGCAGGACAAAAGCCCGATCCGGATCATCCCTTCGGGCATGGCCGGATTGAATATATTTCGGGACTTCTGGTCTCTGTAGTGATCCTGATCATGGCCTTTGAGCTGATCAAAAGCTCCGCGCAAAAAATTCTTCGTCCCGAAGCGCTTACCTACAGTCCTCTGATTGCGGTAATCCTCCTGGCCTCCATCCTCATAAAATGCTATATGGCCTTTTACAACAAAAGCGTTGCCCAAAAAATCAACTCAGCCGCGATGAGGGCCACCGCTAAGGACAGCCTGAGCGATTGTCTGGCAACAGCAGCGGTTTTTGCCGCTACACTGACGGCACATTTCACCGGCTTACAGATCGATGGATGGTGTGGAATTCTGGTTGGACTGTTTATCTTCTGGACGGGCGTCAGCGCAGCAAAGGATACCATAAGCCCTCTGCTGGGCCAGGCTCCTGACCCGGATTTTGTGCAGCAGGTCAATGATATTGTCATGTCTTATGAGGGCGTAATCGGCATTCATGATATGATCGTACATAATTACGGCCCTGGCCGCATCCTGATTTCCCTGCATGCGGAGGTTCCTGCGGATGGGGATCTTCTCACCATGCACGACATGATCGACGTAATTGAACACCGTCTGCGGGATACCCTTCACTGCAGCGCAGTGATCCACATGGATCCTGTCTGTTTGGGAGACGAGGAAACCGAAAAGCTGAAGGAAGCCGTAACCGGATACCTTCTGGAAATCAATCCATGCATCACCATGCACGATTTCCGTATTGTAAAGGGTCCCACCCACACCAATGTCATTTTCGATCTGGCGGTTCCCTATGATTTTCCCATTCCGGATGAAGTTCTGACACAGACCGTAAAGGAGCGGATTCAGAGGAAACATCCGGGCTACTACGCCGTGATTGAGGTGGATAAGCAATTTACGGCGCCTTAAACGCAGCTTCACATGCGGAAAAATTTATGTTAATTATAGTTGACATCTGCTTCCGAAAGAGGTAATGTAAAAGCAGTTGTTTTTATCTGAAGTCAATTCAAAATCACAGAAAGGAGGTAACACCATGAAAGCAACAGGATTTATTTTTACAGAAAATATCGTATTTTTTATGCAGTTACCTCGGGAGGCGCAAACGGTATTCGGTAAGTCCTGATTCTGGGATTTACTAATTTTCTTATTCAACAGCCGATGAAAAGCCCATGGCAGCGTACTGCCATGGTTTTTTTTGCGCCCTCAAAACCGGGGACTGCTGTTTTCACAAGGGAGGGTTTATTTTGAAAAAAATGTCACGTTACATCCTGGAACATTTGGGAGGCTATCTGGCGGCTATTGCGTGTTTGTTCATCAGCGTAGCGCTGGATATGCTCTCCCCTCAGCTTACAAAAAGCATTATTGACGACGTAATCGGAAAGGGACAGCTTTCTCTGCTGAAATATCTTCTGGCAGGTATCTTCTGCGTTGGCCTTGGCAGATGTATTTTTACATACTTGAAGGAATACTTGTTTGATATTATCGGCTCAAAAATCAGCTCCTGTATGCGCATGGATCTCTTTCGCCATCTTCAGGGACTTTCCGCAAAATTTTATGACAGAAACAATACCGGAGAGCTAATGGCCAGAGCAAAGGACGATATTGACCGCATCTGGGATGGTCTCACCTTTGTGGGAATGCTTATGATAGAGGTTACGATTCACACGATTATGGTTCTGGCCTGCATGTACCGCCTGGAGCCAAGACTTGCCCTGATTCCCACCGCCGCCATGATTTTCTGCGGCGTTCTTGCTATTCTTCTGGAGAGGAAACTGAACCGCATTTATGACGAGATCAGTGAGGAAAACGCCCGCCTAAATACCGTAGCGGAGGAAAATCTGGCGGGTGTGCGGACCGTTAAGGCCTTTGCCCGGGAAAAATTTGAAATCAAAAAATTTCTGTCTCACAACAAGCGATACTATGAACTGAACATGGAGCAATCCAGAGTATTTGTTAAATACCATCCGCTCTTTACTCTGGTATCCAAGCTGCTTCCTCTGCTTGTGCTGCTTTCCGGCGGATACCTGGTTATAAAAGGAGAATTCAGCATGGGGTCTCTGGGCGCGTTTATTGAATACTCCACAAACATCGTATGGCCTATGGAAATGCTGGGCTGGCTCACCAACTCCCTCTCCAGCGCCGCAGCTTCCAATCAGAAGCTGAAAAAAATCTACTCCGTGACTGCCGACATCAAAGAAGCTCCCACTCCTGTTTTACTGCCAAAGGTGCAGGGGAAAATCGTGTTCTCCCACGTATCCTTCCGGCGGGAACATACGGACATCCTGAAGGATATCAATTTTACAGTGCTTCCCGGCGCCACCCTGGGCATTATGGGTGCTACCGGCTCCGGCAAATCCTCTCTCATTCATCTGCTGCAGAGGCTGTATGACTGCACCGATGGGCAAATCCTTCTGGATGATACGGATATACGCATTCTGTCTCTGAAACAGCTCCGCAGCAGTATTTCCGTTGTGACTCAGGATGTTTTTCTCTTTTCCGACACTGTATCGGACAACATCCGTCTGGGCAGACAGGAGCATCTTGATATTGAGCAGATAAAAGCGGCTTCCCACGCCGCCATGGCAGAAGACTTCATTGAAAGGCTGGAAGCAGGCTACGATACTGTAATTGGAGAAAGAGGCGTAGGACTGTCCGGAGGACAAAAGCAGCGGATCAGCATTGCCCGCGCTCTGGCCAAATCCAGTCCTGTTCTGGCGTTGGACGACTCCACCTCCGCCCTTGACATGGAGACAGAGCAGATGATTCAGCAGACTTTAAGAACGCTGAAAAGTACCACAAAGCTCATTATCGGTCACCGTATCAGCGCCGTCCGTTATGCGGATGAAATCATTTTTCTGGAAGGGGGAAGAATTGCGGAGCGGGGAACCCACGAAGAGCTTCTTTCCAAAAGAGGATTGTACTATGAGACCTATCTTTCCCAATACGGGGCAATGGAGGAGGTGATTCCATGAACGTAAATTCTTTTAAGGAAGACGAAAAAAGCACGGAATCAGGTAAAATCAGAACGCTGACCCGCCTGTTTTCCTATCTTTTGGCCTATAAAAAAGAAATTCTGTTAGTGCTGATGATTATGACCTACTGCGTAGGGGTATCTCTGATAAATCCCCTTATGATAGAGGCGGCTATTGACGATTATATCGGCGGGAAAAATTATCGGGGACTTGTATCACTGATTCTCCTTGCCATTTTCCTGAACGTGACCATGGTGCTTCTGATACGTCTGCGCATGCGTATCATGAATCGGGTATGCAACAGCATTCTAATGACTATACGCCAGGAGCTTTACACTCATATTCAAACCCTGGATCTGCGTTTTTTTGACAGCCGTCCCACAGGAAAAATACTCTCCCGCATTATAGGAGACATTAACTCTCTGAAGGATGTGCTGGGCAATTTTGTGACTACCCTGATTCCTGATTTTATTACTATTTGTTCCGTGGCGGTAATCATGCTTGCAAAAAGTCCGGCTCTTACAGGAGCGGCTTTATGCTCTCTGCCCATTATGGCGGCGGGTATGTGGCTGATTCAGGTATGCTCCCATAAAAGATGGCAGGTTTACAGAAAAAAATCAGCCAATCTAAACGCCTTTCTGCACGAGGATCTGTCAGGAATGCGAGTTATTCAAAGTTTTACCGCGGAGGAGGAAACCGGTCGCACATTTCTGAAGCTTACAGACGAGCACCGTATCTCCTTTAACAATGCTGTCAGGATCAATGACGCCATGGGATCCGTTATAGACCTCTGCTGGGGAATCGGCAGTGTGGCCCTGTATTATACGGGAATCGTCATTATTGGTATCGACAAAGTCTCCGTGGGTACGCTTCTGGCTTTCGGAAGCTACATCAATATGTTCTGGCGTCCTATTATGAATCTGAGCAGCTTTTACACCCAGATCATTACAAACCTGGCGGCTGCGGAACGGATTTTCGAGGTGCTGGACACTCCTGCCGAAATTGCCGACGCAGAGGGAGCGTCTGCCCTTCCTCCGATTCAGGGCAGCGTAACCTTTGAGAATGTAACTTTCGCTTACCGGGATGCTCCGGACAAAAAAGTGCTGGAGAATGTAAGCTTCCACATCCGGCCTGGAGAAACCATTGCCCTTGTAGGACCCACAGGAGCCGGAAAAACGACTATCGTCAATCTGATCAGCCGATTTTACAATACAACCCAGGGACGTGTGCTGATAGATGGACAGGATGTGCAGAGCGTAACCCTGGAATCCCTTCGTTCCCAAATGGGCATCATGACTCAGGACAATTTTTTATTTACGGGAACTGTAAAAGAAAACATCCGTTATGGAAGGCTTGACGCCACAGACGAAGAAATCATGGAGGCAGCGAAAGCCGTGTACGCTCATGACTTTATCATGAAGCTGGAAAAGGGCTATGATACAATGCTCAGCGAAAAAGGCAACGGTCTGTCCGTCGGGCAAAGACAGCTTTTGGCATTTGCAAGGACCTTTGTGTCTATGCCACGCATTCTGATTCTTGACGAAGCTACCTCCAGCATAGATACCAAAACCGAGCTCATGGTTCAGCAGGGAATTGAGCAGCTTTTAAAAGGGCGGACATCTTTTGTAATCGCCCACAGGCTCTCCACCATCCAAAAGGCGGACAGAATCTTTGTCATCGATCAGGGAGGCATCGCAGAGGAGGGAACCTCTAAAGAGCTATTAGAGAAAAAAGGAGCCTATTACAGACTTTATATGGCTCAATTTGAGGAATAAGCATATGTCAGGCATATTGAAGGATACATACAAGCTCCCCCTCCTTTACGCTGATAACAGCCGATTCACCGATAAATTCATTACTGACTCCAATGGGAAAGTCATTTTTCATGGTGTAGTCCGTCAGAGGATATTTCATGCCTCTGATGGACACCCCCCTTGCTTCCCTCCCCAGGGAAAACAGGGAGAGAATCCCTTCCATCTCTTTTTTGAATTCCACGGACTCGTTCTGAAGAACAAGGATCATGCCGCCTGCGTCCAGCAGATATCCCTCCGCATTGTTGTTTTTCAAGTAGAGCAGGCATTGTATATTGGCCAAAGTATGATCCAGCCTGTCTCCCATCCCCGCATAAATGCGGAAATCCCGGTATCCCCGGGCAAGTCCCTGTTTCAGCGCCGCCAGCATATCCGTGTCCTCCTTTTGAGGATTCAGCCTCACCACTCTGCCGGGATTCCGTTCTTCCATCTCCTGCAGCTCTCTTTTCCCGCCTTCACCCAAAGAGTCGAAATCACCGATAACCAGATGGGGCTCCAGCTCTAAAATTCCGCAGTAAGACAAGCCGCCATCCACCGCAATAATATAATCCTCTTTCTGCGTTAAAATCTGGCCAACGGTCAGATCCCCCGCCCCGATTACAATACACTTTCCGTCTTTTACGCACGAATTCATAGGCGTTCTCCTCTCATATCTCATTTTACGATTCTGTCGTTTACATTTCTGCCAGGCCGGCGTATGATAATGGAAAACCATTTTCAAGGAGGCGTTTTATGACTGACGAATCAAATTCCCCTTTCTTCGTTTCTCTCTCTCCCGCTGAGCAGAAGCGTCTTCACATACTTGAAAAGCGTTATCGGAATGCTGCCCGTATCCGCTTTACAGAGAGAGTTGAATTCTACCACAGGCTTACTGGAGGAAGCTACTCCTCTATAACCATACGAGATCAGAAAAGCCGCTGGGGAAGCTGCTCCTCCCGTGGAACTCTGTCCTTTAACTATCGGCTTATTTTCGCTCCCTCCAGAATACTGGACTATGTTGTTGTTCACGAGCTCTGCCATTTGACTTATATGAATCATTCCAAAGATTTCTGGAATATGGTAGCAGGCATCCTGCCGGACTATAAGATCTGCCGAACCTGGCTGCGGGATCATGGCCATGAGCTCACACTGGAAAATCATCTGATCAGTCAGGGCATACCTGTGAATCTGTAGACAGCCTTCCGCCTCGCCGCAAAAAGCTGCGGAGAGTATTATGCTCCCCGCAGCCTGAAAATTTTATTATCTGTTCTCAGATACATAAATCTGAGCCCGGCTTTGAATAACCTGAGCAACCTCCTGAGCAGATTTCTGGCCGGTAAAGTATGCCTCCACTTCCTCCTCCAATATCTTGGAAATATCCTGATTATAGTAAGAGCGCGTGTTTACCGATTCTATAAAGGCCACAACCTGATCAATCTGCTCCTGCGTCATAGGATCCAGCTCAATACTCTCTCCGTTCATAGAGAAGGTCTCCGCATATTGCACCTTATTGCCGTTTTCATCAAGATAATAGGGTCTTTCCAGCGCTTCCTGCGCCTTCTCCATGAAAACAGTCCTGGACACAGGCATTCCCCATTCAAGCGTTTGCTGATATTCGTCAGTCAGGTAGTAACGCGCAAATTCCCATGCTCCCTCCAAATTGGCGGATCTTGCGGACAGAGCGAAGGAGGTTCCTGCGGTTATGGATGAGCCGTTACCGCTCTCCGTGGGAAAACCGATAAAGCTGATTTCTTCTCCGAAAGAGCCGTTCATGGTATAATTCATATTTCTGACAGTACTGATATAACAGCTCATGAGCACCGTTCTGTTCTCTCTGTACTGAGCCTCATAACTGCTCCAATAGTCATCGTTGTAATAATCATCTGGCAGCGTTTCCGGCAGCTCGTTTGCAAACTCCAGCATGTCGATAAAATTCTGCGAATCGAAATTACACTCTCCGGTAGAAACATTTACAAAATCGGTGCCACAGTACTGCATCATCATACTCATAAACCCGCTTCTTGTTAGTTCTCCGATAATGGATGTTCCTTCCGGCAGACTGGCTTCCAGCTCCTTAAATTCACTCATTATCCATCCGGTTCTGTCCCCTACAATGGATTTCTTACCTACCAGCGTCATCACGTTGAAATAAGGAATCACCTGATACAGCTTTCCTTCTATGGAGTAAGCCTCAAACACATTCTCCATAAATTCCACTTGGGACAACTCCTCATCTGATTCAATCAAACTGTTTATATCCGCAATCAGTCCCTTTGAAATATAATTTTCAATGGGAAGATTGGTATCCACCACAAGAATATCAGGCATATTTCCAGAGATAATATCATTATTGAGCTGTGTATATCCGGCATTATAGTCCTCGCTTGTAGCATAGGATCGATATTCTTCCACTACAATTCGGTACTGGCTGTTGGTTTTATTGAATTCCACCACTCTCTGCTTCACATCCGAATCCACATAATTTCCGGCCAACACCAGAACTTCTTTATCAGGAATATCCTCGGGATTTACCTTCGTAAAAATACCCACACTGCTTTCATAATTGATACTGTCGTAGTAAAGCCCCACGAACCGCGATTCATCCAGCATAATCACATTGTTCATACTGGAAATATTCATGTCCGAATTTACGAAGCTCATGATCTGGGTACGCTCCGTATCTCCTATATTGTAGGTGTATACACCGTTTGCGTCAGTAAAAATCAGATCAGAATCATTGCCTGGAAGCATGGCATTATAGCCGCCCGCGGAAAAGGTGTCGGGCAAAAGAACGCCTTCGCTCATGGTATCGCTGTTGACATCATAGGTAGCGATATACATATTGGACCAATCGCTTTCATCATAATAAGTGACTAAGAGAGTTCCATCCGGCTTTACAAAAACACTGCCGCCATTCTGCAATACGGACATAGCGTCTGACAGCTGTCTTCTCTCGGAAACATTGCCCTGTTCATCCACCTGGGCAAGCTGAACGCTGTCCCCGGTGTACAAAACCCCCATACTACCGTCATCCATGGGAAAGAGCGCGCTTATATATGTGTACTCCTCCTCATAATTGATGGCTTCCAGCGGATATTCCCCAAGAAGATTTCCTTCCATGTCCCAGCTGCACAAATAGTTTTCCTGAGTACTCACATAATTTTCCGGATCGGAATAGTTTTCATAGCTGTGTGTTTTTATCGCGTATAAAACACCTTTCGGAGAAAACACATAATTCGCGTAGCTGGTGTACTCATAGCTGGAGGGATCCGGCGCTATCGGCAGTGTAACGGCAACATCCCCATCGGAAGCATTCCCCGCAGCAGCTTCGTCCTCTGACGCAGCTGTTTCCTCTCCAGTTTCTTCCTCCGCCACAGTATCCGCTTCAGCGTCCTGAGCCGTCTGGGTTCTTGGCTGAATTACACCTCCGGAATTTGAGCTTTCACTGTCTCCAGCGCTTTCTGTCTCCTGTACTGTTTCCTCCGTCTGCACATCCTCTCCGGTTGTGCTTTCTCCTCCTGCTCCCTCAGAGGTCTGCAGATCAAACTCCTGCAGGTTGGAACCATCTTCCTTAAGCGTCAGCAGCTTCAGACGCTGATGACTGCTTGTATCATCATAACTATACACATTTGCCAGAAGATAAATTGTGCCTTCGGAGTAATAACCGGTTCTTATGTCAAAACTGTCTCCAATCTGGGGCAGCTCAATATCCTGACAGGAATACACATACTGCTTTGCCAGATTAGAATCCGCGCTTACCTCAGCGTCTCCTCCACAGCCGGAAAGTCCCAGCGTCAGGGCTGACACCAGTATCGCGCTTACTCCTTTTTTCAGAAGATTTTTTTTCATTAACCTTTTAACCTCCTCATAATTCTCCTCTTCTTTTCACGCCTGGGTTCTGTTTTGCGTCTCTCGCGTCTCATCTCTATTTTACGCTCCGCCTTATCCCTACACCAATGCCAGACGTCCTTAAAGGTCCATCCCTTATGCCGCCACCATCTTATAAAGAATACCAGTCCAAGGATTATCGGATACAAAAGAAAGAAAAGCATCACTCCGGTAAGAGCGCCGATGATGTCCTCATAGCCTCTCGCAATATTTTCCCAATAGGGATAAATAATAGCCTTCCCGTTCATGGAACGAGTGCCGAAAGCTCCCAAAAGCTTTATTCTGGAAAGGAGAGAATATCGGCTGGTGTTTTCAAGCACCTCTATCTCATTTTCCTTGGCGCCAATGTTTTCCTTCACATGGTTCAGTGCAAAATTCTTCACAGGATTCGGCATGACAATCTCATAATGATTTATACCGCTGTTCGTTCCATACAGCTCCAGAGTTTCGTAAGATACATACACAAGCGTGCTGTCCAGTCCCGCTGCCTCGGCAAGCCGTCCGCTCTGCCTTTCGATAACCCCTGCAATCATATGAGGCACTCCCGATATATAGACTGTCATTCCAGCCACATCATTGGATCCGAACAGCTGCCAGGCCGCGTCTTCGTCAATGACACAATAATCCTGCATCAGATCATTTCCTGAAAAATAGGAACCCTGCAAAAGCTTCTCCGGATGAAACAGGAAAAAGTCTCCTCCGATACCAATGGCGTCCGCCTCCAAAGACCCCCGGTCCGTGGTAAGAGTGATCCTTCCGGCTGCGCTGTAAGCATCCACCCAAAGCCTGGCACCGGGATTTTCCGACTCCTGGGTGATAGAGGCTTCCAAAAGAGACTGATCCATGGAATGTTCAAATTCTTCTATAGCGTCCCTTGTAATACCGGCATTGGCGGAGAAAAAACAGCTTATCTGGGCCACATCCTTTTTCTCACTCCAGCGCTCGGCCATCTGCTGGGCAGGCTGAGCCTTAGCCAGATGGTTTGTCACAAGGAGCAGAATCAGGAAAAGCAGGAGGGATATGGCGCCGCTTATGCTCAGCAATAATTTTTTCATGCCCTACTCCTTAACTTTCAGCCAATCTTACCAGCTGTCCCGCCTCTATAGGCGAGGTGGAGGTGGTAATCACGAACTCGGAGCCGTAAAGACCACCTCTGACGGCCGACTGTGTATCATCGCTGGCAAGCACCTCCACGTCTACTCGAGTGGCATAATAGCGGTTACCCAGCGGGCTGCTTCTGGTTTCCACCACCAGAATAAATTTACCATTATTGTCCTCTCTGACAGCGCTGTTTGGCACAATCGTATCATAATTTGCGCTCTGCTGTCCCACAGATACGTTCAGTGTCTGTCCTGCCACAATGCTTCCTGTAACCTCAAAGGTCAAAAGCTTCTTTTGCCCCGGATCAGTGGTATCCGGGCGAATGCTGTCCAGCGTCACCTGCACATCCTCATATCTCCAGGCATTGACCAGCTCCGCTCTGTCTCCCACCGCAAGGCGTGCAGCCTGATCGTTTGTGACGGAAAAGCTCATGGTCATCCCTTTTCCCTCCGGCTGAAGAACCGCAACGGGCTCGGCGGCATTCGTACTTTCTCCGGCAGTAACATTAATAGAGGTAACCGTACCCGCAACCTCCGCCGTCACAGTTGCTCCTATGGATTTTTCCGTTTGCTTGGCAACCTCCTCCTGGGCCTTGGCAACCTCCTCCTGAGCATTTACAATGGCGTTGTACTGCGTATCCAGGTTGAGCGCCTGATTCATTTCAGTCAATACGCTTGTTTTTTCCGTCAGCCGGATTGTAGCCGCATCAAGCTCTGCCTGGGCTTTTGCCTGCTGATTCTGAAGGTTTGCGATTTCGCCGGCATTATTCCCTGTGGCAGTCTTATTATCCAAGGCAGCCTGCGCTCTGTCGAAGGCAAGCTGGGCATTGTCCGCCACAGTCTGAGCGCTGATTACCGCCAGCTGCAGCTCGTTTCTCCGGGCCGTCAGCTCATCTATGTTTGATGCATCTCCGGAGCTGACACTGGCATCCAGCCGCGCATCCACTTCCTTTAATTGGTTCCGAACCTCCGTCAGTGCAAAGTCGGCATTCTCCTTTGCCGTCTTCGCATCGTTGAGCGCCTTTGTCTCCGCCGATACATCCGCATCGTTTTCCGGCGTTATGGCTATCTGTGTTTTAAATGCATTCACCTTTTGCGTCCACTCGTCAACTTCCTTTTGCGCCTGTTCAACGGCAGCATGAGCGTTTACGATCCTCTGAAGATAACCGCTGACAGAGGATTCACCCGCCGTCTGAATCACATCCATATTGATGTCAGCGGAAAGCATCGCCGCATAATAGGCATCCTGGGCAGTCCGCACGTTATCCTGGGCAGTCTCCAGCGCATCCTGGGCCGCCTTCAGCTCATCGCTCTCGGTGTCCTCCAGATACACAAGGACATCGCCCTTCTGAACCGTATCACCGGCCTTTACGGCTACGCTGGACACTTTGCGGGTCTCTGTTACCATTACATTATAGGGATCTCCGCTCTCCACCACTCCGCTTCCCCGAATCCTTGCGGTAATTGTTCCCGACTGCACATACTGCGCGGCCACCTCCGGCAGGGAATAATTCATAATCGTATTGGAGAAAAAGGTAAGCACCAACAGCACCGATAGAAAAATAATCGCCGCCGTTTTCACCCACTCTCTTCTCTTGGTTCCTTTCTCATTCATACTCCGATTCCTCTCCTTAAGCCTTTATCCCTTAATACCGCCCTGGTAAGTGATTCCCTCCACAAGATATTCCTCTCCGTAGAGGAATACCAGAAGGCTGGGCACCATATAAATCGTAGCAACTGCAAACGCAAGACCGATTTCTCCTTTGTTGATCTTGCTCAGAAATACGGACAGCGGATGAGTTTCCTGATCCGTCAAAAGGATCAGCGGCTGCTCCACCATATTCCAGTAATCAATAAATACCAGGATTGCCGCCGAACACAGCGCTCCCTTGCACAAAGGCATACAGATACGCCTGTATATCTGCCATTCTCCCGCTCCGTCTATCTGCGCCGCCTCCACCACCGAATTGGGAATCCTCTTCATAAATTTGGTGAGAAGGTATACCGCAAAGGGAGAAAAAATCCCCGGAAGCCAGATGGCCCAATAGGTGTCAAGAATATTTAGCCAGTCAGCCACCAGATAATTGGGAACCAGCGTAACCTGATATGGCATCAGCATCAATATAATGTAGGAAAAAAATACAATCTGCCGCAGCTTTCCCGAGTACCTGGCAAAACCGAAGGAGGCAAGGGAAGCCACCAAAAGCTGAAAAACCACAATAGGACCTACCAAAACCACGGAATTCCAGAACTTTAAAAGGTAATCAGGACTTTTAAAAAGCACTGTAATATACTGACTGAAGGATACCATATCAGGTATGAATTTTAAATTTACTTTTTCCGATATATAAACCTTTCCCCCGCTTTCGCTCGTTGCAAAAACGGATCCGTAGTTAGCCGATATTTCCGTGGCCGACATAAAGGAATTTGTAATGGTCAGAATAATGGGCATAAGGAATAAAATTGCAAATCCTGCCGCAACCAGCGTTGCAATGGTAATTTTAATATGACCCCATATTTTTTTACGCTTTTGGGCGCCCCGGCGTGCGCCGCCTGAAATCTTTCTGTCCGCCGTTCGTACAGGTGTGCCTTTACGGTTCATCCTTCCACATCCTTTCCGAATCTGCTTTCCGCGTAAAACATAATGCTGATAATCAGCACCATGAAAATGGACATCAGTATGGCTGCTGCCGAAAGTGTCTGATAATCCAATGATTTGAATTTATTGTTCATAAAATGCTGCAGCATATAAATGGTATCATAGGGATAATCGTCTGTCAGCAGGTAGATTTCCCTGAACACCTTAAAGGAGTTGATCAACGACATAATCGTTACAAACAGCGCCGTAGATGACAGATAGCGCACCTTTATGTACAAAAATGTCTGCAGAGGCGTTGCACTCTCCAGCTTCGCCACCTCCAATATATCCTTCGGGATGCTGGAGAGCGCAGCCATAAATAATATCATATTATAGCCAAGATTTTTCCATAGGAAAAGCAAAGCCACCACTACCAGGGCATAATCCGATTTGAGCCAGTCTATTTTGCTTCCTCCAAAAGCGGTCAACACATCGTTGACGGCGCCGTTATAGTGGAACAGCACCTGCCAGATCAATACAATAGAAGCAACCGGCACCATAAGCGGACTCAGAAAAAATGTCCGAAACTGTGTCCGAAAAGGCAGTTTGGCCTCCAGCACAACGGCAAGCAGCAGAGATAGAATAACGGCAAGAGGTACAGATACCGCCGAAAAAGTAAGCGTATTTTTTACCGCCTGCCGAAATGCGGCGTTGCGCACAATATTTCTGAAATTATCCAAAAAAACGAAGTTGCCACTGATGGGGTTATCCACCAGGGAATAGTAGATAACTACCATAAAAGGAAGCACAAAGAACAAAAGGACTCCAAGAAAACTAGGGGCAATATAAAGCCCCGAGCTTCTCTTGATCCTGCGCGTCTTTTTTGTGATTTTTTTACGCTTCAAAGACTGATGCTTTCTCACTGCTGCACTCCTAGCTGTTCTCGCTTACATATATCTGCGCCCTGCTCTGAATAACCTGAGCCACATCATCCACTGATTTCTGCCCCTGGTAGAAGGCTTCCGCCTCTTCGGAAATAATATTGTTTATTTCATCGTTCGCTGCCGGAGCGGGCTCTGCCACCGCGATCAGCCCCCTTAAAATTTCCACTTCCTCCTCAGTGGGCGTATGATAAGTATACTCCCAGTCTCCGTAAGATATGCTGGAAGAGCCCCCCACTGTAATGGCCTCGCCGTTCTCATCCAGCATGACCTCGCCGTTTTCATCCTTAACATACTCGACCTTTGTGGCTTCTTCCATCATTTCATCGAATTTCGACTGTCTGGTGGGGAATCCAAAAGAAAAAATACTGCTGCTATCCTGTTCGGACAGATAGTGTTCGATAAACGCCCATGCCCCTTCCTTATTATCCGACTGAGACGCAATGCCGTAAAGGTCATTGGCATTCAAAACGCAGCCGGCTCCTCCGTCAACAGTTGGAAATCCCACAAAGGTTACCGGTTCATTAAACATCGCAGTATATTCCTGGATACTGTTTACATCATAAAGATATGCCTGTGCCAGAAGCACATCTCCCGCCTGTATCTTGGCAGGCTGAGATCTGGTGTCTGACTCATAGTCATATGTGTCTGGAAATCTGTTTACGAACTCCAAAAGGCTCTTAAATTCCGGAGTATCGAATTTGCACTCTCCGTTGCTCCAGTCCACAAAGGAATCCATATTGTAGGTCATGCAGGAATACATAATACTGCTCTTGGAGGCTCCGTCAAAGAGCTGCGCTCCTTCTCTGGAATCCGCATAAGCGATCATCTCATCCAGAGTCCATCCCATCTCCTCTCCCACCTCAGAGGCCTTTCCGATCACTGTGTTTAGAGAAAATGTTCCCGGAATGGACACAAGCGCCCCATCATATATGAAGCTTTCCAGAATGTTTCCCATAAAATCGCTGCTTTCCAGCACCTGGCTGCTCTCCAGATAAGGAGTCAAATCCTCAAATACCCCCTTGGCAGCCAGCTGGTCTACATTCAGCTGGGACAAATCCAGAATATCGGGGCAATTTGCCGCGGAAGTAATATCGTTGTTCAGGTTGGTGATAGCGTCCTCATAGCTGGTTTCCGTCCAGTTGTTTTCATCGATGTAGGTCTTAATATTCACTCTGTATTTATCACTGCTTTTATTGAAGTCCACGGCTGCGGCCTGAAGATTCTGGTTGGTGTACAATGTGCCAATGGTAATCTGTTCTTTCTGAACCAGCTGAGCACTTTCCGTTCTGGTCAGCAGCGCGATTTCCGTATTTCCGGTATTCCAATCTCTTATGATTGCCACAATCCTGCCATCCGCAAGAGCTCCCACGCCATCTACATACTGACCGTTGATGTCGCTGTCCAACCACTCCAGCAGTTCCTCACTGGTCTGGGTTTCCAGATCATATTCTGACAGTTTCGTTCCATCATTGACTAAAAAATCCTTCTCAGCGCCGGAAACCAATACATTGCTGCCGCTTCCGCTGGGAAAATCCGCATAGGAATTTCCCAATTTCTTTGCGTCAAAATCTATATCCGAAAGCACCATTCCTCCCGATGCAGAAGCACTGTCATAATAGCTGATATAAATTTTTCCGTCCTTGCCTTTGCCCATGTTATTGATATAGTTCTGATCCGTGTTCACCGCTCCCTGATAGTTACCCTGGGCGTCGAACAGGCGGATTAAATAGGAAGAGGACAAATACAGCCTTCCCTCGTCATCCGCAACGATACCATTGACATAATTATTTTCCTGATCCTCACTTATAATGTCAGTAATATCCTGCTCATAGATCTGCGTTCCCTGAGCGTCATATTTGCCCACCAGAGTCTTGCCGATCATAAATCCTTCCGCGTCCGCTTCCTGACCGGAATAATCATAAAGGAAAAGATAAATATTGCCGTCCTTGTCCACGGAAAAGCTGTTGATGTTGACATTTTCTTGCAGTTCCACCGGCAACGGAACCGGCTCTTCGTCCTCTCCAGGAGTAAACCGATATATCTGAGTGGTTGAAGTCATTGCAGTCTCATCCCAGAGGTTACTGATGTAATACATCGTTCCTCCCATAATCTGCGTATTATAGAAGGAAGCGTTTTCGCTGCCGCTTAATTCTATGTATTCGGGAACATAAACATACTCCGGAACATTTTCCTCCGAAACAGTCTCTTCACTGCTACCGCAGGCCCCAATAAACAGGGCTGAAGCCGAAATAAGCGCAAGCATAAGGCCACGCTTCTTTGCTTTTTTATCCTTCGTATTGTCTGCCTTTTCCCTGTGAAATTGTTTTATCATATTCTCCCTCTTTTCAAAAAACTTTTGCTTCGACAAAGACATTATACCCCACAGCATCCAAAAAAGCATCTTAAGATTTTATGAAGAAAAGCGGCAAGCCCTGTAAAACTCACCGCTTTTGCACTATATCCTCTCAATACCGCTTAGACCAGCTTATGGATTTCCATAGCTCTTCTCCGACGTCTCCACAAACTCCCCAGCCGATTATAAAACCAGAATGACTGTACAAGTATACTGTTTGCCCTTCCGATTCTTTCCTTTGTGGTTCCTCTGTAATAGCTTCCGCCACAGGAAATTATTCTTTTATTCCTCACGCACCTGATCAGATCGGACTCACAAAGTATCCGGTCTTCAAAATCCGTGTACGCCAGCCCCACGCAATCCGCCTTATGAGCATCGCTGCCTCCAAACTGAGGCTTTTCAAACTGCTCTGCAATCGCCGAAGCGCTGCGGTTGCTCTGTACCGTCTCGCAGGCATTGAAGCCCTCCAGAAAGTCAAACCTGTCCATCACCGCAAGCTGGTTCCTGTGCTTGCGTGTATTTGTAATGCTCAGGTACTTTTCACCGCAGGGATGAGCAGGTCCCAAAATCCCTCCGTTTTTATGAACAATGTCAATGAGAAGCTGCACCGGCAGTCCCCTCAGCTCCAAGATCTTCAAATTTACATTCTCGGGCATAATCACCAAAATATGCCCTGCATCGATGGTGTCATACTCAATTCCCTTCAAAACCACAAAATCTCTGAATTTCCTGCCTTTTATGGTTTTCTGCCACTCTCTGTAGCCCATGTAGGAATTATGGTCGCTCACGAGCATGCCATCATATCCTTTGTCAATTAGTATGGAGATAAAATCCTCAATTGTTATTTTGCCATCCATGGAACCTTCCTTTGTATGGCAATGCATATCAAAGCGCATGGCAACCTCCCTTTTCAAACCCTATTCAGTATAACAAAGAAAACTCCGATATACAATGTTAAATTTTGACACATATATAGTTGAATTTCAAACTTCTTTCGTCATTGTTATTCATATCCATATTTCCCCACAAAATACCCTTCAAACGAGAAGATTCGGTATTACGCCCAGAAGCATCAGCACAAAATAGATCAATGGTTGATGGAGCAGATAGATCAAAAGCGAATGCCGTCCTAACACAGCCAGCGGAAGCTTTGGAACCCTTCGAGCAATTTTGTCTAATAAATCTTTCTCACAGGCAATTTTTTGAAGAAAATGTCCTGCCAAAAACAGAAATATCCACGGCAGAATGGAAAAATAGTCAGCAGAATAAAAGCTTTCATTCGTAAATCCAAGAAATGTCAAAAGGGGGCCTTTTTGGTACCAGGCATGGGGCAGTTCAACCATTCTCAACATTCCAATACCCAGATATTCATGGTTGATCTCCTTTGTCAAAAGAAAAAGAAGCATACTGAGTACAAATCCCGGTACTGCAGGCAGCTTCTTAAATATTTTGTCAAGAGGAATCATAAGCAGCATGACAGCTCCCAAAAAGGTGAGAATTCCAAAAGTTACCCTCTGCTCATAAGGCAGATTCCAAGTCACCAGGGATGTCAGAATACCGGCCCCAAGTACTGTCAGCCCTCTCTTTACACGGCGCCTTCCCAGCGCCCAGCAAAAGCCTGACAACAAAATAAACGTCCAGCAGATGCTCTGCTGCCATACATAGGCCGTATCAGTCCTGAACCAGCTCCAGTCCCAATCTCCAATGTAAACCACATCCCACACCGTGTGATAGACGATCATACTGATCAACGCGATTCCCCGCAGGGAATCAAGAAAATCATAACGATGCGGAACATGGCTTTGATTTTCCTTATTCATCATTCATCCTTCGTCAATCCACTCGCAGCTTAAAGTGCCTCAAAAGCTCATCCAGTGTGGTTGCAGATGCAGACAGCTCTTCACTGGTTGCAGAGGTTTCCTGGGATGCGGCTGAATTGGACTGAATAACGTCGTTGATCTGCTCCACTCCTTTTTCAATTTCCTTCACCGATACTGCCTGGCGATCAGAAGCGGTACGAATATTTGCAACCTGCTGGATAATCTCATCCAGCTCCTTAATCACCTTATTAAGAGCTGACGATGTCTCTTCCGTCATCCGGTTTCCCGCCGCCACTTCAGTCATGGAAGCGTCAATCATATTTCTGGATTCTACCGCAGACGCGGCGCTTTCCTCCGCGAGCTTACGTATCTCATCCGCAACTACCGCAAAGCCTCTGCCAGCTTCTCCGGCCCTGGCCGCCTCTATGGACGCGTTCAGAGAAAGCAAATTTGTCTGTGCTGCAATCCCTTCTATATCTGCAATGACCTTTTCAATCTTCTGCGAGGTGGCGCTGATTCTTCCCATAGCCTCGGTAAGCTCTTCCATTTTCTTTTTACTATTCTGAGCTTCAGCTCCCACCACCTTTGCCTTGTCGTGGGCAATGTCCGTGGATTTGGTGTTTTCCACCACTTGACTGGTCACCTCGGACACGGTAGCCACCAGCTCCTGAACTGCAGCGGCCTGCTCCGTAGCGCCCTCCGCAATATCCTGAGCGCTCGTGGCCAGCTGTGAGGATCCCGCCGCTACCTGATCAGCTGATAACTGAAGATTCTCCAGAACCTCACTTATGGACTGTACCATCTTAATCAATTCCATTCGGATAGATTTTAATTCACCTACATAAGCCTCGGGACATTGGCTGCGCACATTAAAATTTCCCTCTGCAAAGCCCGAAACTATGTACTTTAAGTCGCCCACAAGCAATCCCAGCGTCTGTGCAGTGCTCTGAAAGCTTTTGGAAAGCTGCCCCAATTCATCTTCCGAGTCGTATGGAGTCCCAATGGTAAAGTCTCCCTGGGAAATTTTTTCGGAGGCTTTTATCAATTCCTTGATGGGCAGCACCAAACGTCTCTCCAGCTTTACAGCCACCAAAACGGTAAACGCAACTCCCAAAGCGGCAATAATTACAATTATCAACGCAGAAAAATAATTTCCCGACCTCAGAAAAGAAATTAAGGATATTAAAATACTGATCAGAAAAAATACAATGATACAGGAAAAAGCAAAACTAATTTTTTTCTTAATGGGCTTATTCTTCAATAGCTTATCAATTTGACTCATATCTTTCTCCTTCCACGTCGTAGCAGACAAACAACTTGTAAAAAATTCACAGTGTTAGAATACCACTTGAATTTGCCTTTTGCAATCATTTTATGCCTATTTTACTATTTTACATGCCCTCCCCTGTTCTCGCACAATTCCCCGACTCATACAAACCAGCCTTTCTTCCGGAGGCTGTTCTTGTAGACTTTTTATACTTGCTTTGCAGAATAAAAACAAAACTCCTTTTCCGTCAGAATTACTGTCAGACACTTTCCCCGGAAAAGGAGATTCTTAAAAATTTACACGTATGTGCATGATTAATATCCTGATTACAATAAAAAAGAAAACATTGCCTTTGTTAAATCCTGAATGTCTCCAGCTGAGAAGTCAAACTAGCTGACTGCGCGGATAACTCTTGGCTGGCTGCGGCATTTTCCTGAGCCATGGCAGAATTATCGGTTATCACCAAGGAAACCTGCTCCAATGCATTTCGAACCTGAACGATACCGTCCCTTTGCAGACGAGATGCCTCATTAACATTATTGATCACCTGCTCTAATACATGAATAAGCTCCATGACTTCCTGCATCTTGTGGGCTGACTCTTGCACCACCCTTGTCCCCTTCTCAACAGCCGCCAGAGAGTTCACAATCAATGAAGAAGAAGTATGCACAGCGTTCATGCTCTCTCCGGCAAGACTCCCAACCTCGCCGGCAACTACCGCAAAGCCTTTTCCCATCTCTCCTGCCCGAGCAGCCTCAATTGACGCATTCAGAGACAATAGATTTGTTTGATCCGCAATCTTTTCTATAACGCCGATAATATTTTCAATCTCGTTGGAGCAGGAATTGATTTCATTCATCGCCTCAACGGCGCGCTCAATATTCTCGCTACTATTCCTAATGGCGGCGCTCATCATCTCCATTTTTTCCTTTGCTTCATCAGCATAAATTGCATTATTATCCGCCTGACTTCCTATTTCTGCGATCACTGTTTCTAATTGTTGGACACTAACGCTCTGAGAGGTGGCTCCATCCGCCAAGGACTGCGCCGCAACTGCAATTTGTTCAGAACCGCCGGAGACTTGGAAAGCGGCTTCATCAATCTGACGAAAAGTCGCTTTTAAACGGTGGGCCATACTTTCCAGAGCAAGCTTCACTCTCTGGAATTCCCCTTCATAAGCCTGCTTCAATTCATAAC
Source organism: uncultured Acetatifactor sp. (assembly GCA_944383825.1). Lineage (GTDB taxonomy): Bacteria > Bacillota > Clostridia > Lachnospirales > Lachnospiraceae > Acetatifactor. The sequence goes on along the minus strand of CALWRA010000021.1, from coordinate 4,048 downwards.
GCAAATTCCCGTCAGCCACCTCATTTATAACATCTGTCACCTCATCAATATAATTAATATACTCCTTTAGACGAATCACAGTTTTTTCAAGGGAAGAGGCCACCTCTCCAACCTCGTCTTCTCCGGTGGAGTCCAGCTCAATATTTAAATTGCCATCTGCAATATCTTCCGCAACCGTTTTCAGCTTTCGTAACGGACGGACTATGTTGTTAGAGATTTTGTTTATTATGACAACTAACAAAATCATGGCTGCTACAGATATAACCACTATTACAATACTTAAATTATATATTACGTTATTATATTCTCTGGTGGGCATACCGCTTAACACGGCCCAACCTGTTTCCCCGATCTGCTCATAGTAACCGCGATACGCTTCCTCAAGCTGATAACTAATAAACCCTTCTTCCCCTCTTTCCAGCAGTTGTAACAGCTTCTCATCAATCTGCACTTCGCTAATATCTTTATTAATGATAGAAGTATCCGGAGCGTACATTATTTTGTTTTCCGGAGAAAACAGAAAAAAGAAACCCGTATTACCCAATTTATGGCGGGACATCATCTCAGAAAGGGTGGATACGGATACATCCAGACCAGCAACGCCGATTAAATCGTCTTCCCCCGCATAAACAGGAGAAACAATGCTTATGGTCATCTCCCCTGTAGCCGTAGTCTCATATGGCTCAGTGATTACCGTCTTACCCGCAGCTACCACCTCGCTGAACCACGGTCTTTCCGTAATCACCCAATCGCCCAAAACAGTAATAAAGCCGCTGTCTTCATCTTCAAAAAGCTGACTGGAATCCACATCCGCAACCCAGGAAACTAAAATATTTTCTTCGTCTAAGTCTGAAGCACTTGTAATATACTTCCGAAGAGCATCAAACTGAAGAGATTCCGCAATGGATTCACCAGGATTCAAACCTTCAAAAAATACTTGCATCTCAGGATTGGCTGCCATCTGCTCAGCTATCGTCACATATTTTGTAAAATACTCACTAATTTCCCTGGCAGTCGCATCGGTTTCCGCTGCAATCTCCCCAGAACGGATGCTATCCACGCCAACAAAAGCGCTCCCTACCACAAAAACCGCCATCATGGTCAGTACGATGATCACGGATGTAAGAATCCCCTTCAGCATTTTTCCTTTAATGCTTTCACGGCCCTGTTTTTGATTTAAAGAATTACTCGCTGCCATCTTTGGTATTTTCAATCCCTTCAATGTTTTCTAGATTTTTATGATTATAGCAATACTACGCTATACTTGTCAAAATAATCATTCTTGCAAAAAAATGAACTTGCCGGCATTCTGAGGACATTCAGCCGCCATTGGAACTTTACACTCCGCCAGTCGTTCCTCCCTATTCAATCACTTTGCATGCGACAGAGATCGGTTCCAGTTCACGTTCCTAATCAGGGAACTGTAAAACACTCTTCCAAGAAAAAATCGCTGAGGCCGTGAGATCTCAGCGATTTTTGAGAATAATTAATTATGCCCGTTTTACGGGATTTTCAAGGGTCTCAAGCGCCTTTTCGGTTATGAGATTACATTCCCATGTGTTTTGCAACTTTTCGGATTACATGCCAGCCTGAAATGCAACTTTTCCTCTCATAAGCTATGTATTTTCCTTTATTTTTCAAGGTCTTTGCCAAAATCTGTTCCTGCCGCTCTCCGGCTTTCCCCCAAATTCCACTTTTGGGGGGATCAAAACTCCCATTTTGATGACTATTCCACTTCTCTGTCCTTAATTGGGGGAATCCGGTTTAGGATTTGGGGGAAGTATCATCCCCCAAAAATCCAGATTAGCAATGGCTCATAGCTGTAATCGTTCTTTTCGGGATATTCAAATCAGCATATGGGTTGGTCTGCTCTGTATTGGCGGATCCAAATTTCTGAATTTCTTCATTCATTTTATTCTCCAGAACGTGAGTATAAATATTCATCGTAATACTGATACTAGAATGCCCCATCAATTTCTGCACAACTTTCGGCTCCATTTTCTTCTCAAAACATCTGGTTGCAAAGGTGTGTCGTATCGTATGTGGATGGAAGTCACGGATGATCTTCGGCTCTCTGTGTTCCTGAACCGCAAGTACAGCTTCTTTCTCCCTCATCCGCTTTATCACTTTCTTAATTTCCTTTTCTACGATATATCTGGTACACGGACTTCCCATACTCGTAGTGAAGACCAAATCTCCCAATTCTTCTTTTCCTCTCCACCGGTCGCCCAGCTCCTTTTTCAGTCTCGCTTGCTTTTCACGCTGAGATTTTAATATATCTTCTATTTCTCCCATAAACGGAATCGACCGGGCGGAATTTACAGTCTTTGGAGTAACTAATATTTCTCTTTTTACTCCATTATAATAGCTGCAGCTCAGTGATCGGCTAATTTCCGTAATCTTTCTTGTAAAGTTTATATCCGGCCACTGAAGGCCGCCCAGTTCGCCAACACGCACTCCTGTCAGAAACATAAAGTAGAACATTTCTTTATACCAACTATTCTCCACCTCGTTTAAAAACTCATTCTGTTCTTCCTGTGTCAATGCAATTTCCTCCTTCGCTTTTTTATATGTCCACGGTACTTCAACGATCAGGCACGGGTTCACTGAGATCATTTGGCTTCCTAAAGCAAAATCCATACACTCTCTCAGCCTGCCCAGCGCCTCCCTCATGGCGCTGTTGGAAATACCGTCTTTTTCCATCGCATTCAAAGCCTGCTGTACGTCCATAGGCTTTATATCTTTTATTTTCTTAGATCCTATATAAAAGCCAAAAGTTCTTTTAAAATTGTTCTTCATAGGATTGATACTTGTCTCTTTTACTCTATGGGCCTTAACGGTTGAGAACCATTCTTCAAACCATTCGTTCAACGTAATTCTGTTTTTTCTGTAATCCTGGCTGCTTTTCGCTTTCTCCTTCGCCTCTGCGAACTCTTCAATAAGCGCATCCAGATCAGATCCATACAGAGTAATTTTTATCCCGTTGATCATTGCCCTTGCTTCGTAGGTTCCTTTATTTTCTCTTATCCCTCTTGGTAATTTTTTTGCCATAAGATATTTCCTCCTTCAAAATTGATATCAGGTACATGTACATGATCAAAATAGCAGTTGCTCAGAAATAAAACAAAGGTGCGAAAAATTCATTCACACCCTTGACTTATTTCCTTACCTGTGCAAGCAGCCATTTGTCCAACAATATCTTATGTGCATAGTTGCGGTTGCCAATTTTCACAACAAAAATCTTTTCGTTTTCCTTCATCAGCTCTCTGGTTTTGGTTTTTCCCAGATTCAAATAATTCGCTGTTTCTTCCACATTTAATAATATCTTTTCATTTTCCACTTTTACCTTTCTCCTGTATTTGAAAATTCTCAATAATACTTCTTCCTTATTAAATAATCATATCCCTGTCGTACATTACAGAACATACACGTTTCTTTTATCGTCTGATCCTGATCCGCCCGGATGATAAAGTGTTCCTTTGAATTGTAAAATGGCTTTGCACACACCGGGCATAAGCACATCAGAATCGGTTTATCCAGCTTTTTGATCTCCATACTGGTACGCAGTGCCTTATCCACTTTTATCATCTGCTCCCGGTTCAGCCTGCCAACATAATCATCCAAACGCCCCTTGTCCAGTGTCCGGATCTGCTCCAACAGCACAAAAGACTCTTTCTCCAGTCCTTTGATTCCATTGATCGGTACATGTGTCGGCAGTTTTGTCTTTGGCCTGCTCGTGATAGCCGCAACAATGACTGTTGGACTGTGCCGATTTCCCCGGTTGTTCTGGATGATCAGCACAGGGCGGTATCCGCCCTGCTCACTCCCGAAAACAGGATTCAGATCTGCGTGATAAATCTCTCCACGCCGCACTTCTTGTTCTTCCACAATCATATCTCCTTCCTCTATACGCCATAGAACTCTCTTTGTTCCGTAAGGCTCTCCCCGCTCTTTTGAAACCATTATCCATAGCGGGTATGTATCAGCCGGACGCAAAGCATTTCTTTGTATCCGGCTACCATAATTGCCTGTTTCAGCCTATTTGTCC
>CALWRA010000020.1 GCA_944383825.1 uncultured Acetatifactor sp. | reverse complement strand
AAACTAATATATTTTTTCGTCAAAAACATGCAAAATTTCTTCGGCGTTTTCCTACATTTTTACTTTGGCATTGACAGGATTTTAAATCACAGTTTACGAGTCTTAAGACCGTATCGGCTTCCATCAGTGCCACCGCCGATAACACATCCGAAGCAATGGTGCTGCCACAGTCGATAATGACAAAAGGAGCCACCTCTCTTGCCTGTTCAATCAGCTCCACTGCCTGTGTCTGGTCATAAGGCGGATATGTGAACACGTTCTCTCCCTTTAACATCCCCACCATGCTTAAGTAGTCATTCTTTCTGTAGAACATACAGTTTTTCTTAATCAGGTTTTCCGTTACATGAGTTGCCGCAAGGATGCTCCCCAGGGATTTTTCTCCTTCCAAATCCCCGGATGCACAGATGCATGGCAGAGGCGGTGTGGTCATGTCTGCAAAAATTAACAGTACATTTTTCTTTTTTCTGGCAAGATAATCTGCCAGCTTTACAGAAACCGTTGTCTTGCCGGAGGATGGACTCCCCCATACGGCAAGCACACCGCCTTGCACATCTGCCTGTTCCTCATCAAATCCTGTATTTCTCGTAAACAGAGAGTTCTGTTTAAAGTTCACGTTCTATTCCTCCCCATCTGTAGTTGTTTCTTCTTCCTCTGTGGTTTCCTGACTGTCTGCATTCATAACAGGCTGACCATCTTCTTCAGTTGCACCGTCTTCCTGTAAGGCTTCCTCTTCTGCCGCTTTTATTTCATCCAGCACCTGATCCTGTGCCTTGATAAACTCCGAAGCTTTATCCGCATCGCCACGGAACACCAAAGATAAATGGATTTCTCCCTCCGCTTCCAATCTCGCAAGGAGTTTGCTCTGCTCCGGTCTTACCAGAATGGTTACAGTGGAAGGCAGTTCTTTTTCTTCCTCCTCTGACAGTTTCTCCCCGGTGTTGGCATCATAGCCGGACTTAGCAGTCACCGCGATAACCTCCACATACTTAAGCTCCACAGGAATTATCGTTTCTCCACTGCCAAGGTAATCCGGTGCAATGACGGATACGATATCCCCACTCTTTAACTTGCCGGACAATCCTTCCGCAAAGGTATTGATGGTAATAGACATGGCCTGCTTTTCCCCATTTAAGCTGTAAAGATACTTATTCTCTGCAGCAGGTTCATCGGAAATCTTATCTGTGAAAATATAATCCCCGGCATACACAGTGGCTGTCAGATATTTCCCCTCCACATCCGCAATGCTTCTTATCACGTTCTCAGGCAGGTTATGATTTCCTACCTCTACTTCATCCACCATGTTCCTTGTAATCTCTTCGCCCTCATTCACCTGCTGGTTGAAACGGACAATGGTGACCTTCTTGGATAACCCTGCATTAACAAGGGGTGTGATGACAAAGCAGATAATCAGGGACACTGCAATACAGAAAATCCCAAGCACGGTTCTGTTCTTAAATAATTTCATTTTGCGATTCCTCCTAATAATTTGTTCTTACCTTTGTATATTTCTTGCGGTTCTTACATACTGCAGCCACTACACCTGCAATGGCTGCCAGAATACCAACTACTACTAATTTCTTTCTCACAATTAACCTCCAATCCGGACGCTTATTAACATCCCAAGCAGCAAGAAAGGAACAAGCGGATATGCCTGTTCCTTCTCTGCTACATAATTTACTTTTCTTATTTTCCTTACGCACTTACTTGCTGCATGAAACAGTAACAAAAGACTAAGTGCCATGAGAAGACCAGCAAGGTTTTTTTCAAACCCAAGCACCAAGCCACAGGCTCCTGTCAGCTTGATATCTCCTCCTCCGATACCTCCTGCTGTTATCCCTGCAATCAACAATGGCAATGCCACAAGAAGACCAGTCAGATAAACAGGCTCCGATGGAATCAGGCTTACCCCGGCGATAAGCAGTGGTATCCAGTTCGGGATGATCCTCTCCCGGATATCAGCGACTGCCGCCAAAGACAGAAACACAAAAAATAGAGCAAGCCTTATCATCCCTTCCACTCACTACATTCCCATGCTCATGCCGGCGGCTTCTTCCTGTTCCATGCCCTCTTCCGGCTCATCCTGATCAAGCACCGGTGTGAGAACACTCTCCTGATAAGCGACTTCTACTGCCTGATCAAACTGCTGTTTCATAGACTTATCCGCAAAATACACAGAGTCCTTATACTGCTCCGTATGAGGCATCTTGGTTCGGGGCATGGTCACGGTGATACCGTAATCATCTTCCTTAATCTTCACGTTGCGGATGGTCATCATACCTGCCACGTTTACATCTGCACTTGCAAGCACACCTCTCTCCGGATTATGCTCGGTGATGGTTACCTCAAAAGGTACCTGCTGTTCCATGTTCTCAGTGTTTCCTGTATTTTCCTGTGTAGCTGCTCTTCTTGGCATACTTTCTTCCTCCATATCTTGATATTTTCATTTCCTCTTGGAAAAATGCCTGCTCTCAGGCATTTTCCGGTGCGAGACATAGATGTTCTTTGCGAAGCACCCTCTGGTGCAAGCATTAGAACATCTTCTCGCACTTTAGCCGACGTAGTTGAACATTTCCTGAATTCTTCTGGTGAGGGTAGGCATTACCACATCTCCGAAGAGGGCATACAAACCTGCGAGCAAAAGGGCACCGATTACCACCGCAATCAAAATCTTAACTGCGGTATCCACATAGTTCTCTCCCTTCTTATCCTTTAACAGCATTGCTGCCTTTGCTACGATTACCTTCATGTTTCCTGCTACCTTATTCATCATCTTTCTCATTGATTTTTCCTCCATATGGTTTGATTTTATTTTTTATAGTTGCTTAAGTTACCTTACATACCGGTCATGTTCATTGCCTGACCTTCCGGTGCCTGCTGCATTTCATGATGCTTCGCCATACTGTTTTGGCTCTGTGTGAGTGCCTGCTCATAGGCACCAAGCACCGCATCATTCAACTGCTTTCTGCATTCCGGTGTGATAGGGAAACAGATATCCTTGTAATCGTTCCCTACCTTATAGCTGGGCATGGATACAAATAATCCATTACTGCCCTCAATAATCTTGACTCCCCTGATGGCAAAGGCTCCGTTAATATTCACACTGGCTGTGCCTTTGATTGCCTCATTTGGTTTGATGGACTGGATACGCACATCAAAATCAAGGGGCTGCGACTGCTTTTCCTGTGCAGACTGTGACTGCCCCTGCGTATTCTGTGCTGTATTTTTTGCTGTTCTTCCTGCCATGTTCTTCCTTTCCGCCTCCCGGCTATTCTGATTTAAATACAATTTCTGCAAAGCCTTTCGGCTCTACATAGAAAAAGCGGCTTGCCTCTTCCTCTGAAAACTCCACCACATCGGATATAGATAATGCATGCCCTTCAAAATCCTTCGGCACCCTTCTGCCGAATTTCTCCCAGACATCTTCCAGACTAAAGGTATCCACCTCTCCCTCATAAACAAGCGCATACTCCTTCTGCTGCGGCTGTCCAAAGCCTCTTTTCTCTCTTTCTGCCAGACTAACAAACCGCATAAGGAGTGGACTGTCCTGTTTAAGTTGATAGATTCTTATCCTCCTTCCCTTGGTTTCTATCCCTGTCTCTGCCATCCCTCCCCCCTCTGCCAGACGGTCATAAACTCCGGACCGTATTTCCACTGCCAGATTCTCCTTCTCAGACAGGTAGGTAATGATTTCCTCCTTATCAAAAATGGAATCCAGCACTACCTTTTTCCCGGACAGATAACCTGCCGGATTTCCATAGTAGATAAGGATTCCATCACGAAAATATATGTTTTTCATACTGCATCTCCATTCACATCCCGCGCAGATACGGTATCAACTGATTGTTCAGAAAGGCATTGTCCTCACAATACAGGAATAACTTTGATAAGCCGATTAAAAAAGGCTCTCCTTCCATTGTGTGGATAGTGATAATGCTGCCTTCCTTGCAGTTCTTAATAAAATCTGCAAGGGCTATCAGATTTCCATCCACCAACGTCTCGCTTACCTTGTCATCCTGAATTTCAAATGCCCTGTATTTACTTTTTAGCAATCCGTTCCTCCCTCCTGCTGTGCAAGTTTTAAGATTCTTGCAGCAAGTGCCACCTGCTTTTCATGGCTCATGGTCTTTACGGCTGCATGGACATAGGCTTCCACAGCTTCTGCATCCTGCTTTCCTACTTCTAAAATGTCTACCTTGGATATGACAATCTTCCCGGAGTTTATGGAAACTTTTAAGATGTCCCCCTTCTCCATCTCCGCTTTCTGGCGCATTTCAAGAGGTATCAGCACCCTGCCCTTTTCATCCAACAGCTTATACACCGGCTTTTTCATCGGTTCCCTCCTCCGTCATACGCAAAACAATGTTTACTTTTTCTCTGGGGATGCCAAGCTCCGCACAGATATCCAACAGTTCCTTTGGAACCTCCTCCGACTCCACATCCTCGGTAGGCAGAATCACAATCTTTCTATCCAAGCAGACAATATCCAAGTCTGTGTCCAAGGGAATGTGTGCGTCTGTCAGTAGCTGCGGCGGCAGTTTTAATTCCACCTCTCCGCCCTGAAGCTCCTCCAGCGGATTTTCTCCTGCCCTTTTTAACATGAATTCCCTTGATTCATTCCGATAATCCTTCTCCTCTGAGGCAAGGTATACCAGATTTACCTCCTCCCCTGTACGGATACCTGTCTGTGCAAGCAGCACAACGGGAATCTCAATACAACCTTTCTCATTCAGAATCCCTGTTATCTCCACTAACTGAACCATCTTCGTCCTCCTTCCTGTTACTGCCATGCCACACGGATGTTTTCTGCTCGTCAAACATTTCAAACAGATTCATCTGCACCGGCAGGCTCTTTCTTCTTTCTTCCATGTCATAGTTGGCAATCAGCACCTCCGGGAACTCACTTCCGTTGTCATAGCGCTGTGCCAGATTGTTGATTCGTGTCACCGCTTCAATCTGAAAGTCCTGATACAATTCCCTGATGTACTCGCAGTCATTGTAGGAAACCATAAATTTCCCCTCGATGCCTGCCAGCGTATCACGGAGCCTTACATGATCCTCTTTGCGGAACACCACTTCATAGTGACCTTCTGTTTCAAAATACGGTGGATCGCAATAAAAAAAGGCATTCGGTCTGTCATACTGACGGATGAGTGCCTCAAAATCTTTATTTTCAATCACGGTATCTTTTAACCTTCGGTTTGCCTCCCAGAGAATAGTAAAGGTCTTACGGATGTCAAATGGCTGGCACCCATAAGAGGTACATCCACTTCCATAGCTGTAGCGGATAATCTTGTAAAAAGCCGCCGCCCTTTTTACATCTCCTACCGCAGCCCGTTCCATAAGAATATCACGGATTTCTGCCGCCTCCGGTTCCTTTAGAAAATGAGTTACTATCTCCAGTTCCTCTGCCAGATGCTCACTTTTGAATTCTTCTATCGTAAGGAATTTTCGAAGTGTCACAAACTCATCCCTGGAATTCAGCGGCAGGAAAGACAGTTCCCGAAGCAGTGCCATCGGCCTTTCCTTGACACAATAAAAGAGGTTTACAAGATTCGAATTGAAATCATTGTAAACCTCCATACATTTATCCGGTGGCTTCCCAAACAGAACCCATCCGCCTCCGCCAAATACTTCTATGTAGCGGTCATAGTTCTTGGGCATTCTCAGGTAAATCAGGTCACGGAGTGCCTTCTTACCACCTACCCAACTGATAATGCTATTCAATTATGTTCTCCTCTCCTATTTTGATCCCTCCATCTGCTGTGCCTGTCCTGTCACCAAGGATTCATCCACCAGCCTGCGGATGTCTGCAATTGGTTCCGGCATATCCGTAAAGTTCACATGATGGTCACGTTCCACGAGTGGTGTGTACCAATAATCGTAAGGAATATAGTATTCCCTGATGGCACGCTTCTGCTCCTCGGTAAGCTCTGCATGTCCCTGCACCAATGGTCCACCCGATGTAAGGAATGTAGTCCCCCAATGCTCTCCGGATGATTCCAAATCCAGCGTTACCAAGGCAAGGGCCTGTATGCCGGATTCCCTTCCTCTTACCACCGCAGGCATCATGACCATTCCGAAGCTCTCATCCACATACCCTTCTCCATACACTTCCTCAAATGCCTGATGCATGGCAAGGAGCTTCTCTGCAGCATAGGATGTATTCTCACTGTTGCAGGATATATTTAAGAGCAGGAAGTCTGTCTTGTCCAAGATTTCATTTACCTTGTCAATAAACTCCTGCTCTTTCTTTTCTGAAACATCATCCTGCTGTGTAATGATATCAAAACGGTCAACCTCAATATTTAATGCGAGGCAACTTCCGTTCTCCCACTTCATATGAATTTGTCCGATGTCATCCACATGGTCAACAACTCCTCTGCTTCCAGGTGGTACTGTCTGCTCCCCTTCCATGCTGTATAGACGAATAGGTGTACCTTTCGGATACATTTCTTTAATCCGTGCTATCTCTTCTCTCTTTAACATGATTCTCCTTCCTCAATCTCTTTGATTCTTTTCTTCAGCCGGATGCCATCCTTGACTCCCTGCAAGTACAACTGCTCCTGCTTGATACAGCTAATGTCAAGAATGCAGCTGTCAGTTCACTAATCAGCTTATACTCCTCTGAACCCGGTCCGCCAAATCTTTCCCTTATCTGATTCCACAGTCCAATCTCTTTCTCTGCCAGTTCCTTGGCATCCTCCCTCTGTAAAATGTCATGCCGGTAACTCTCGATCAGTTCCTGAAAAAACTGATAAAAAATATCTTCTCTTATATCCATAGGTCTGCTCCCTTCTTTTTGTTAGGACACACAATACTACAGACTTCCCAATATATCCAGCACAATATTATTTAGCAGGACATGTCCATTCCCTGCACCTGACTTCCCATCAGTTCTTCCTCCGTCATGACACTCCAGAAGTTTCCGCTGTTCCAGAAACTAACAAAGATTTCTCCATCTTCCACATCAATTGGATGCTGTTCAAAGCCTTCGCCCCATCCGTCACTCATCTGCCCGGTCCAGTAATCTTTCAGCACCTGAATGTCTTCTTCCGTCAGAGGCTCGCTAGTCTTACACTCCAGAACACCATACAGTTCCCCATTGATTTCTGCCACCTTGGGATGTGCCGACATAACCTTTGCCGCCACTTCCCTGCTTTCATCAAAGTAATGCATGAGTCCTCTTACCTCTTCACCTGCACACTCCTCTCTTTCAATAGCAGCGGCAATCTCTTCTGCAAACTGTGTTAGGTCACTGCGGTACAGATTTCCTTCATCCACTCCTTCCACCATCAGATTTGCAGTCAGCGGACTGTATAAGCAGAACTTTTCAAAGCAGTCATAGTCAATTTCCAATGGTTCAGCAAACTCTCCCTTGTAATGACCATACTCCGCTATCGGTCTGCTGGCTCCCACAAAGCCACCTTCCACATATCCGCTTGCTGCGAGAGTTCCCTCCTTCTTATCAGCGGCAAAGGATGCATAATTGATGTGGGGGAGCAATAATTCATCCACCTCAAACAGTCCTGACTCCGTTACCAGAAACTTTCCATACTCCTCATCGTTATGTACTAAGGGATTTATTTCAAACTCCCCAAGGTGGGTTGCGATATAAGCTACATCCGTAAAATCATTTAAGCCGGTAAACTCCACCACCATAGCAAGCTGATTCATTTTCACTTTATCAAACCGTTTGACTGCATGACACATTTCATTAAACAGTGTCATCTGTTCAATTTCCTTTAAGTCCTCCGGTATCGGTACAAGGATGTCCGGCAGACGTGGGTTTTCGATTCCCGTCACTTCTATCTCCCAATAATCCTGTACCTGCAATCGTTCCTTTACCTTGTTCATGGAACAGATATCTGTCGGCAGATACAAATACTCCGTATCCCCGGTCTTATTCTGTACCTCGACAACCGCCACCGTTTCCTCCGATGAAATGAATGCCGGAAAGGTTTTCCCGTTGTATACCTCCTGCATTTCAAAACCATGCTCTACAAAGACTCCATAGGGCAGGACTTCCACCCGGCTCTCCTTTAAAGTCTTTTCCGCAAATTCAATAAAGTTGGTCTGCTCTTTTTCTTCTTCTGTCATTCCTAAGAACTCATCCATGTAAAGGCGTACCCCAACCTGTCTGGCATCTGAAAAATCCGTAAGCAATGAAAGACCTTTCATGCTGAACGTCAGATTGATTAAATCCTGCATGGTAGCCACACCATAATCCTCAGCATACGCTGACAGAACTTTTCTTTCATATTCCGTCAGGCTTTCCATCCTCTTGGCAAAGAAATTAACCTCTTCCATGTTTACGGTCTGCCCTTCGAAGTGATGCAGGGGATTGTCATGTTCTGACACCTCCACAAGCCTACACATGGGTATCGTTTCCTCAATGCCAATCCGCCTCATCTGGAAATTCAATTCCACATCCGACAATGGCAGTTCAATATTTTTTCGTCCTCCACTCAACACCTTAATCCGCATTCCACACCTCCTGCTTTACAATTTCCACACCACACTTCTCGATGACAAAAGCATTCACGATGAGCCTCAGTATCTCATCCGGTATCAGATCCCGGTCTGTAAGCTCCGACAATCGTATATGCTTGGTTCCGTTATAAACATCCTTGGCTGCATGGAATAATATATACTGTTCCAGCGTCACACCTCCAAGCCTTACCCTGTCGAAGTAAATCCCGGTATCCAGCACATTTTTGCTGACCGTATCCCAGAGTTTCCCATCCGCAGACAAAAGAAATACAGCGGCAGCATAGTTTGGCGTGTGCTGTAATGTTTTTGACCTCTTTCCCATAAGCAGGGAATAAAAATCATTTCTGTGTTTCATGTTTCTAAAAATCAGTTCCTTATCCACTTCTGTGAAGATTTCCTCCACTCTTTTCCTCAGATGTTCCAACTGCATCCGGCTGATAACACAGTCCACAATTTCAGAATAGTTACCACGGCTTTTCCAATCCACCGCTTCAATAATACAGATGCCATATCCTCTCGGTCTGTATCCCGGCGGCTCCTGCATCTGCCTTTCCAGTATCCTAAGTCCCGGACTGAAACAAAACAATTTTGACATTTTTCACCTCCAAAAAAATAAGGCGGTACCTATTTCATTTCTAAAATAAGTACCGCCCTGCGTTCCTATCCATATTCATTTTTATCTTTGCCTGCCACACCTTCCTTTCCTGTGTTTTTCTCCAAATCACTCCCAAAGCCATTTTTTGCCCGCACACGCCTTCGGCGAGTGCTATGCATCTTTAAAAACGGGCAAAAAAATTGGGCAAAAACTAGCCATTTTTTGGTCTAATTTTTGCCCTCAAACCACAACATCTTGTGGTCAAACCCTACTTTTTCTTGTCAAAACCACAATACTGCATCATAATTACACACTCAACGTGCACTGTCATCCCAAACTGATCCACACCTCTGATACGCTTAACCTCATAACCTCCTTGGCACAGAATCTTTAAATCCCGGGCTAAGGTAGCAGAGTCACAGCTTACATATACAATTCTCTCAGGCCTCATCTGGAGCATTGTAGCAAGGCACGCATGGTCACAGCCCTTTCGAGGGGGATCCACTACAATCACATCCGGATGACGCATGGAACATTCTTCTCCCTCTTTCTTCCCATAAAATTCAGGCAATATTTGTTCAGCCTTTCCGACAAAAAACTCCACATTTGAAATTCCGTTTTTTTCTGCGTTTTCCCGGGCATCTTCTATAGCCTGCGGTATGATCTCTACACCATACACTTTTTTTGCTCTTCCCGCTACAAAAAGAGAGATGGTCCCGATACCACAGTACAAATCCCAGACTGTTTCCTTTCCAGTTAGCTGTGCGTATTCCAAGGCCAGACTGTAAAGCTTTTCTGTCTGCAATGGATTTACCTGGTAAAAGGAAAGAGGAGATATTTTAAAGCTCAGCGCCTTGCCCACGGCAGGAAAACCCTCTTTCTTCATGTCTCTTACCTGTATGGTATCTGTTATATAAGAACTTCCCCAAAGGGTATATATCTCCTTTCCCATAATCACATTTGTTTTTTCTGTGTTTATGCTAACTGACACACTTGTCATACCTTTGATTTTTGCTAATTCAGCCAGTAATTCTCCCTGATAGGGAAGAAATTCATTATTATTTTTCTGGATTCCGGCCGTTTCATATGACAATTTTTTCCCCTTTTTATTGATTACCAGGCAAACCATAATTTCTCCGCTGGAAAATCCCTTCCTAATTAAAATATGGCGTATCAGGCCTTGTCCTATCTCCTCCTGATAAGCGCTCACCCGGTATTTTTCCATATAATTCAAAATGATGTTTAAAATAATCCCATTTTCCTCAGTCCCTAAAAGACAGTCTTTGTTGGGAATAATATTGTGTGTTCGTCCGGCATAAAACCCGGCAGTCGGCTTTCCTGCTTTATCCATTCCCACAGGATACTGGGCTTTATTGCGATAACGCAGAAGCTCATTCATTCCAATAATGGGCTCCATGCGCTTGTCAACATATTCCGGTAAAAATCCTCCTATATGAATCAAATTATTTCTTATTTTTTCCTGTTTGAACCAAAGCTGCTTTTCATAGGATAAGGACTGGAGCTGGCAGCCGCCGCATTGTCTATAAACCGGGCAGCTCGGCTCCACGCGAAAAGGAGAAGGCTTGATCACCTTCTCTAATCTTGCATAGGCATAGTGCTTTTTGATCTTTATTATTTTCGCGTCCACCGTATCACCAATGACCGCATCCTTTACAAACAGAGTAAAACCATTAACTTTTCCAATTCCCTGTCCGTCGCTGCCCATATCCTCAATGGTTACAGTCACAAAATCATTCTTCACGTAACCGGTATTATGAAAATTATTACTTTGATATTTCATATTCACAAGGCTTCCCATAGTCATAAACAGCAGAAAATCGACTTTATTGATCTCCTGCTGTCAAAATATAATAAATTTTAAATTATTTCCTCAAAAGCTCTCTCACAAGGTTTCCCATAGCTTCCTTGTCCTTCTCTTTCATGGCAGACCAAATAGTAACCGTTGAATCCACATAGGTAATATTTTTACTTTTTTCAAGCATTCCCTTTATTACCCTGGCAGCCATGGGTGCCCAGGATCCGTTTTCTATCAGGGCAATCCTACGGTTTTGGAAATTCCGTTCCTGAAGACGATGGATATAATCCTCCATAAAAGGAAATATTCCGGCATTATAGGTGCTGCACGCCAGCACCAGTCTGTCAAAACAAAAAGCATCCGCTACCGCCTGAGCCATATCAGTTCTTGCCAGGTCATGAAGAATTACCTCATCCTGTCCCTGCTTCCTTAATTCCTCCGCCAAATAGAGAGCCGCAGTCTTAGTATGTCCGTAAATAGATGCGTAAGCAATGACAATCCCTTTCCTTTCAGGTTCATAGGAAGACCATGTATGATAACGATCTAAATAATATGCCAAATTCTCTTTCAAAACAGGCCCATGGAGAGGACAAATGGCGGCAATATCCAGCTCTGCCGCTTTTTTCAGCACATTCTGTACCTGTGCCCCGTACTTTCCCACAATCCCAATATAATAACGACGCGCCTCGTCCAACCATTCCTCATCCTCGTCTAAAGCGCCAAATTTACCGAAAGCATCGGCCGTAAACAGTATCTTTTCGCTCTGCTCATACGTCATTATCACTTCCGGCCAATGCACCATAGGAGCAAATAGAAACTCGAGCATATGCTTTCCGAGACTCAACATTTCACCGTTTTTTACCGGAATTTTTCTGATATTAATGTCATTTTCTGCTGCGGCTCCATTTTCCTCTCCGTATAAAAACTGCTGAATCATTTCAAAGGTTTTAGGAGAGGCAGCGATCTTCGCTTCCGGATATTTTTTCAGAAACAGAGGAATACCGGCGGAGTGATCCGGCTCCATATGCTGCACAATAAGATAATCAGGTTTACGTCCCATAAGCTCTCTATCCAGATTTTCCATCCACTCTTCTGTAAAACCGATGTCTACAGTATCCATAACTGCAATCTTCTCATCCAGAATCACGTAAGAATTGTAGGACATTCCCTTTGGCACAGCATACTGCCCCTCAAACAAGTCCAGCTTGTGATCATTGACTCCAATATACTTTACATTTTCGCTGATGTTCATAACAATACCTCCTTGCTCATATTTTGCTGGCCCTTAAATTGGATTCAAACAACCTGTTATACCCCAGCCAGCCTCCATGGTCCTGATTACTTTCCAGAATTTCCTTAAAGGTTTCCATTTTGGCATCCGTGTCATCCGCATAATTTAACGCCAGCGCCTCTATAATTGCAGGGATTTTAGGAGAACCATATTCATATTTTCCATGATGGGCCAAAATACAATGCTGTACCTGTATTAAAAGGTCATGGGGAAAATCATTAATCTGGGCCGCTTTATCCGCAACCATCTGAGATCCAATTACAATATGTCCTAAAAGCTGTCCCTCATCCGTGTAATCATTCACGGGAAAAGCAGATATTTCCCTGGTCTTTCCAATGTCATGACACATGGCAGCGCAAAGAAGCAGATCTCTTTTTAAAATGGGATACGCAGTACAATAATAATCACATAATTTGGTTACGCTTAAAGTATGCTCCAATAATCCCCCCACAAAACCGTGATGTACGGTTTTCGCAGCAGAGGAGCCGCAAAAGATCTTAATAAAAGCTTCATCCCTCACAAAAAAAGACTCCAAAAGTTTCCTTAAATCCGAATTTTTTATACTCTGGATGATTCCCAAAAGCTCCTGATACATACCTTCAATATTTTTAGAGCTGACCGGCAGATAATCTGCAGGATCATATTCTCCCTGCCTGCATACACGAATTCTCTTTACACTGACCTGAAGGGCTCCCTGAAAATTTGTCACATCTCCGTAAACCTCAATATAATCCAGAGCATCATACTCTCCAATGCCCGGATTGTTGGGCTCCCACACCTTTGCGTCTATTGTTCCCGTCTTGTCCTGCAAGGTAACGCTCTCATAGGGCTTTCCGTTTTTTGTCACCGATGATTGCTTATGTTTGCATAAATAAATGTCAAATACTCTATCGCCTTCCTTAAAATCCTTTATATATTTCATCCTGTCCGAGGTTCTTTCCCCGCTCCTTTCTCTATTCTGCCTCTCCCAATATAATGGTAAAGTTCATTTCCCTGTACTCATTCTGTGCCTGACGCATGATTTTCAGATTCACCTCCGCGCCCGCCTCCATCTGAAGAAGCACAGTGGTATATTCTCCGAAATTCAAAATAGTCCTGTTATCCATGGACACAATCACATCTCCCTGCTGTATGCCTGCCAACATAGCGGGAGAATCCATATCTACTTCTTTCACATAGGCTCCATGGGGCACCCCCAGCTCCTCATGAGCCTCATCAGTGACATCAGCGCCGCTAATGCCAAGGTATGCCAGGCTTTCTCCATTGGACATTTTCTCGATAACCTTCTTTAATTCCGTAATGCCGTAGGCGTGAATAACATTTTCCATATCCGAATCTGAACCATTGCCGGTAATAATTCCGATTACCTGTCCCTGAAGATTAAACAGCACGCCTCCCGCATTTTGACTTCCGTATATATCTGTCAAAAGTAACTTGTAATTTCTGTCAACTGCAGAAATCTGGCTTCCTGCCACAGTAACCATTCCATACCCTACAGAATCCCTTATTCCCATAGGACTTCCAAGCGCAATCACAGGAGTCCCCGCCAGATTCTTAACATTGGAGGATCCAAGAGGGGCAATTTTCAAAACATCTTCTCTGCCTTCTTCCGGCAAATCACTGAGATTTACGGACAGCACTGCGAGATTGGTAAAGGAATCCCTCTGCTTTACCTGCGCCTGAGCCTGCACTCCGTTGTAAAATTCCATAGACAATTCCTGTGCCTGGCTGATAGGGGTATCGTCCGCCAGAACCAAAAGCTCTCTGCCGTTGTTGGCGATGATAACGCCTGAAGACTGATCCTGACTTTCCTGCACATTATTGAACCAATCGATATTGGATGTAACGCCTGTGACAGTCACCATATATTCACTCATCTGTCCTACATATTCCGACATAGACAGATAAAGCTGTCTGTAATCCTCAACCTCCAGTGTAACCTCAGAAAGAATCTTCCGAAGCTGTTCTTCACTGAAAACCGCTTCACTCTCCTGAGAATTTTGATCCCCACCTTCCGCCTGCATATTATCTGAAAGCATTTCTTCCGGAGACATTTCTTCCTGATCCTCCGGAAATACAATGATCTGAGGCTCTTCCTCGGGATACAGCCAATTACTGATAACGGGCTCCAGCACAAGAAAGGTAAAACAGGCAATCAGGCCGAAAATTACCGCCATAGCCGCAGTAATTAAAGTGCGGCGAATCAGCTTTCTCTTATTTACGGGACGCTCCTTTATTTTTTCTACTAAAAAATCATTATGATCCTTTTGTTCCAAATCCGGCATTGTCCACCTCCCGTTGCAGGCGTCTTTCCATAAAAGTATATCGGATTCCCCTATAAAAGTAAAGAATCCTATGCTATAATAATAACACATTCTGAAAGCAGAGGCACGGACAATGAACCAAAAAGTATTGAAAACCCTGGAATATGATAAAATTATTCAATTACTCACCGATAAGGCGGACTCCCAGCCGGGAAAGGATATTTGCAGCCGCCTTACTCCCTCTACAAATATCCAGAATATCAGAAAATCCCAGAGAGAAACAAAAGATGCCTTAGGGCGCCTATTCCAATCAGGCAGCACTTCCTTTGGAAATAACAGAGATCTGGGTTTTTCCATCAAATCTCTGGAAATCGGAAGCTCTCTTTCGGCTTCTGAGCTATTAAAAATTGCGGGATTTCTCAACAATGTCAACCGTATTCGCTCCTATGGCAGAAAGGAAAGAGAGGACGCCGCCTCAGACAGCCTGGAAGATTATTTCAATCAGCTTTCTCCCCTGACTCAGGTGGCAAATGAAATCAACCGCTGCATTCTCTCTGAAGAGGAAATTGCCGACGACGCCAGCCCGGGACTGAAAAATGTTCGCCGCTCCATGATTCTTGCCAACGAAAGAATTCATTCTCAGCTAAATTCCATGGTAAATGGCTCCTACCGCACCTATCTTCAGGATGCTGTAATCACTATGCGCAACAACCGGTATTGTATCCCGGTAAAGGCAGAATACAAGGCGCAAGTAAACGGTATGATACATGACCAATCCTCTTCCGGCTCCACCTTTTTCATAGAGCCCGCCGCTATAGTAAGCCTGAACAATCAGCTCAAGGAGCTGTCCTTAAAGGAACAGGAGGAAATTGAAAAAATTCTTGCCTCCTTAAGCGCCATGGCCGGAGAGCATACAGAAGAGCTCTCCCAGAATCAGAAAATCATGACGCTTCTGGATTTTATTTTTGCAAAGGCCAAACTGGCCATGGAACAGAACGCCACCGAGCCCATATTCAACAACGACAAATATATTAATATCCGCAAGGGAAGGCATCCTCTTTTGGACAGAAAAAAAGTAGTTCCCATAGACATCCATCTGGGAAGGGATTTTGATCTTTTGATTATCACCGGACCCAACACCGGAGGAAAAACCGTATCCCTGAAGACAGTGGGACTTTTCACTCTTATGGGACAGGCAGGGCTTCATATTCCTGCCCTTGACCGGTCGGAACTTTCTGTTTTTACAGAGGTATATGCGGATATAGGAGACGAACAGAGCATTGAGCAAAGTCTTTCCACATTTTCCTCACATATGACCAGTATCGTTCACATTCTGGCGCATGCAACCTCTGATTCTTTATGTCTTTTTGACGAATTGGGTGCGGGCACTGACCCTACGGAGGGCGCCGCCCTGGCTATCGCCATTTTAAATTATCTGCATGACAGAGGCATTCGCACCATGGCAACCACTCATTACAGTGAGCTGAAAATTTACGCCCTCTCCACTCCCTTTGTGGAAAACGCCTGCTGCGAATTTAATGTAGAAACCCTACAGCCCACTTACAGGTTGCTTATCGGCGTTCCCGGAAAAAGTAACGCATTTGCCATCTCCGCAAAGCTCGGACTTTCCGAAAATATTATAAACGCCGCAAGGGAACAGATTGGTAAGGAGGAAAAAAGCTTTGAGGATGTGATTGCAGATCTGGAGCAGAGCAGAGTTACCATTGAAAGAGAGCAGCAGGAAATTGCACAGCATAAGGAAAAAATTCGCACTCTGCAGGAGCAGCTTCAGCGCAAAAATGAGAAAATTGATCAGGCTAAGGATCGGATTTTAAGAGAGGCCAACGAAAAGGCTAAGGCAATTCTTCAGGAGGCCAAAGAAGTAGCAGATGAAACCATCCGGGACTTCAACAAAGCAGGCATGGGAACAGACATCAGAGAGCTGGAGAAAAAAAGGCAGAAGCTGCGGGATAAAATCGGAGAAAAGAATGAGAAAATAAGACTGGACAACAAAAATCCTTCACAAAAAGCAGGAATGGATCCCAAAAAGCTGAAAAAAGGCGACAGTGTGAAAATTGTTTCCATGGGCCTAAAGGGTACCGTAAGCACCCTTCCTGATGCAAAAGGAAATTTATTTGTCCAGTGCGGCATTATCCGAACCCAGACAAATGTGAGGGATTTAATTCCCATACCGGAGGAGACCGTAAGTACCCCAAAACTCCAACGTACCGGCACTGGAAGGCTGAAAATGTCCAAAACCTTTTCCATATCCACGGAAATCAATCTTTTGGGAAAAACTGTGGACGAAGCCATCTCTCTCCTGGACAAATACCTGGATGACGCCTATCTGGCTCACCTGCCAAGTGTACGCATTGTCCACGGTAAAGGCACCGGAGCTTTAAGAAACGCTGTGCACAGTCATCTAAAACGTCTCAAATATGTAAAAGATTTCCGTCTGGGAGAATACGGAGAGGGAGATGCTGGAGTTACCATCGCCACCTTCCGTTAGAGGACGGATCTTCTGCAATATATATTACAAAAAAGGAGCATTTCATGGCCAACAAACAAAAAATACTGATTGTAGACGATGATAATAATATAGCCGAACTGATTTCTTTGTATCTTACCAAAGAATGTTACGAAACTCTTATCCTTAACGACGGTGAATCTGTTTCCACCGCAATGGAAAGCTTCTCTCCCAATTTGATCCTTTTAGATCTTATGCTTCCCGGTATTGACGGATACCAGGTATGCAGGGAAGTAAGGGCTAAATATACTGTGCCCATCATCATGCTGTCCGCTAAGGGAGAGGTCTTTGACAAGGTTCTGGGGCTTGAGCTTGGAGCGGACGACTACATCGAAAAGCCCTTTGACTCAAAAGAGCTGGTAGCCCGTGTAAAAGCGGTGCTTCGACGATACAAGCCCGCCGTGGTTATATCGGACAATCCCGACGATAAATGTGTGGAATATCAGGATCTGTCCGTTAATCTCACAAATTATTCTGTAGTTTATATGGGGCATACTGTAGAAATGCCTCCCAAAGAGCTGGAGCTTCTATATTTTCTTGCTTCCTCTCCCAATCATGTGTTTACCAGGGAGCAGCTTTTGGATCAAATATGGGGCTATGAATATATCGGGGACACCAGAACCGTAGATGTGCATATCAAGCGTCTTCGGGAAAAAATTAAAGATCACGCCAACTGGAAAATCTCTACTATTTGGGGAATCGGCTATAAATTTGAGGTGCGCAGCCAGCCATGAGAAAAACTCTTTATCTGAAATTTGTCCTGGCATATTTTATATTCGGCGTCTTTGGTTTTATCATCGTCACTACCTTCGTACCCAATATGACAAAGGAGCAGCTTATCAGAGAAAAGGCGGAAAATCTGTACTATGAAGCTACGCTGATCGCCGGCACCTATGCCAGCGGTCTTTACACCAGCGAAACCAGTCTGGAAACCGTAAAGGTACAGCTTGATTCTCTGGCCGTTTATCTGAACTCCACCATCCGAATTATTAATCCCTCCGGACGTCTCGTGCTGGACACCAATACTCCCATCAATGTGGAAGACATAGTTGTGATTGACAATTTTGATCCTACCATCACCAGCGGTTCTTATTACACTATTGGAAATTTTTTCGGTAATTTTGACAGGGATGTACTCAGTGTCCTGGCTCCTATCACTTCTAATTACATGGTGAAAGGATATGTGGTAATCCACTGTGACATGGCTGATATTGAAGAGTCCTGCAACAGTCTTTTGAATATCTCCTATATCACCCTGGTCATTTTATTTTTACTATCGCTTATCATTCTGATCTTCTTTACGGAAATTGTATATATTCCCCTGAGAAAGATCACTCACGCAACGGAACAGTACGCCGCAGGCAATATGCACTATGAATTTCAAGTGGACAGCGAGGATGAAATCGGCTACCTTGCAGCCTGCCTGAATTATATGGCAAACGAGATCGCCCGCTCCGAGGACGATCAAAAAAAATTCGTGGCAAACGTCTCCCATGATTTTCGCTCCCCTCTTACCTCCATCAGAGGTTATTTGGAAGCCATGATAGATGGCACTGTACCGCCGGAAATGTACGACAAATATTTAAAGATTGTGCTAAACGAGACCGAGAGACTCACAAAGCTCACCAACAGTCTGCTCACTTTAAACAATCTTAACACCAAGGGAATGCTTTTGGACAGGACTGATTTTGATATTAACAAGGTAATCCGGGAAACCGCCGCTTCCTTTGAGGGAACCTGTAGACAGAAAAACATCGCCATAGAAATGGTGCTTACAGGAGATATTATGTATGTGAACGCAGATATGGGCAAAATCCAACAGGTTCTCTATAATCTTATGGAAAATGCCATTAAATTCAGTCATCATAATTCAGTGATAAAAATAGAAACGGCGGAAAAAAGAAATAAATTGTTTGTTTCCGTAAAGGATACGGGAATTGGCATTCCAAAGGAAGATCTGAAGCTGATCTGGGATCGGTTCTACAAATCAGATTTATCAAGAGGAAAAGATAAAAGAGGCACAGGTCTCGGCCTCTCTATTGTAAAGGAAATTATCAGCTCTCATGGAGAGCACATCAACGTAATCAGCACTCCCGGAGAGGGAAGCGAATTTATTTTTTCATTGGCTCATTCTAATAAAAATGACGAGGAAGATTAATTCCTCGTCATTTATTTTGCAGAATTCCTCCCAGCTTCCCCATAATGCCTCTAACAGGCTTATACAACACTGCCATAAGAATAAAATTCCCTGCCCCATGAGCGATATCCCAGGGAATACCTGCCACCCACCATGTAAACCCGGCGTACAAGCCATTCTCTATTCCTCCCCCCCATGCACCTATAACCACATAAGGGATTGTACAAAAAAATCCGAAAAACAGTCCGAAGAGACCTGACAGAACACTGAAAAACCACAGAGAATCTTGCTTTCTGAAGATCCATGTGAGCAGCGCCAGAAAAGGCCATATGTACATATACATAACCCACCACAGGCCAAACCCATACACAGCTCCCTCGATCAATATAAAAACCGGTATGACCAGAAGAATCCTTTTACGGAAATACAGGGTAAACATTATAATCCAAAATGTAGTGAGTTCAATATTTGGCAGAAAACCGAGAGCTGCCTTGCACACCTCGATCACCGCCACCATCATACCGATCAGAGTAATGTCCCTGACCGTTAATTTTCCTCTGTCCGTTAATTTCAACGCTTTGTACCTTAATATACGGTATACGTAATGGAAAATGCATCTCCCTCGGCTACAGGCTGTGTATCAATGCCGTAATTACAGTATTCTCCGTTCACATAAAAGGCCCAGTAAGCCCCATCCGTATTATAATCCGCAGTTTCCCCGTTTACCGTAATCACAGTCAGTCCAAATTCACTTTCTGTTCCGGAAAAAGTAAGACCATCCGCTTCTTCCATAGCCTGACGCAGATATTCCGCATTGGTGTTGACCTCATAGGTGGTGGTCTCCTGCTCTTTATTTACCACTTCTATGGTAATATTTTTATTTCCCGTTTCAGGTCTTGCCCGAAATGCAAAGTACACCGCTGCCAGAACTGCAATGGCAATTACCAGCACAAAAATTCCTATCAATGCTTTTTTGTTTGTCTTTCTTGTTTGTTCCATTTTTACACCTCCCTGCCCGCTTCATCAGGCATTCATGACAACAGAAAAACTTCATCTAAGACCTTCACCAATCAGATTTTCTGCAAAAAAAGCTCCTGCGGCAAGCAGGAGTTTTTTGCGCAAGAAAAACAACGGTTATACAACCGCTCTCTTCTGCAAAACCAAATCCTCGTGGCCTACAGCTTCTCCGTTGCAGGCAGGTCTTCTGGCTTAAGCATCAACATCCTGTTTTCTCTTCCCGGAAAAATCTCTCCAGTGATATTCCGCAATGCGGCAAAACAAGACTCCTCTATTACAGCGACGGGTTCGCGCAGGACTTCCACCTGCTTCCCTTTTCACCGGAAATATACAGAATTTTTAAACCTTTCAAAATCTGTTTTCCGACACCTGCAACTGATTTCATTTTTCTGTAATATATGTATATATGACTGGCATGAAAAAACATATTGTCATCCCGACGTCACTTGTCCAGTGTAGCATATGGCATACAAAATTACAATCTCTTTTTAATTCACTCCTTATTTTATCACAGCTGTAGTTAAGTCCCGTCACTTTTTAAAGTTCTCAAACCACAGACACCATATTCCTGCTGCCGCTGCGATCACTGTCAAAAAAATCGCAAAAATATTTTCTGTCATAACTATTTCCTCCCTTTACGTTCAGATAAATTTTTTAGGGAATTTATCTCCTTCCTAAACCTCCAGAGCCTGATAAAAAAATAGATTTCCTCTTTTTCCCACTTTTTGTATAACCCCTACATAATTTAATATGTTCAGAACAGTCTGGGCCAAATGTACAGGTATATGAGCGGCTTTTGCAAAATCCTTTGATGTAAAATGATCTCCTATCGCATATGGAACAAACTGCAGATAATCCTGAACACAGGTAATATCCACTTCCTCCACAAGGTGAACAGGAATTCTGTCAAACCGGGTGGAGCCTTTCTTTTTGTCCCTGCTCCATCCGTTCAATAGACGGTATTCCTCCATATCCAGTAAAACCAGCTTTAGACGCAAATTTGGATCCTTCAAAAACATTTTAACTCTGTAAAGCTCTGTGAAAGCCACATATGGATTTCCTTTTGCGGGAGATTTTCTTTTAGGACTTGCCTCTCCGCTTTCTTCATCAATCCAGATCAGCCATTTTTCCCGGGGTATAGGATATACGATGGTCACGGGATAAAGTGGGAGAAAAGTCTTCAGCTTTTCCCTCATCCTACTGAATTGTCCAGTCTGTATTTCAATAATTTGTCCATTGTTATAAATATCGGCTACAAAATTTTCAATCGGAATTTCCTGCTTATCCTCATCAGGCTCATAATAATTTTTTAAAACGGCATGTACTGTTTTTTCTGACAACGTTCCTATACCCATCCTCTTACGGTCAGCGCCTATAATCTTTTTTCTAGCTTCTTCAAATTTTTCCTGATTCGTCAAAGCTTCCTCCATTCCAAATACACTATGAATTTACCGCATGTTATTCACAGTCTATCATTTTATCGCAGATTTTTTCCACAAAACCCTTATCATGCTCTACCATGAGCAATGTGGGCCGAAAAGTGTTTAAAAGTTCTTCAAGCTGCATTCTGGAAAATACATCTATATAATTCAAAGGTTCGTCCCACACGTAAAGATGAGCCCTTTCACACAGACTGGCAGCCAGCAGCACCTTCTTTTTTTGTCCCGCGCTGTAATCCCTCATATTTTTTTCAAACTGCTCTCTTTCAAAATCAAGCTTCCGAAGCAAAGATAAAAATATGGGAATATCCAGCCCTTTCATTTCTCCATACTGAATCAAATCTCCCATCAAAAAAGAGCTGTCCTGAGGAACATAAGAAATGATCAGCCCCGGCGCAATCTGAATTCTTCCGCTGTACACCATCGGAGAATTACCTTTTCCTTTCTCTGTTTCGCCAATCTTCCTATATTCTACACTTTTTCCCGCTTCCTGTAAAATTACTTTAATGAAACTGGATTTTCCGCAGCCGTTTTGTCCCTGAAGAGCGATTCTGTCTCCATTGAGAATATCAAAACTTAAACTTTTCAACTTTTTGTCGCCAAAGTAAATCTGTACATCTCTAAGGCTCACAATCCTGTCTTTGTGGTGTCTCAGACAGAAAAGCTTTAAATCCTCCGCAATCTCCATATTTTTTAACAGCTGTGATTTTTGTTCTATTTCCTTTTCTCTTCTTCGTTCCAAATTTTTACGGCGCATCTGCATTCTGCGAGATTTTTCCCCTATATATTCTCTTCCTCCTACAGATTCTCCATTTTTTATAGACTTTTTTCCAATTTTTGTAGCTTCTGCATGATCCGCCCACTGTCTTGCCTTTCCAGCTGATTCCTTCAGACGGTTTATATCCTTTTTCAGACGTTCATTCTCAGAAAGCTCATAAGTCTCCTGCTTTTTTCTCTGCTCCCACCAGCTGCTGAAATTTCCCTGATATACCTCAATATTCGTTTTATTGATCGCCAGAATATGATTAACGCATTCATCCAAAAAATCTCTGTCGTGAGAAACCAAAATAAACCCTTTTTTACCCTTTAAATATTCTTTTACACTGTTTCTGGCATTCATATCCAAATGATTTGCCGGCTCATCAATCAAAAGAAACTTCTCTTCCATAGAAAATAAAACAGCAAGCATAACCTTTGTCTGTTCTCCGCTGCTCAAAGTAAAAAAAGGACGATATAATACATCCGGATTCACCTGAAGCAGATTCAGTTCCCTGCAAAGTTTCCAGAATTCATACCCTGGATACATTTCCTCTGCAATATCCACAGTATTTCTCTTCGGATCCCTTACTGAAAAAGGAAAATAATCAAACTCTTCCGAAGACACAATACTTCCACGATATTCATATTTTTCTTTTTCTCCACCGGCAAAATTTTTTCCCTGCGTCTGCAGAAGTTTTAGAAGGGTTGTTTTTCCTCTCCCGTTCCTTGCCACAAGACCAAGTTTCCAATCAGTGTCTATTTGCAAAGAAACGTTATCAAAAATAAGCTTTGAACTTCCCTCATAATAAAAAGTCAAATGATTTATATTTATCAAAGACATATGATTTCTCCTTTACCGAAAACATAACAAAAGGTGCAGGAATATAAAATTCCTACACCCTAAAGTCACGGCAAAAGCTAGATATCCCCATCTCATCTTCATAAATGCGGACTACATTTTACACAAACCATATCATAAAATTAAGAATGTTAAGAATAATTATTCCTGCCCTGCATAAAAAAAACTCCTCTTTCAGAGCTTCTTCATGCCTGTTCAATTACATCTCAGCAGTTAAAAATAATCATTCTTACACCTCTCGCCCGCTTCAGCGGATATTAATTCAATTTTTTATCTGACAAATATATCATACCTTTATATACTTTATTTGTCAAGAATCGGGTGAACTTTCCTTCTGCCAGGTACAAACATCCACCCATTCCGCCCCAGGGCAGGAGCGCTCTAATTCCTCAATAGTCAATCTCACACAGCTGCTTGGGCTGCCAGCAGCAGGCAGTGCCATAGGATACCTCCTTAAGGATTCATCAAGAAATATCTTTACCTTTCCCACGGGATTAGCATATGGGCAAACCCCTCCAATGGCGTGCCCTGTATATTCAACTACCTCATCGGGTGTGAGCATTTTGGCTTTTATACCAAATTTTTCCTTATATTTGCGGTTATCCACCTTAGTGTCTCCGCCTGTGACGATGAGTATTGCCTGATCCTGTACCTTAAAGGAGAGAGTTTTTGCAATCATGGCAGGAATCACGCCGGCGGCATGAGCCGCCAGCTCCACTGTAGCGCTGGACTCCTGAAATTCCTCTATCTTATCTTCCAGATGAAACTGTTTCAAATAATCTTTCACTGCATTCACGGACATTTACTCTTCCTCTTCTTCCCTGGGCATATTGACCTCCTTCTCTTCGTCGTCGAAGACATCATCATAGGCCATATCTCTGTTCTTATTTTGCTCTACAATTTCTTCAAGGGCATCATCCACATTGTCAAATTCCTGATCTCCATTGGATAACTTTTCCCTTACCTTCGCAATCTGCGCAACCTTTACCCCATCGCCAAGATTTATCATTCTGACCCCGGAAGTAATTCTTCCTAAAGTGGAAATATCCTGCATCCGAAGCTGTATAATAATTCCTTCCGTGGTAATCATCATTACTTCATTGTCATCTCTTACGGCCTTAACGCCTACCACATCTCCGGTTTTTTCCGTAATCTTGTAACATTTAACGCCCTTTCCTCCTCTTTTTTGTACGGTAAATTCATCCAGATAGGTACGCTTCCCCATTCCGTTTTCCGATACAATTAAAAGAGAATCTCCCTGGCTTTGAAGCTGCATTCCCACAATCTCATCTCCATCCGCCAGATTCATTCCAATTACTCCCATTGAAGTTCTTCCAGTAGAACGTACATCCGTCTCCTTAAAGCGAATACACATTCCCTGTTGGGTAACCAGAAAAATTTCACTGAGGCTGTCCGTTGTTTTTACCTCTATCAGCTCATCGTCATCCTTCAAGCTGATTGCTGCAAGTCCGTTCTTGCGCACATTGGAAAATTCCATTAAGGAAGTCTTTTTTACAATTCCTTTTTTTGTAACCATAAAGAGATTTTTATGACTGTCATATTCTCGAATTGGTATCATAGCCGTAATTTTTTCACCGGGTGTCAACTGCAGAAGATTGATAATGGCAGTGCCTCTGGCCGTTCTCCCTGCCTCCGGAATTTCATAAGCCTTAAGACGATATACTCTGCCCAAACTTGTAAAAAAATGCAGATAGTGATGCGTGGTGGTCATCAGAAGATCTTCTATGTAATCATCTTCAATGGTCTGCATTCCCTTAATACCCTTTCCGCCTCTGTTTTGAGACTTGAAATTATCCACAGTCATACGCTTAATATAACCCAGGCTTGTCATGGCAATCACAGTGTTATCCATGGGAATTAAGTCTTCCATTGATATATCAAACTCATCATAACCGATTTTGCTTCTTCTATCATCTCCATATTTTGTACTGATCATTAGCATTTCTTCCCTAATCACTCCCAGGAGAAGCCTTTCATCCGCCAAAATTGCCTTCAACTCACCAATACGGATCTGCAACTCTCTATGCTCATTTTCAAGCTTTTCTCTTTCCAGACCTGTGAGCGCACGGAGACGCATATCTACAATCGCCTGCGCCTGAGAATCTGAAAGCCCAAAGCGTTCCATCAATCTTTCTTTTGCGATTTGAGCGTTTCTGCTGCTTCTGATAATAGATATAACCTCATCTATAAAATCGAGGGCCTTTAACAGTCCCTGGAGAATATGATCCCTCTCCTCCGCTCTGTTCAGATCATATTTTGTTCTTCTGGTAACCACTTCTTCCTGATGCTTCAGATAATAAGTAAGCATATCCAGAAGATTCATAACCTTCGGTTCGTTATTCACCAAAGCCAGCATGATCACGCCAAAGGTATCCTGAAGCTGTGTATGCTTAAACAGCTGATTTAAAATTACATTGGCGTTTGCATCCCTGCGCAGCTCAATCACTACACGGACTCCTTCTCTGTTGGACTCATCCCGAATGTCTACAATACCGTCTATTTTTTTCAGTTTTACAAGTTCTGCTATCTTAATAATCAAATTTGCCTTATTTACCATATAAGGCAATTCTGTGGCGACAATCTGGCTTTTCCCGTTTGGAAGAGTTTCTATATCTGTAACTGCCCGCACTCTGATTTTTCCGCGTCCGGTTCTATACGCCTCCTCACAGCCTCTGGTTCCCAGTATCAGACCTCCTGTGGGAAAATCAGGAGCCTTCACAATGGAAAGAATTTCCTCAATAGAAGTGGCTCTTCTCTCATTTATTCTGTTATCAATTATTTTTACCACCGCATCAATTACTTCCCTGAGATTATGAGGAGGAATATTTGTAGCCATTCCCACAGCAATACCTGTGGTTCCGTTTACCAGAAGATTTGGATAACGGCTGGGAAGCACAGATGGCTCTTTTTCCGTATCGTCGAAATTAGGAATGAAATCTACGGTATCTTTGTTAATGTCTGCCAGCAACTCCATGGACATTTTAGAAAGCCTGGCTTCCGTATATCTCATTGCCGCTGCGCCATCCCCATCCATAGAACCAAAGTTTCCATGTCCATCTACAAGAGGATACCTGGTAGTCCAATCCTGAGCCATGTTCACAAGAGCTCCATAAATGGAGCTGTCTCCGTGAGGATGATACTTACCCATAGTATCTCCCACAATACGGGCGCTCTTACGGTGAGGCTTGTCAGGGCCGTTATTCAGCTCAATCATAGAATACAAAACCCTTCGCTGAACCGGCTTCAGCCCATCTCTTACGTCAGGAAGAGCTCTTGAAGCGATAACACTCATGGCGTAATCGATATAGAAGGTCTCCATTCTCTCCTTCAAATCCACCTCGTGAATCTTATCAATTTCAGCTTCCGGATTTTTATCAAAAATATCGTCGTTCATACTTCCTCTTTCCAGCCTTCCGGCAAACTTTTATATATCCAGATTCTTTACAAATTTGGCGTTTTCCTCTATAAACTCACGTCTTGGCTCCACCTTGTCTCCCATAAGGGTGGTAAAAGTAAGATCAATTTCGGATTCCATTTCCTCGTCATAATTTACCCGAAGAAGAATTCTGCGCTCCGGATCCATAGTTGTCTCCCAAAGCTGATCCGCATCCATCTCACCAAGTCCTTTATAACGTTGAATTTTATTATTCTGATCCCTTCCAACCTCTCTCAAAATGGAATCAAGCTCTTCGTCACTATAGGCGTACCACACCTTTTTATTCTTCTCCAGCTTATAAAGAGGGGGTTTTGCAAGGAAAACATGTCCTTCCTTAATCAACTCCGGCATAAACCGATACAAAAACGTAAGAAGAAGCGTGCTGATATGAGCGCCGTCCACGTCCGCATCCGTCATAATAATAATTTTGTTATAACGAAGCTTTGTAATATCAAAATCCTCATGGATACCTGTGCCAAAAGCGGTAATCATAGCCTTTATTTCTGCATTTGCATAAATTTTATCCAACCTGGCCTTTTCCACATTGAGAATTTTTCCTCTGAGAGGAAGTATAGCCTGAGTTGCCCGGGAACGGGCGGTTTTAGCGCTTCCTCCTGCAGAATCTCCCTCCACGATATAAATTTCACAGTTTTTTGGATCCTTATCGGAACAATCAGCCAGTTTTCCCGGAAGAGACATACCCTCCAAGGCAGTTTTCCTTCTAGTAAGATCTCTTGCCTTTCTGGCTGCTTCTCTGGCTCTCTGAGCAAGAATGGATTTCTCACAGATGGATTTTGCAACAACGGGGTTCAGTTCCAGAAAATAAGTAAGCTGTTCGCTGACAATGCTGTCCACTGCTCCTCTTGCCTCACTGTTGCCAAGCTTTTGCTTAGTCTGTCCCTCAAACTGAGGATCCTCTATTTTGACGCTGATAATGGCGGTCAAACCCTCTCTAATATCCTCTCCTGACAGATTCGGCTCGCTGTCCTTTAAAAGTTTTGCATTTCTTGCATAATCATTAAAAGTTTTAGTTATGGCATTTCTGAATCCCTGAAGATGAGTTCCCCCTTCAGGAGTATTAATATTATTTACAAAACTAAATACACTTTCGTTATAAGAATCATTGTGCTGGAAAGACACCTCCACATATACATTATTTTTTTCTCCTTCAAAATAAAGAATATTATCATAAATAGGCGTTTTACTCTTATTAAGGTAGGCGACAAACTCTTTAATGCCTCCCTCATAGTAAAATTCCACCACTCTTTGCTTTTTTCCGTTTTCCAGATGAACGGTATGAACCGTTCCTATTTTTCCTCCTGTCTTTGCATTCATTATCTCTCTCGAGGAAGCAGAGTTTCCCCCAAAATCCTCTCTGTCCTCTTGAGCCCTGTCCAAAAGCTGAGAAATTTGCTCTTTTTCATGCTCCTTTTCAGGGTTCTCCCATGCTTTCAAAGCAGAATCCAAATTTTCTCCACTTATATCTTCCTGACAAATCTCTTCAGAAACTCTGTCATCTCTTAAAATAATGTGCAGCCCCTTTGTAAGAAAAGCCATCTCCCGAAGCCTGCTCTTTAAAATATCAAATTCAAAAACAGTTGTCTCCGTAAATATGGTTTCATCTGGAAGAAAGGTAACCTTTGTTCCAGTTTTATCAGTTGGACAGGTTCCAGACTCTCTTAAAGGATAACACACCTGCCCCTTTTCATAGCGTTGTTTATAGATTCTTCCATCCTGACAGATTTCCACCTCCAGCCAATTCGAAAGAGCATTTACAACGGAAGCTCCCACACCGTGAAGACCTCCAGAAACCTTATATCCCCCTCCGCCGAATTTTCCTCCTGCATGGAGAATGGTAAAAACAACCTCTACCGCCGGAATTCCCGCCTTGTGATTAATTCCTACCGGAATCCCGCGTCCGTTGTCTATTACGGTAACAGAATTATCCTCATTGATAATTACGTCTATGGTATCACAAAATCCGGCAAGAGCTTCATCCACTGCGTTATCCACAATCTCATATACCAGATGATGGAGGCCACGGCTGGAAGTGCTTCCGATATACATGCCCGGCCTTTTTCTTACTGCTTCCAATCCCTCCAAAATCTGAATCTGATCGGCTCCATATTCTTCCACTGATGTATTATTTATCAATTCTTCACTCATGATTCTCCTCATTCCTGTTCTGCCTGCGGTTCATTTCCCATACAAGAGGCCTTTCTGTCACAGACTTTAAACACACGGTTGATCTCAAACCTGTTATTTACAAATTCCTCCAGACCGGTACATGTGATAATGGTCTGAATATCTCCGATACTGTTTAACAGATAATTCTGTCTGCTGCTGTCAAGCTCCGATAAAACATCGTCTAATAAGAGCACCGGCGTATCCTTTGTAAGCTTTTTTACCAGCTCTATCTCAGAAAGTTTTAAGGAAAGCGCGGCCGTTCTCTGCTGTCCCTGAGAACCGAACTTTCTAATATCCACATTTCCTATAAGAAAAGAAAAATCATCTCTGTGAGGCCCCGCCGATGTCATTTTCGCCTTTATGTCCCTATCCTGACAAAAATGCAATTTATTTTCAAAACCTTCAATTTCCGTATCCGGTTCATACCGAATCAAAAGCTCCTCTTTTCCCCCTGAAAGCTTTTTGTGTATTTCATAAATTATATCATTGAGCTGCTGCGCAAAAAGTCTGCGTCTTTCTATGATTTTACTGCCATATGACACAAGCTGCATATCCCAAATATGCAGCGTATCCTTAAGCTGAGGATTTAAAAACATATCCTTGAGCAGCTTATTGCGCTGGTTCACTATTTTATTGTAATGATTGAGATTATACAGATAAAAGCCATCAAGCTGACACAACTCCATATCCACAAATCTTCTTCTCTCGGAGGGACCGTTTTTGATAATGCCTAAATCCTCCGGGGAAAAGAAAACCACGTTGCATAGACCGAGCAGATCCGCAGCTTTTTTAATTTTCTGACCATCGATGGCAATCCCCTTTGATTTATTCCTGCGAAGGTGCATATCCACTTTCGTTTCTATGCCATCCTTTTCAAGATATGTCCTGATATGAGCTTCTTCTCTGTCAAAATGTATGATTTCCCTGTCCTTGCTTCCTCTGTGAGACTTAGTAGTGGCAGCCACATAAATGGCCTCCAGAATATTTGTCTTACCCTGAGCATTGTCGCCATAAAGTATATTTGTCCCTCTGTCAAACTGCAGGGAAAGAAAATCATAATTCCTGTAATCTGCCAGTTCTATTGATTTGATAATCATAATTTACCTGATCTCTACTTTTCAATCCTGATGGTTTCCCCGTTATATTCTACCACATCTCCGACAAAAAGCTTCTTACCTCTCTGTGTTTCCACCCGGCCGTTTACCTTTACCAAACCATCCTGAACCGCAAATTTGGCCTCCACTCCGGATTCTGCAAACCCTACAGCCTTCAGCGCCTGACCCAGCTTAATAAAATCATCTCTCAAATAAATTACTTCCATTTTTCCTCTCATTCCAAAACTTACAAATCTATGAATTTGCGCTTATTTTCGTTAATGCCCGTATGGATTAATTTACTGTAGTGAAGTTTACCGGCAGAATCAGATAGATATAGCTTTCTTCAGGATTTTTAATGAAACAGGGCGCTTTCGGATTTACCATATACAGGTCAACCTCCTCGTCATCTATTACACGAAGAGCGTCTATAAGGAATTTTGGATTAAAGCCGATCATTAAATCCTTACCCTGCTTTTCAATATCAATATCCTCTTTCATGCTGCCCAGCACAGAGTTGATCCTAAGTTCCATGGAACCATCTGTAATGTTGATGATAATGGGCTTTTTATCCCCCTCCTTCACCAGCAGGGTAGCTCTGTCTATACAGTTTAAAAACTCTTTTTTATTAATTTTTACTTTTGTTTCATAATCGCTGGAAAGCATCTGATCTATCCTGAAGTATTCTCCCTCTATCAGCCTGGATACCACTGTTGTTTTGTCAAATTCAAAAACAATATGTCTTGACGTAAAGGAAATTATCACATCGCTCTGAGCATCTCCGGGAAGAATTTTGCTGACCTCGTTAAGTGTTTTCCCCGGAACCACCACTTTTTTGGGCTTACACTGTTCCTTCAGCCCAATCTTTCGTATGGAAATACGATGTCCATCCAGAGAAACCACCTTCATCTCGTCGTCTTTTATCTCAAAGAGTTCTCCTGTCATCAGCTTATTGTTCTCATTGTCGGAAATGGAAAAGATTGTCTGCCTCACAACTTCCTTTAAGGTAAACTGACTGATAACCAAACTGTCTTCTTTTTCAATGACAGGAAGATAAGAAAAGTCTTCCCCCGATTTTCCCATAATGTTAAATTTTGCCTTTTCACATGTGATGGTGGTCTTATAGGACTCATCCGTTTGAATGGTTATATCACTGTCAGGAAGTTTTCTTACAATTTCCAGAAATATTTTGGCGTCAAGAGCAATCACGCCTCTCTCCTCGATCTTTCCTTCTATAATTGTCTCTATACCAAGCTCCATGTCATTAGCAGTAAGCTTAATTTCTCCTCGGGACGCATCTACGAGAATACATTCCAATATAGACATGGTAGTCTTATTTGGAACTGCTTTGGATACAGTTTGTACACCGCCTAAGAGGCTTGATTTTGAACAAATTAATTTCATGTGTATTATTTCCTTTCTATTGGCAGAACACTTATGCAGGTGTGAAAAACATATAAATATATAAAGAATTTCATCTTATTATTCTTAATGGATGTTGATATGTGCATAACTGCTTCCATTATACTATTTTTCGGACAAAAATGGAATGGATAAGTAGTGAATTCTTTTGGAATAACTTCAGGATAAGCTTCAGGTTATTCACAGTTTTCGTTACTCTGGTTTAATGACAGAAAAATTCTGAAACTGCTTTTCAACAGCCTGGGGATTTCTATCAACAGGAAAACCACAGAAAGCTGTGGAAAGTTTCTTTGTTTAGGAAGGAGCTATCTTCTTTGTGATAATATCCACTTTATTGCGCAAGTCTTCGTTTGTATTGATCTCTGCAGCGATCTTATTCACTCCATGTATGATGGTCGTGTGGTCTTTTTTTCCGAGAAGCTTTCCGATGTTTGTAAAGGACGTATCTGTAAGCTCTCGGCAAAGATACATTACGACCTGTCTTGGCTGTACAAATTCGGAATTGCGTTTTTTGGAGGTAATATCCTCCGGCTTTACTCCAAAATGCTCCGCTACCACATTTATAATAAGGGAAGGAGTGATTTCCTTTGCCTTATTTGGATAGATAACATCCTTCAGAGCTTCTTCCGCAAGGGAAAGGGTCAAGTCCACCTTATTTAGCTTGGCGAAGGCGATAATCTTGTTAAAGGCTCCCTCCAGCTCTCTGATATTTGATTTTACATTTGTGGCAATATATTTGAAGATTTCCTCATCTATCTGTCTTTCATAATTTTCTGCATATTTTCTTAGGATTGCCATACGAGTCTCATAATCTGGAGGCTGTATATCGGCAATCAGCCCCCATTCGAAGCGAGACCGGAATCTTTCATCCAGAGTTTCCATTTCCTTGGGGGGCTTGTCTGAGGAAAGAATAATTTGCTTGTGAGCCCCGTGAAGCACGTTAAAGGTATGGAAAAACTCTTCCTGGGTACTTTCTTTTCCGATTATAAATTGCACATCGTCTACCATGAGAACATCTACAGTTCTGTATTTTTCACGCAGCTTTGTCATGGAGGCGGCGTTACCGCTTCGAATAGATTCAATCACTTCGTTTGTGAATTCTTCGCTGGTAACATAAAGCACTTTCATATCTGGATTCTGTTCCAGGATGAAATGTCCAATGGAGTGCATCAGATGGGTTTTGCCAAGCCCGGGTCCCCCATAAAGGTATAGAGGATTATATGTCTCGCCGGGGGATTCCGCTACTGCCAGGGAGGCGGAATGTGCAAATTTATTGTTGCTTCCCACAACAAAGGTATCAAATTTATATTTGGAGTTTAAGTTTGCGCTTTCATAATTCATAAGATAGACGGATCCGGCGGAAGAAGCGCTTTCGGGCAGCTCTCTGCCCTTTACATCTTTTTCCAATAAAAAAGAAACGTCATAATTATGGTTAAACATCTCCGTGATGGTAACCTGAAAGAAGCTTTTATATTTGGAAGAAATATAGTTTAAGGCGTGAGCCTGATCGG
Organism: uncultured Acetatifactor sp.; assembly: GCA_944383825.1. Lineage (GTDB taxonomy): Bacteria > Bacillota > Clostridia > Lachnospirales > Lachnospiraceae > Acetatifactor. The sequence goes on along the minus strand of CALWRA010000020.1, from coordinate 18,908 downwards.
AAGGTATGATGATGTTCACTACATCGTTTTCAATATTGTGGAATTCGAGAGGCTCTACCCACGTATGATAAGAAATATCAGAAAGATTATATTCTCTTCTGACAATTTCCTTGATGTTTGTCCAGTTCGCTTTTAAGTCGTCCATTTCTAATGCCTTTCTGATACGGATTTCAGCGTTGATTCCGTGATAATTGCGCTTTTTTATTGTAATATAGATTATAAAATATTTCAAATGCAAGTTATGAACAATCTGGGAATATAATTATCCACATATTGTTGATAAACCTGTTTATAAATTATAATATTAGAAAGAGATGTGGATATTTTTTTGTACAGTGGATAAAAGTAATGATTTTTTATTCTTGCTAAAAGTCGATGAAAATAGGGATTCGTATAAGTTATAAACAATTTTTTCACATGATATGACGAAAAAAGTAATATTTATCCACAAGTAATCAACAGTATGTGGATAAAAGAATGTTGATAAAAGTATGTGTATATCTATGTGGATAAGATTTAAAAAATTTTTTTCCATATTCAAAAATGTCTGCGTCCATTGATTTTTCCCTATTTTTAAGGATTTTCCCTTGACATTGTTATTTTTTTTTTATACAATCAATATGCTATTTTCCTGACAATAGGTATCATGATCTTTTGTCTGTTACTGAAAAAATAAGTATACCTTTCTATAATAGGGTTAAGAGAAGGAGGTGCCTTTCCATGAAAATGACATTTCAGCCTAAGAAACGTTCCCGTTCTAAGGTTCACGGTTTTAGAGCCAGAATGAGTACTCCTGGCGGGAGAAAAGTTTTAGCCGCAAGACGCGCAAAAGGAAGAAAGAAATTATCCGCATAGGTCACAGAAATGTGACCTTTTTTTCTCTCATAGGGAAAACGGGAGGATGTAATGCAATTCTCTGAGTCTTTAAAAAAAAATCATCAGTTCCGATTTGTTTATGAATATGGAAGATCATATGCTAACAGGTATTTAATAATGTATGTAAAGGAAAATGGCACTAACAGAAACAGAATCGGAATCAGCGTAAGCAAGAAAGTTGGAAATAGCGTTGTAAGGCACCGTGTTACAAGGCTGATAAGAGAAAGTTATCGATTACATGAAAATATATTCAATAGCGGTTTGGATATAGTAATCATTGCAAGGCCGGGCGCCGCCGGAAAAGGATATGATGAAATAGAAAGCGCGCTTCTACACCTTGGAAAACTGCATCAAATAATAAAGGTTTATTTTTATTATGATGAAAGAGTTTGATTGAGAGTATGAAAAAAGGATTGATTGCAGGTATCAGATTTTATCAAAAATATATTTCTCCGATGAAAGGAACAAAATGTCCTTATGTTCCTACCTGTTCTCAGTATGGGCTTGAGGCCATTCAAAGGCATGGAGCTTTAAAGGGCAGTCTTTTGGCAGCATGGAGAATTTTAAGGTGTAATCCCTTATCAAAGGGAGGATATGATCCTGTGCCTTAAATTTGATACGGCAATGCTAGGAGGATAAATGAACATATTTTTCTTGACCCAAAATACCACTCCCATTATTGGCCAGGTAGCCTGGGTATTGGGAAAGATCATGGAAGGGATTTTTACGGTTATTGATTTTATCGGTATCCCGAATATTGGTCTGGCCATTATATTATTTACCATCGTGGTAAACCTTCTGATGATGCCCCTTACCATAAAGCAGCAGAAGTTTTCTAAGCTTTCTGCAAAAATGAATCCTGAAATTCAAGCCATCACAGCAAAATATAAGAATAAAAAGGACAATGAGTCCACAATGGCACAGAATCAGGAAATTCAGGCTGTGTATGCAAAATATGGAGTTTCTCCCACAGGAAGCTGTCTTTATCTTTTGATACAGATGCCTATTTTATTTGCATTGTATCGTGTGATTTATGCGATGCCCGCGTATGTGACGAAAATAGGAGACACCTTCAGAGTGCTTGCAGACAAAATTATTTCTGTGGATAATGGTAATTTCCTTCAAAATTCAGGTGTGGAAAGTATTGCCAGCACTGTTTCTATGTATGGAACGAATATGACAGAAGGAAATATGCAGAACGGCATTATTGACGTTTTGAACAAACTTTCCTCCTCCGATATGGCTGTAATTTCCCAGCACTATGATTTGGCTTCCCTTACCTATGAAGGGCAGCTTATTTTGAGTAATGAGACTACTCGGGGACTTTTGGATACCTACAATAATTTTCTTGGACTGAATATCGGGGATTCACCCTGGCATTTGATTACGGAGGCATTTTCTGCGGGAGCATGGCTTGTAGTGATAGGAGCTCTTGCAATTCCCGTGCTTTCCGCTGTGACCCAGTGGCTGAATGTAAAACTTATGCCTCAGCAGAATACTGCGGCCGCCGGAAATGATCAGGCTTCTACAATGGCCTCCTCCATGAAAACCATGAACATGATAATGCCTATTATGTCAGCCTGGTTTTGTTTTACATTGCCTTCCGGTATGGGTCTTTATTGGGTAGCCGGAAGTGTGGTGAGAAGTATTCAGCAGATCGTCATTAACAGGCATATTGATAAATTAGATTTTGATGAGATTATTAAGAAGAATTCTGCGAAGAGTGCGAAAAAGATTGAAAAGATGAAAGCAAATCAGGAGCGTCTCAACGCTTATGCAAATATGAATACTAGAAATATTCAGAAAAAGGCAAATGTAAGCTCTGGAATGACGGAAGAAGAAAAGGAAGAAGCTATGCAAAAGGCCACTGCATATTATAACAGCGCTTCTGCTAAACCTGGAAGTATGATGGCTAAAGCAAATATGGTAAAACAATATAACGAAAGAAATAACAAGAATACCAAAGATAGCAAAAATAATTCATAACGGGAGGGTTTCGTATATGGAATATATTGAAGTATCTGCCAAAACTGTAAGCGATGCAATAACAGAAGCTTGTCAAAAGCTGGGTGTTACAAGCGATAAACTGGATTATCAGGTAATAGAAGAGGGATCCAGCGGATTTTTGGGAATCGGTTCAAAGCCCGCTATGATCAGAGCTGCTGCGAAAAATACGGCAGAAGACAGCGCAAAAGATTTTTTGAACAGTGTTTTTGCAGCAATGCATTTGACTGTCGTTGTTAACATCGTTTACGATGAAGAAAGCAGGCATATGAATATTGATCTGAGCGGAGAGGAAATGGGAGTTTTGATTGGAAAGAGAGGACAAACGCTGGACTCTCTCCAGTATCTCACTTCTCTTGTAGTAAATAAGGGAGCAGAAAATTATATTAAGGTTAAGATAGATACGGAAAATTACAGGCAGAGAAGAAAGGAAACTCTTGAAAATCTTGCTAAAAATATTGCATATAAGGTAAAGAGAACAAAAAGACCTGTTTCTTTGGAGCCTATGAATCCTTATGAAAGGCGTATTATTCATTCGGCTCTTCAGAATGATAAATATGTTACCACCCACAGTGAAGGAGAGGAACCCTTCAGAAGAGTGGTCGTTGCCTTAAAAAGATAATTGATGCAGAAGCCAGGGAACCGGATATGTGACAAAATTCATATATCCGGTTTTAGATTATGATAGAGGTATTTATGAAAGCAGATACGATAGCGGCCATAGCAACTGCTTTGTCGGATTCAGGAATTGGAATTATCCGGATTAGCGGAGCTGACGCTGTTCAGATAGGAGATCGAATTTTTTTTACAAAAAGCGGGAAAAAAAGGCTGAACGATTCAGAAAGCCATAAGATTCATTACGGTTATATTGTAGAATTTTCCAATGAAAATCCCTGGGAAGGGACTGGTAAAAGTTGGAAGGATTTTATTGTGGATGAGGTTATGGTGTCTGTGATGAGAGCGCCTCATACCTATACAAAGGAGGATACCGTGGAAATTAATTGCCATGGAGGCGTTTTCGTGGTGCAGAGGATATTGGAAACGGTTATAAAAGCCGGAGCCAGACTGGCGGAACCAGGAGAATTTACCAAGAGAGCTTTTTTAAACGGAAGAATAGATCTGTCGAGGGCAGAAGCGGTGATGGATTTGATTCATGCACAGAATGAATATGCGTTATCTGCTTCCCTGAGCCAATTAAAGGGAAATTTGTCTCATGAGGTAAAGGAGCTTAGGAGCGAAATCATCTATGAGATTGCTTTTATTGAGTCTGCTTTGGATGATCCGGAACATATCAGTCTGGAAGGATATTCAGAAAGTCTCTTTCGCAAAACGGAAAGTCTGCTGCAAAGAATAAATACATTGATTTCAACCGCAGATGACGGAAAAAGAATCAAAGAAGGACTTCGTATGGTTATTGTGGGAAAGCCAAATGCGGGAAAGTCTTCTTTGATGAATCTTCTTTCAGGGGAAGAAAAGGCTATTGTCACAAATATTGCGGGAACCACGAGGGATGTTCTGGAAGAATACGTAAATATACAGGGTTTTGGCTTTCATATTATAGATACTGCCGGAATCAGAAGTACGGATGATGCTGTGGAAAAGATTGGTGTGGATAAGGCAAAAAGATATGCATCTGAAGCTGATTTGATTCTTTATATGGTGGATGTTTCTGTGGAGCTGGATGAAAATGACAGAAATATTTTATCCATGATTAAAGATAAAAAAGTTTTAGTTTTGTTAAATAAGAGCGATCTGAAGAATGTGGTTACGGAAGAAAAAATGATGTCTGTGATGAAAGAGATAATGCCTGATTTTGAACCACCTGTGATGATAAAAATCTCCACGCTTGAAAATACAGGAATTGATCTCTTTATGGATACGATAAAAAATATGTTTTTTCAGGGATATTTAAAATCTAACAGGCAGATTGTGATTACGAATCTTCGTCATAAGGAGGCTCTTTTGGAAGCTTTTGACAGTTTGAAAATGGTGAAAAAGAGTATTGAAGTTGGTATGCCTGAAGACTTTTATTCCATAGATCTGATGAACGCTTATTCTGCTCTTGGAAAAATCACAGGGGAGGAAGTGGGAGAGGATTTGGTGAACGAAATTTTTTCAAAGTTTTGTATGGGTAAATAAGCATAATTTCATTTTGGGAGTGAAAGGATGAATGAGATAAGACAGAAGGTGGATGTTTGTGTTGTAGGCGCAGGGCATGCAGGCTGTGAAGCGGCGTTGGCATGTGCGAGGCTTGGACTGAATACAATTATTTTCACAGTGAATGTGGACAGTATTGCTCTGATGCCTTGTAATCCAAATATTGGAGGTTCTTCTAAGGGACATCTGGTGAGGGAGCTGGATGCCTTGGGCGGTGAGATGGGCAAAAATATTGATAAAACATTTATTCAGTCTAAAATGCTGAATATTTCCAAGGGTCCGGCTGTTCATTCTCTTAGGGCTCAGGCAGATAAAGCGGAATATTCAAAAGAGATGAGAAAAGTTCTGGAGCAGCAGGAAAATCTGATGATTAAGCAGGCGGAGGTGTGTGAAATATTATGGCAGAACGTTTACAAAAAAGATGAGGAATCCTTTAAGGGAAAAAGGATTACTGGTGTAAAGACTTTTACAGGAGCTGTTTATGATTGCAGGGCTGTTATTCTTTGTACAGGAACTTATCTTCGGGCAAGGTGTTTGTGCGGCGAATCCATAACCTATACGGGGCCTAATGGACTTCAAGCGGCAAATCATCTAACGGATTCCTTAAAAAGCATGGGCATCGCGATGAGGCGCTTTAAGACAGGAACGCCTGCCAGAATGGATAAGAGATCCATTGATTTTTCTAAAATGGAAGAGCAGCTTGGAGATAAAAAAATTATACCCTTTTCTTTTTCTACGGATCCTGAGAAAGTACAGAAAGATCAGGTCTCCTGCTATCTTACCTATACGAATGAAAAAACTCATGAAATTATCAGAAGTAACTTAAATCGTTCCCCTATTTATGCAGGAATCATCCAGGGAACGGGACCAAGATATTGTCCTTCTATTGAGGATAAGGTGGTGAAATTTGCTGAGAAGGAAAGGCATCAGGTTTTTATTGAGCCGGAGGGGCTTTCTACGAATGAGATGTATGTGGGAGGTATGTCGTCTTCCCTGCCGGAGGATGTACAGCTTGCTATGTACCGGACAGTTCCCGGACTGGAGCATTGTGAGATGGTTAGGAATGCTTATGCGATAGAATATGATTGTATTGACGCAAAGCAGCTTCATCCATCATTGGAGTTTAAAGATATTAAGGGATTGTTCAGCGGGGGACAGTTTAATGGAAGCAGCGGCTATGAGGAGGCAGCATGTCAGGGCTTAATTGCGGGTATAAATGCAGCTATGGAGATATTTGGAAAAGAACCTCTTATATTGGATCGTTCGGAAAGTTATATAGGAGTTCTCATCGACGATCTTGTTACAAAGGATAATAGAGAGCCTTACCGGATGATGACTTCCAGGGCAGAGTACCGGCTGCTTTTGCGTCAGGACAATGCGGATTTGCGTCTTCGCGAAAAAGGTTATAAGGTGGGATTGGTCAAAGAAGCGGAGTATGATAAGCTTCTTCAAAAGAAATACTTTATTGAGGAGGAGATAAAAAGGCTGAAGAAAACGATGGTAGGAGCAAACAGAGAGGTACAGGATTTTTTGAATTCTTTGGGAAGCTCACCATTGAAAACAGCTGTATCTTTGGCTGAATTGTTATGTCGTCCTGAGCTTACTTATGAAACGATTGAGGTTTTGGATAAAGAGAGAAGAGAATTTTCACAGAGGCTTTGTGGAAGAAATTCTTTGTCGAAGGAAGTGACGGAACAGGTAGAAATTGAGATAAAGTATGAAGGTTATATTGTTCGACAAAAGCGCCAGGTTGAGCAGTATAAAAGGATGGAAAAAAAGAAAATTCCTGAGAATTTGGATTATGATCAGATTCCTTCATTAAGAATGGAAGCAAGACAAAAGCTTAAGGAATTTCGTCCCCTTTCTGTTGGTCAGGCTTCTAGAATATCGGGGGTTTCTCCTGCTGATATTTCAGTGCTTCTTGTTTATCTTCGTTAGAAGAAATGTTCGTTTGATAGAAAAAGAACATCGATTAAGACTTTTTATAAAAATGCAGGGGAGAGGAGGCTTTTATTTGGAAGGCTATGATACACGGCAGTTTGAAAAGGATATGATTCAGCTGGGAATAGAATTATCCGCTTTGCAGCTGGATCAGTTTATTCGCTACTATGAAATGCTGGTGAAGTGGAATGAAGTTATGAATCTTACCGCAGTTACAGAATATAATCAGGTTTTAAAAAAACATTTTGTAGACAGCGCATCTCTGGTTCGAGCATATAATCCGAAGGAATCGGAAAATATGATTGATATAGGGACAGGAGCCGGCTTTCCAGGACTTGTATTAAAAATTGTTTTTCCGAAAATGAGAATTACTTTGTTGGATTCTTTAAATAAAAGGATACAATTTTTGAATGCGGTTACAGAGGAATTGAATTTGCAGGGAATTTCTGTCCTTCACGGAAGAGCTGAAGATTTTGCAAGAAAAGAACAAATGAGAGAAAATTTTGATTTGTGTGTTTCCAGAGCGGTGGCAAATCTTTCAACTCTTTCTGAATATTGTATTCCTTTTGTAAAGCCTGGAGGGAAGTTTGTTTCCTATAAGTCGGAAAAAGTTTTGGAGGAAGTTGCTGCGGCTCAGAATGCCCTTAAAATGCTTGGGGGAAAAATAGTAAAACAGGTATCATTTTATTTGCCCGATTCTGATATTTACAGAAATCTTGTAGTGATAGAAAAAATAAAAGAAACACCAAAGAAATTTCCAAGGAAAGCGGGCCTGCCCGGAAAAGAACCTTTGTAGTTTCCGGACAGGGGTTGCTTTTCATGTAATAAGAAAAATTATTCGAGAAATAGCTTTATACTTGAAATTACCTCTTCAGGTTTTTCCAGATGAGGAAGATGCTTTGTTTTCTCGATATAGATTGCTTCAATTGCGCTATTGTAGTAGATATAATTATCTACGGTGGTTTCAATATTTTGCTCTTCCCTGCCGGCAATCAGATATATGCTATTGTCCGTTTCTTTTAAGGCGTGTAGAATATTTGCGTTGGTATATCTTCCTTCATAACTTGTGAAAGAGTGCTTTGAGTGATGATCAATGGTATGTGCGGCTTCCGCATAGGACAATACATCCTTTTCATCAATCAGATAAGGATTATAGAAATATTTTTCTTCAAATACTTTTCGGAAAGTGCTTTTACTGGTATGTATATTATATAAAAAAGTTCCTATTATAGGAGTATCCAACAATAATTTTAATGCTCTGGTCTGTTTGGATGGTATTTGGTTCAGTCGATATAAACTTTGAGGGTTTATTGCAATTAGTTTTCTCACGGTTTCTTTGTCATTGTGGCAAGCCATGACCGCAATGGAAAAAGAGTCGCCGGTGGCTACAATATCTGTTTTTCTGCCAATAACATTTTTGATAAAATCAATAACCATTTGTACGTACAAATAATTGGTAAAGGTAATATCAGGTTTGTCTGAGAGTCCGTAGCCTAAAAAGTCAATACAGTAAACCTCATGTTTGTCTGTCAGATCACTCCAGACTTTAGAAAACTCATAAGAAGAGCTTCCGGCTGTCAGATCATGAAGAAGCAGTATAGGACTTCCGTTTCCTTTTTTGATGTATCTAATTTTCCCAAATCTCCATTCATAGTATCGATTATCAGAAAAATTTAAAACGTTTTTACTGGTGCAAATTGTATATTGGAAGCGGTTTATGACATGGAGTGCGCCTGCAGCCAAAGAAGTAAGGAATAAAAAAGTTTTTGCTTTTTGATTCATACCTTCATCCTTTCCTTTTTTATTTTATTATAATCGAAAAAAGTATAACATACAATTAATTTATGTTTTACTTCGCTTTACTTCTTAGGACTTTTCGTTTATTATGTAAATATAAAGCAAAAAAATGATAGGAAAAAAGAACATGTGTTTGGTGAGAAAATGAATTATGAAAATTATCTTGTATTAACTCAATTAGAAGAAGAATTAAATTTAAAAAGGGATGATATTGACCAGAAGATAAATGAAAACATATTAAAGATTAAGGAATCTGATTTATATATTGCTTCTTTGAAAGAGAAGGAAAACGAGGACGATAAAATATTTTCTCCCAGAAATTCGGAAATTGATATGGAAGAAATTAAAAAGGCTGAATACAATAGATTATCATGTGTTTCTGAAAACAAATATCTTACAAATATTAGGAATGTTATTTCATCCAGAGTTGAAAGAATTCATAAGGTTTTAGAATCGGAGAAGAACGTTTCAAATAATCTTTTAATTCTTAGTATACAGGAAGAGGACAGGCAAAGGATTGCAAGAGAACTCCATGATACTTCTCTTCAGAATTTAGCGCATTTAGTTCATAAGTTAGAATTGGCAAGTTTATTTATAGATCAGGATCCTGTAAGAGCAAAATTAGAATTATCCGTTGTAAACAAAAATTTAAAAGATATTATAGATGAAATAAGATGCATTATATTTGATTTGCGTCCTATGACCTTTGATGATCTTGGATTGAAGGCTGTCTTAGAAAAGTTAGTTTGCTGTATCAGTGAAAGGAATGAATATCATGTAGATTCTTGTATAGAGGAAATACATTGTGATAATAGTCTTGTCCTTTTAACTATTTACAGAGTTGCTAAGGAATGTCTGATTAACATTACAAAGCACGCAAACGCTGATCAAATTGTTTTTCATTGTAAGTGTAAAGACAATAGATGCATTATTTATATAGAGGATAACGGGAAAGGATTTGATATAGATAAACTAGATGAAACGAAAAATAAGCATTTTGGTATTCCTGTAATTAGAGAAAGAATTCATTTAATTGGTGGCAAAATAGATATGAAATCAAAAATTAATAAGGGTACGCAAATAAAAATAGAAGTTCCTCTAATTTTTTAAGATTACTTATTTGTAATTTTATTATACAATATATGAAGGGTGAATGGTTAAAACTATGAGCGTTAAAGTAATGTTAACAGATGATCATATTTTAATGAGAGAAGGAATTAGACAATTATTGGAGTTCGATGGAAATATTGAGGTAATCGAAGAAGCTAGCGATGGTGAAGAGTGCCTGGAAAAGTTGGGCAGAGTGAAACCAGATGTACTTCTTTTAGATATTAATATGCCGAAGAAAAATGGTATAGAAGTTTTGGAAGAAATTAAGAAAAAAAAGATGGACGTTAAGGTTTTAATTCTTACGGTGCATAATGAAATAGAATATTTGTTAAGAGCAATAGATATAGGTGTGGATGGTTATATTTTAAAGGATTCAGAATCATCTGAATTAAAAAAAGCCATACACATATTAATGAACGGTGAGAATTATATTCAGCCTAATTTAATTCCTGCCTTGAATAATCGCCTGATTACAAGAGATGCTGATAGGGAAAAGATTGATTCTCTTACAAAAAGAGAGATGGAAGTTTTAATTCAGGTTGCAAATGGTATGTTTAATAAAGAAATTGCAAATGAACTTCATATTAGCGAGAGAACTGTAAAAAATCATATATCTAATATATTTAAGAAAATTGATGTGTCAGATAGAACTCAGGCAGCAGTTTTTGCTATTAAAAATGATTTAATTAAATTATTTTAAGAAAGAAAGGGGATGTTTCACGTGAAACATTCCCTTTCTTTTTATTTAAAGGCACAAGATAATGTTTCACGTGAAACATTGAAGCCCAATATATTGTAAATAATAGTGTGAAACATTTATCTGTAAATGTGAAACATTATCAGCAAAAATAAATTATAAATATTTTTTTTGAATAAAACAAATTTTTCGATGGATGTAAATTATTTGATTATATACAGTTCAGTAATCTTTAATAAACACATATTGAAAGATTCATGAAAAACAATATTTTCATGTAGATATCTTTCTTTATAAGTGATATAATTGAAAAGCGAAATATAGAAAGGCGAAACAAATGGGAAGAATTATAGCAATAGCAAACCAAAAAGGGGGAGTTGGGAAGACAACTACCTCAATAAATTTATCCGCTTCTCTTGCAGTAAAAGGAAAAAAAGTATTGGTAATTGATACGGATCCTCAGGGAAATACAACGAGCGGCTTCGGCATCGATAAAAATAATCTGGAAAATACAATTTATGAGTTAATCCTGGGAGAATGTTCTATTTCAGATTGTGTAATAAAGGATGTAATTCCGGGAGTTTCAGTAGTTCCTTCCAATGTTAATCTTGCTGCTGCTGAAATAGAGTTAATCGGAGTAGAAAAGAAGGAATACATCCTATCCAACGAAGTGGATTACATAAAGGATGAGTATGATTATATTATTATAGATTGTCCTCCTTCTCTTAATATGCTTACGATTAATGCTATGACTACTGCGGATAGTGTGTTGGTACCGATTCAGTGTGAGTATTATGCGCTGGAGGGATTAAGCCAGTTAATTCATACAATCAATTTAGTAAAAGAACGCCTTAACCCTCATTTGGAAATGGAGGGCGTCGTTTTTACAATGTATGATTCCAGAACTAATTTATCAATGCAAGTAGTAGAAAATGTGAAAAAAAATTTAAACCAGAGAGTATATCAAACTTTAATTCCGAGAAATATCAGGTTGGCGGAAGCTCCAAGCTATGGATTGCCTATAAATATGTATGATTCCAAATCTGCAGGTGCGGAAGCATATCTTCAGTTGGCGGAAGAAGTGATGAGGAACAGATAAGCTAGGAAAGGAAAGTGGTATGGCGGCAAGAGGATTGGGAAAAGGGCTGGATTCTTTAATACCGAATGCGGTTGGAGAAGCAAAGATCAAAAAAGAAACAAAGGAAGGCATTGAAGGAAATAAAGGTAATGAAACGATTGTAAAAATAACAAGAGTGGAACCTAACAGAGATCAGCCAAGAAAAAATTTTGATGAGGATGCGCTTCAGGAATTAGCAGATTCTATCAAACAATTTGGTCTCTTACAGCCTATTTTAGTTCAGGATCGAAAAGATTATTTTGAAATTATCGCTGGAGAACGCAGATGGCGAGCTGCAAAAATTGCAGGATTAAAAGAAATTCCCGTGATAATACGCAATTATTCAGATCAGGAAATTGTTGAAATCTCCCTAATAGAAAATATTCAGAGAGAGGATCTGAATCCCATTGAGGAAGCTCAGGCATACAAACGTCTCTTAACAGAATTTCATTTAAAGCAAGATGAGGTTGCAGAAAGAGTTTCAAAAAGTCGGGCGGCGGTAACAAATTCTATTCGCCTCCTTAAGCTGTCTGATGAAGTACAGCAGATGGTGATAGACGAAATGATCAGCACAGGTCATGCCAGGACATTGCTGGCAGTAGAGGATCCAGAAGAACAATATAGTCTGGCTCAGAAAATATTTGACGAAAAGTTGAGTGTCCGTGATGTGGAAAAGCTGGTAAAAAATCTTCATAAACCAGTGAAAACTAAAAAAGCAGAAAATAAAACTCTTCAAGCAATTTATTTGGATATAGAAGAAAAATTAAAACAGAAGTTAAGTACAAAAGTTACTGTTTCCCCAAAAGGAGAGGGATCCGGAAAGATAGAGATAGAATTCTACAGCCACGAGGATCTTGACAGACTTCTGGAAATGATCGGAAATAGATAAGGAATGAAAAACAGTCAGAATACAAAAGGAGAAATATGAGTGCAAATTACAGCAATTTTTTAAATCAGATAGGTTTTGAAGGATTTGATTTAGGTTATCTGCTTATAGTAAATGCCGTTCTCATCTTATTATTTTTTATTCTTTTTATTTTGCTGATTATATCTTTCAAAAAGATAAAAAGGATGAAAAAAAGGCTGGATCAATTTATGACTGGAAAAGATGGATCCAGTTTGGAAAATAGTATTTCGGCATTGTTTGAGGATAACAAAGCCTTAAAAGAAAGTGCGGACAATAATAAAAAGGATATTCGTACTTTGTACAGAAGGATGCAATCAGCATTTCAAAAATTTGGTCTGGTAAAATATGATGCTTTTAATCAGATGGGGGGCCAGCTAAGTTTTTGTTTAGCATTGCTGGATGAGAATAATAATGGTTTTATTATAAATTCAGTACATAGTACGGAAGGGTGTTACTCTTATACTAAGGAAATTAAAGGAGGAGAATGTTCTATTTCCTTAGGAAAAGAAGAGGAAGAGGCATTATTAATTGCAATGGGGAGGTAACAATGAAACTGATCAGAATAGACGAGCTGAAGGGCGATGAAGTATTGGCAAAGCCTATTATGACCTGGGATTATCAGCTTGTCCTGCCGGAGGGGGCAACACTGAAAAAGGAATACATTGAAAAGATTATTGAGCTTGGCATTTTTAATGTATATATTAAGGAGGAAGAATTAAAACAAAGTGAAATTCTGATTCTAAAATCTGAGTTAAAGGATAATGTAAGACTGAAGGTTAAAGATATTCTGGAAAGACATACTTACCAGAATAATCAGGAATTGGAGGAATTGAGCAATACTGCAGATAATATTATTTATACCATGCTGGAGGAAGAGCAAATTGTAGAAAAAGTATTTGATATCAGAGAAAGAAGCTCTGATATTTATGAGCACTCCATATCCACTTGCTCTCTGGCAATTTTAACGGCTATGAAACTGAATGTAGATAAAAATATAATACATGATATAGGGGTTGGATGTCTTCTTCATGATATTGGGTTAAGATATACCACAGTTAATTTTGTTGGAAGAGCTCTGAAAGATATGAGTAAGCAGGAAGCTGCCGAATATAAAAAGCATCCAGTTTATGGTTTCAGTGCTTTGAAAAAGGAAAAATGGATTTCTAAAATCAGCAAAAATATTATTCTTTATCATCATGAAAGATTGAATGGATCAGGGTTTCCTCTGAGAACAGGAGATATACCCTTTGAATGTAGGATAGTAAATGTGTGTGATGCCTTTGATGAGATGATATGCGGCATTGCCTGTCAGCGTGCCAAGGTATATGAGGCGGTGGAATATTTAAAGAATTTCAAGAATATTTTATTTGATGATAAGGTCGTAGATGTGTTTTTAAGCTTTACCGCTGTTTATCCAATAGGAACACACGTTCTCACTAATGAAGGTGAATTAGGAGTGGTATTGTCACAGAATAAAAATTTTAATGAAAGACCAGTTATCAGGATTATAAAAGATAAGAACGGTAATGATGTAAAAGAAACCGTTATTAAAAATTTGATGGAGATACATAGCATTTATATAGAAAAAGTATTGGATTAATTAAAATAGCATCCGCTTAAGCGGTCAGGGAGGTACGAGGAAATTATGATAGACATGAAGTTTTTGAGAGAAAATCCTGAATTGGTAAAAGAAAATATAAGAAAAAAATTTCAGGATTCCAAGCTGCCCCTGGTAGATCAGGTAATTGCTCTGGATTCAGAGAGCAGAAAAACAAAACAGGAGGCAGATGATCTTCGTGCTTCCCGAAATAAAATATCCAAAGAAATTGGTATGTTAATGGCTCAGGGAAAAAAACAGGAGGCAGAGGAAAAAAAGGCGCAGGTTACAGCCGGTGCAAAGAGACTTGCAGAGCTTGAAGCACAAGAAGAGGAGCTTCAGGAAAAGATAACCAATATCATGATGGTTATACCAAACATTATTGATGAATCTGTTCCCATTGGGAAAGATGACAGTGAAAATGTGGAGATAGAGAAATTTGGGGAACCTGTAATGCCTGATTTTGAAATTCCATATCACGCGGATATTTTAGACAGCATAAATGGTCTCGATAAGGAAAGCGCTGGAAGAACAAGCGGCAACGGTTTTTATTATCTTATGGGAGACGCTGCAAGAATCCATTCTGCGATGATCAGTTATGCGAGAGATTTTATGATTGACAGAGGATTTATCTATTGCATTCCTCCCTTTATGATCCGCAGCGGTGTAGTAAACGGTGTTATGAGTTTCGCAGAGATGGAAGCCATGATGTACAAGATAGAGGGAGAAGATCTCTATCTAATAGGAACTTCGGAACATTCTATGATCGGTAAATTCAAAGGACAAATTGTAAAGGAGGAAAATCTTCCTATTACAATGACCTCCTATTCCCCTTGCTTTAGAAAGGAAGTAGGATCTCATGGCATTGAGGAGAGAGGGGTGTACAGAGTACATCAATTTGAAAAACAGGAAATGGTTGTACTGTGCCGTCCGGAAGAATCTATGGAATGGTATAATAAAATGTGGTTCTACACAGTAGAATTTTTCAGAAGTCTGGATATACCGGTACGTACTCTGGAGTGCTGTAGCGGAGATCTTGCGGATCTTAAGGTAAAATCTTGCGATGTGGAAGCATGGAGTCCAAGGCAAAAAAAATATTTTGAAGTAGGATCATGTTCCACCTTGGGGGATGCCCAGGCAAGGCGTTTAGGAATTCGTACAAAAGGGGAAAAGGGGACATATTTTGTGCATACTTTAAATAATACGGTGCTGGCTTCTCCCAGAGGGCTCATAGCCTTTTTGGAGAATAATATAAATTCAGATGGCAGTATTCGTATTCCGACTGCTCTTCGTCCTTATATGGGAGGAAAAGAAAAGATTTTGCCTGCCAAAAAGTAAATCTTATAACATAAGATGAGAAAGAAGGTGAGGTTTTGCATAAATATATGCGTGCTATCGGATTCAGTGAATATTCTGACCGTAAAAAGCTAAAAAATCTGTTGACGGATGTTATTATGAATTCCGATCAACGTGCATATACCATAAACCAAGAAGGGATTATGCTAGGTGAATTTTGCAAACATTATGCCGGAAGAATGGGAATAGCGGTATGCGGTGAGTTTGATGAGGAGGATAAATTTATTTACGAATATTATTATCCTTATCTGGAAGGTACCGGTATTACTACACACGAAGATGTCTCTGTGGAACGTCACGCGGCAAAGATTTCTTATGCTGGCGTTTGTGATGATGTAAAGGTAGGCATTTCTCTGATATTTTATTTGAGAAATATGATACCTTATGTCAAGGCTCAGGCTGGAGGAATGCTTCCTGTGAGGGGAACTACTCTGACATTATCGGGGCTTTCAGTCAGCGGAAGTATCATGATGCCTATTCAGAAGGATGAAGAGCAGAAGCTCAGGGTACAGAAAAATTCAGCCAACCGTAATAATTTACTGGCTGCCGCGAGAAGAGGAGACGAGGATGCTATTGAGACTTTGACTCTTGAGGATATGGATATGTACACGACCATATCCCGAAAGATACAGAAAGAGGATATATTCAGTCTGGTAGATACTTATTTTATGCCTTATGGCGTAGAATGTGATCAGTATTCTGTGCTGGGGGAAATTGTTTCAATGCAGATTGTCACAAATCATGTAACCGGAGAAAAAATTTATATTTTGCAAATTTGCTGTAATGAATTGACATTTGATGTGTGTATTAATATAATAGACTTGTTTGGTGAACCACAAGTGGGCCGTCGTTTCAAAGGAATTATATGGCTCCAGGGTAAAATTAATTTTCCGGAAGGTACATGATAAATGCTTCAGGAATATGCAAAAATAAATTATAAAAAGGTAATTGACAGAATGTGATATAGAAAGTACAATTTCATAAGATGAATTGCCCGCTATTAGCAGGTTTTTCATAAATGTCCTCATAGCTCAGTTGGATAGAGCGATCGCCTCCTAAGAAAGTGTTATAACATACACCTCGGAGGAAACGGGAAAAGGTAACAAGTAAAATTAAATATAGATTTTTTAAATGTCGCTATAGCTCAGTTGGATAGAGCGACCGCCTCCTAAGCGGTAGGTCGGAGGTTCAAATCCTCTTAGCGACGCCAAAAACTCCGCCGAAAACGTTGATTTTTCAAGGTTTTCGGCGTTTTCTATTTTCCGAGGAAAATCGAACAAATAGCAAACAGCGATTAGCAGGAAGCATTTTTGCTAATCGGAAGCGACCTTACTTAACTCGAACCATTGATTTTTGTCACCGATTAGCTTGCTAATGATTAGCAGAAAATTTTCGATTTTTGCTAATCAAATTGCCTCTCCTGCTAATTTGCCGAAAAATCATGCAAAAAGCCTTGCTAATCGGATGGGCGAATGTTACCGAGTAAAAGGCATTTTTTTGAAGTTTATTTCGTCCTTTTGCTGGCATATTTGAAGGGGTACTCCGCTTCTCCTATAATGATGCTGTAAGGAGGTGCATCGTATGAGAGAAAAAACATTTCATGTTTATGTGGATAGCCATGATAGAAGCCTTTTGCTTCAAAGCCTTGTTGAATTGAAAAATTTGCTGATCCAGCAAGGCCGATATACGGATTGTGTCGATGAACTGATTTTTAAGGTCATCAATGCTCCTCTCAAAAAAATAAAAACAGTTTATGTGGGAGGGCAGGATGAATGAAATAGACCTAAAAGAATTATTCAAAGTAGCTGTTGAAACACTACGAGAGCAAACAATCCGTTCACTATTGGAAGCAGATATGACTTATCAGAAAGACTCTGAAAACGAAGGAATTGCGGAAATGGAGTATCTCCGGTTGGATTTAACAGAGGAACAACGGGAAGTCTGCAACCGCCTATTGGAGTGCCGGGACAAAGAAGATTGTGAATATGCCACCCACGCATATATCGCAGGACTCTATGATGCTTTTCGGATTATGGCGGTGCTGTTTCCAGATCAGTGGGATACAGATAACATACGGGAACTGTTTTCTGCAAAGGTTAAGAACTGAATATAGAGAACTATTACATAGCCGATTGGTATAAAAGCCAGTCGGCTTTTTTGCGTTCTGGGGAACTTTACATAGCCGCCCTGAAAAAGCGGCTAAATCTAAAAGAAAGGAGGACGCACCTATGTCAAATTGCAAAGTGATTGCTCTGACCAATCAAAAAGGCGGTGTGGGCAAAACAACCACAGCAGTCAACCTGGGTGTCAGTCTGGCAAAGCAGGGAAAGAAAGTCCTGCTGATTGATGCGGATGCACAGGCCAACTTAACCATGGCCCTGGGGTACAGCAGACCAGATGATATTCCCATAACCCTTTCCACCATGATGCAAAGCATTATCGACGATAAAGCCTTTGATGCTTCACAAGGCATTCTGCATCACCATGAGGGCGTGGATCTGCTTCCGTCTAATATTGAGCTGTCTGGCTTTGAAGTCAGGCTGATCAATGCCATGAGCCGTGAGCGTGTCTTGAAAACCTATGTGAATGAGGTCAAAAAGAATTACGACTATGTACTGATTGACTGTATGCCCTCTCTTGGCATGATCACCATCAATGCTCTGGCGGCAGCTGACAGTGTGGTTATCCCAACCCAGCCCCACTATCTTTCAGCGAAAGGTCTGGAGCTGTTGCTTCGCTCGGTTTCTATGGTCAAGCGGCAGATCAATCCCAAACTGCGGATAGATGGTATCCTGATGACAATGGTAATGCCCCGCACCAACATTTCAAAAGAAATTACCGCTTCGGTGAAAAGTGCATACGGGCAAAGAATCAAGGTTTTTGATACCGAAATCCCCCATTCTATTCGTGCAGTAGAAGCTACCGCAGAGGGAAAGAGTATTTTTGCTTATGACAAAAGCGGAAAGGTGGCCGCTGCCTATGAACAATTAGGAAAGGAGGTGGCAGAAATTGGCGAGAAGCAACGGACACAAAATCGAGCTGACCGCATACGATGACCTTTTCCAGACGGATGAAAGCCGTGCGGAAGCAAAACTGAGCAAGATACGGGACATTCCGATTGCGGAGATTGACGAGTTTCCAGATCATCCGTTCAAAGTTTTACTGGATGAGGATATGGAACAGCTTGTTGAGAGCATCAAGCGAAATGGAGTGATGACCCCGGCAACGGTTCGGCTGAAAGAGGATGGGCGGTATGAGCTTATCAGCGGCCACTGTCAACGCCAGTGATAAAATGAAAGAAAACGCCGAGGAAAAAATGTAGGTTTATGGCGAAACGAAAAATAATATG
>CALWRA010000019.1 GCA_944383825.1 uncultured Acetatifactor sp. | reverse complement strand
TTTTCAAGGCTTTTGGAGGATTTTATTAAAACACTGTAACCTCTGTTGAGAGGTCATAATTTACTGATATTCAAATATGGATTTACGGGTATGTATGCTTTTGCAGGCAGTGATGATTATTACGGCAAATGGTATGCAAGAAGCATCAACAAGACAGCAGACTGTTTCACGGTCTGTGTGTGGTTCCTTGTAAACGGACCTAAATCAGCTTGAAAACATACGCATAAATATTATAATCATATTAGGTTTTCAGAAAGGAGCTGTTTTATGAAGGATGTAATGGTATTAACCGGAGCCGGGCAGATTGGCATGGCCATCGCCCGTCGGATGGGATATGGAATGAAGATTGTGATCGGGGACAAAAGACTGGAAAATGCACAGGCTGTGGCCAAGATTCTGAATGATGCAGGGTTTGACGCTGTGGCAATACAGATGGATCTCTCATCCCGTGATTCTATCAAGAATCTGATTGGCGAGGCGCAGAGGTACGGAGAGATTACCATGCTGGTGAACGCCGCCGGAGTTTCTCCCAGTCAGGCACCTGTTGAAACTATCTTGAAAGTAGACCTTTATGGTACAGCCGTGCTGCTGGAGGAGGTGGGAAAGGTAATCGGGGAAGGCGGCGTGGGTGTGACGATTTCCAGCCAGTCCGGGCACCGTATGCCGGCTCTGACGGCGCAGGAGGATGAGCTGCTTGCCTGTACGCCTGCGGAAGAGCTGCTTGCGTTAGAAATGCTTCAGCCCAGGAATATTCGGGATACGCTTCACGCGTACCAGATGGCAAAGCGCTGCAATGAAAAACGTGTGATGTGGGAGGCGGTCAGATGGGGAGAAAGGAGAGCTCGTTTGAATTCTATCTCTCCCGGTATTGTGGTGCCCCCCCTTGCCATTGACGAATTCAATGGTCCCCGGGGAGACTTCTATAAAAATATGTTTGCAAAATGTCCTGCGGGCCGTCCGGGAACCGCGGATGAGATTGCAAATGTAGCGGAGCTTCTTATGAGCGACAGAGGCGCGTTTATTACCGGCGCAGATTTTCTGATAGACGGCGGCGCCACTGCCTCTTATTTCTATGGGCCGCTGAAACCGGAGATATAGGATGGCTTTGGAAAACTGTCCTGGGCGCAGAGCCCCTGTATGCTATTGCAGCGTATATCAATGCTTCAGCAACCGTATGAGGCGGGGGATGGAATGCGTACCGATATGCGAAAAAATGTGTTGAAAAGGATGAAGAGTTATGTGCGGATATGCAGAATATAAAAATGTTGGGACTAAAGAGCTTCCAGGAGAGGTGCTGCATGCAGAGGTTCTTACAAAAGAAGAAGCGACAAATATTCCTGTGGGGCTGGTTCGGCTGGGCAATGGAAAAGCAGCATATTATGTGGAAGGAGCGCCCTATTATCCCCTTGCTGTCGAAACAGGCTGGTGGGATACACGTGTGGACAATAACGGTTATAGAGATAATGAGGGCAAGAATCATGTGGGGGATGACTTTAAGCAAATTCAGGATGAGGAATGGCAGACATGGTTCGCAGACATGAGAAATATGGGTTTTAATACTGTTCAGCTTATGATTTACTGGCAGGACTGGGAACCGGAAGAAGGAATTTATGATTTTACATTTTTAGATCATGTCACCGGCATGGCTAAGCAAAATGGACTGAATACAGAATTTATTATTTTTTTCACAGCCAAACAGACAATATTCCCAGAGTGATGGATGGATTTTGGGGATATGCTCTGGATAATGTAACGGTAAATGGGAAGGTATATTCCCTTTCCATGCAGTGGGGAACCGACATAAAGAACCCGGAGGATGTGAGAAGCATCAGAGACGATCGGGGGGAAGGGGCGTGCGGCGTTGAGAATTTTTTGGAATACTGGCATCCTTTGGTATTTGCAAAAATAACAAATGCCTTGACAGAGCTTGCAAAACATTATAAAGATTCATCGAATATCATTGCTTACCAAATCGGAAATGAAGAAGGATTTAACTATTATGTAGACAATGGTGATGATCAAAATCCTTATTATTCAGAGCTTTTCGGACTATGGAGGAAGGATCATCCTCGAGAGAGCCAGGATCAATTCCGGGCGGATACCATTAATCATTTGTGGAAATACTTTAACAATGTAATTCATCAGGTGGATCCATACAAGCCGACAACCACCAATACCCAGAGTGGAAACATGGAGAAAAACAATATTATTTATCCGAATTTTGCTCCGGATGGCATGACTATGGATATTTACAGAAGTGTGGACATGATTGGGAGCATGTTTTATGGAAATGCGGGCTCCCTGTATCCTAATCTTGATGCGATTTATGCGTCTGAGGACATCGCGGCGTATGCAAAGGGATTTCCGGTACTGTTTCCCACAGAGATCAGTGCGACCATGGATGAAGGAAGCGTGGCCAAAATGATTACTGCACAGACGTTGGCGCGTGGCGGGCAGGGTATCGGATTATATTGCTATGGCGAGATGTATTCTGATTTTGAACGGAATAATCTGCGCAATCCTTTGCCCGTACGCAGTACTGTAAAAACCTTGCTGAAAGTTCTGCAGGATAATATGGATGTTATTTATTCTTCCATTCCGGTCACAAAAGAGGGGACGCACAATGTGTATCTTCGGATAGGTGAAATCAGCAATTACGAGTCTCGGGAGAATCCCACCCTGAATGTGCTTAACACGGAAGAAGGAAATACTCTGGGAGTGCTTCATTTTGCAGGCAACGCAAATGAAGACTCCAAAAATGCAGAAGCAGCGGCAAACAGAAGAATTTTGATAGAGCTTTCTGCAAAGGAAGTCGGAATCTACCGGGTAGAAATGCACAGAACAGATGGCATAGTTACGGCTTTTACTATAAAAATCGACACTGAAAATGGGGAAGAGCGGTTTGAAACGGAGACGATGGGTCTTGACGTTACTTACATCACAGTGAAAAAAGTTACGGGGACATCAGGGAGTGAAAACCCCGCGATTGGATCACATTAGAATATTGCCGGAGTTATTATTGAGGAGGTTTCCAAAGAGGCTGTATGACAGCCGGAAGAAGGGAAACGATATGTTTCCTTATAGGTTTCCGGCTGTCGTATTTTTATGGAATAAAATATCTGTTGTGAAGGCATGATCAGACTTCTTCCATGAGATCTGCAATGGTCACGCCATCCAGATAGCCGTTTATGAGAGAATCCAGCTTTTGCCACATGGGAAGAAGTCTGCAGTCTGCCCTGCGGGTGCATCGGGAGGAGTCCTCACTGACGCAGGTCACGGAAGCCAGATCTCCCTCTGCAAGCCGGAGAATATGGCCCACGCTGTACTCCTGGGGGGATCTGGTCAGGCGGTATCCGCCGCCCTTTCCGCGCAGAGCTTCCAGCAGCCCGTTTTTCACCAGGATTTTTATGATGCTTTCCAGATATTTTTCCGATATTTCCTGCCTGGCGGCAATTTCCTTCAGGGGAATGTAGTCCTGTTTCTGATGTTCGGCGAGATCTACCATCAGCCTCAGTGCATAACGTCCCTTTGTGGATATAATCATGGCAGATACCTCCCTTTTTTGATATTCCCCATTATACATCTAGGTAAGTGGGTTTTCAAGGCGGCAGTTTGTCTTTTCTGATATCCTTCATCTATTGACAAGCAATCTGCTTCGTAGTAATATACCTATAAACCAAGTGGGTTAATAGGAAATTAAAGGAGAAGGAATATGCAGAAGGTTCTTTTAAGTGTGGAAAACCTGAGTGTACAGGCGGAGGATAAGGAAATTTTACATAATGTACAGCTGAAAATAAATGAAGGGGAAACCCATGTGCTTATGGGGCCTAACGGCGCAGGAAAATCCACGCTGGGCTATGCTTTGATGGGAAGTCCCGGGTACGAAATCACTTCTGGAAGAATTTTACTGGGAGGAGAGGATCTGACGGAGCAGACGCCGGACAAAAGGGCGAAAGCAGGCCTTTTTCTTGCGTTTCAGGAGCCCCTTGAGGTACCGGGGCTGCCTCTGGAGAGCTTCCTGCGCAGCGCTCTGGAACAGCAGACAGGCAGGCGGATTCGTCTATGGGAGTTTAAGAAGGAGCTGAAAAAGGCTATGTCTCTGCTTCAGATGGATGATTCTTATGCCGGGCGCAGCCTGAACGTGGGATTTTCCGGCGGAGAAAAGAAAAAAACGGAGATTCTGCAGATGATGCTTTTCGGTCCCAGGATTGCGATTCTTGATGAAACGGACTCCGGACTGGATGTGGATGCGGTCCGTCTGGTTTCTGATGGTGTGGGAGCGTTCCAAAAAAACCGGGACAAGGCGCTGTTAATCATTACTCACAGCACACGTATTTTGCAGTCCCTGCATATTGATTATACGCATGTAATGGTGGATGGCCGGATTGTGGCCACGGGGGATGGCTCTCTGGTGTCGAAAATCAATACAGAGGGGTATGAAGCGTTTCTGGAAGGGGCCGCCGGAAGAGAGGAGGCGCAGCCGTGAGAGAAAAAAGCCACGTGGATGACATCGACAGAAGCATTTATGATGTGAAGGATCAAAATACTGCGGCCTATCATGTGGAGGAGGGGCTGACACCCGGGATTGTGGAGCAGATTTCCAGAGAGAAAAAGGATCCGGCCTGGATGGAGCAGTTCCGCCTGGAATCCCTCCAGATCTATCATTCACTGAGGGTTCCCGATTGGGGGCCTTCCATAGAAGGCTTGGACATGGATCATATTGTCACATATGTGCGGCCCAAATCCAGAATGACCGCCAAATGGTCCGAGGTGCCTCGGGAGATCAAGGATACCTTTGAAAGGCTGGGAATTCCTCAGGCGGAAAGAAAATCTCTTGCGGGAGTGGGGGCTCAGTATGATTCTGAGCTGGTATATCACAATGTAAGGGCGGAGGTGGCGGCCCTGGGAGTGGTTTACACAGATCTGGAAAGTGCTCTGAAAGGGGAATATGCGGATATGGTGCGCAGGCATTTTATGAAGCTGGTAAAGCCAAGCGACCATAAATTTGCAGCCCTGCACGGGGCGGTGTGGTCCGGAGGCTCCTTCGTCTATGTGCCGCCGGGAGTCAGGGTGACCATCCCCCTGCAGTCGTATTTTCGTCTGAATGCACCGGGAGCGGGCCAATTCGAGCATACATTGATTATAGTGGACGAGGGGGCCGACCTTCATTTTATTGAGGGATGCTCAGCGCCAAAATATAATATTGCCAATCTTCACGCCGGATGCGTGGAGCTATTTGTGGGAAAAAATGCCAGGCTGCGTTACTCCACCATAGAAAACTGGTCGAAAAATATGTATAATCTGAACACGAAAAGGGCCCTGGTGGAGGAGGGCGGCGTTATGGAGTGGGTGTCCGGTTCCTTTGGTTCTCATGTGTCCTATCTGTATCCCATGACAATATTAAAGGGCAAGGGATCCAGAATGGAATTTACGGGCATCACTTTTGCAGGAGAGGGACAGAATCTGGATACCGGTGCGAAAGTAGTACACAGCGGCGCCGAGACCTCATCCTTTATCAATACGAAATCCATTTCCAAGGACGGCGGCGTGAGTACATTCAGAAGCAGCGTGGTAATCGGTGAGAATGCCGCCAAAAGCAAAGCGGCAGTGTCTTGCCAGTCCCTGATGCTGGATGACATTTCCAGATCGGATACCATACCGGCCATGGATGTGCGGACCGGCAACGCAGATGTGGGGCACGAAGCACAGATTGGCCGCATCAGCGATGACGCAGTATTTTATTTGATGTCCCGAGGCATCAGTGAGGAGGACGCCAGGGCAATGATTGTAAGTGGTTTTGCGGATAATGTATCCAAGGAGCTTCCTCTGGAATATGCAATTGAAATGAATAATCTGATTCGTCTGGAAATGAAGGGGAGTATTGGATAGGAGAGAGTAACAGGAAGTTCCTTCCAAAGTTTTGAATGAATGTCTGCTGAAGCAGGCAGGGAGGTATAAAGATGGAATTGACACTGAACCGGCTTCCGGTGCAGACTTGGAATCATCTGGGCATGAATGAAAGCAAGGCTTTACTGGAAAAGCCGCGGTTTATACAGCCGCAGGCGACTCTGCAGGACGGAGGACTGAGCTGGGAGATAAGGGAGGATGAGCCGGAAGGCTGGAAGAGAATAGATACCGGGATGGGACATGAGATTGGAGAGATGCTGGAAGAAGGCCCTGTGGGAATGCTTACCTCCCCGGAAGACAGCAGCGGATGTGCTTTGCTGGAGTACGCATACGGTAAAGAAATCCCATCGGCGGGGAGGCTTTATATACATGCGGAGAAAGGAAGCCGTTTGTCTGTGATTTGTCTGCTGAGGACATCTGAAGCGAAGGAAAAATCAGATCCATCCGGTGCCTTTGGTCAATCCGCAGAAAGCGGTTCCGGTGCGGAAACGGAGGAAAAGACCGCTGTTCTGGAGACAAAGATTTTTGCAGAGGAGGGCGCGGAAGTAAAGCTGTATATGGTTCAGCTTCTGGACCAGGGCTTTCGGTGCTTCAACGATTTGGGAATCCATTGCCGACAGGGAGCCGGCACAGAGCTTTTGAAGCTGGAGCTGGGGGCGGAGTGTCTCTATACGGGGGTTCTGGCTGATCTTGCTGGAAAAAGCAGCAGCTTCCAGGCTCAGCTGGGGTATCATGTGGCAGGAGGACAGCATATGGATATGAATTATGTGGTCCGCCACCAGGGAAAAAAATCCCGGTCCGCAATGGATGCCTGCGGTATTTTGGAGGAAGGAGCCTTTAAGCTTTTCAGGGGTACCATAGACTTTGTTAGAGGCTGCGCGGGAGCTAAGGGAACCGAGCGTGAGGAGGCGCTTCTTTTGGGGAATAAGGTGACGAACCAGACAATTCCTCTGATTCTCTGCGGGGAAGAGGATGTGGAGGGAGATCATGGAGCCACCATTGGGAGACTGGATGAAAAGGTTCTGTTTTACCTGGGAAGCAGGGGCATAGATCAGAAAACCGCAGGACAGATGATTTCCAGAGCCAGAATAGATGCCCTGAGCGAAAGGATACCGTCTCCGGAGGTTCAGGAAAAAATCACAGCTTTCCGGGAGGAAAAAGAGGAATGGAAGAGGGAGAAGAAATTATGAGGGATTACAAAATAGATTTTCCGCTTCTGAAGAATCAGGACATTGTTTATCTGGACAATGCAGCCACTGCCCAAAGGCCTGCGGCCGTTCTGCAGGCGGAAAGGGACTATTATGAAAACTATAACGCGAATCCCCTGAGAGGACTGTATGATCTGGGGGAATCGGCTACCCGCCTCTATGAAGAGGCCCGGGAGAGGGTACGCCGTTTTCTTGGGGCGGAGAAGACGCGGGAAATTATTTTTACCCGCAACGCAACGGAAAGCATTAATCTGGTAGCATACAGCTATGGACTTCACTTTTTGAAGCCGGGTGATGAAATTCTGGTGACCATTGCGGAACATCACAGCAATCTTCTTCCATGGCAAATGGCAGCGGAAAGGACAGGGGCCTCTCTGGTGTTTCTGGAGTGCGAAGAGGATGGCTCCTTTTCCGCAGAAAGCATCCGTAGAGCCGTGACGCCCCAAACCAGGCTGGCGGCAATTTGCCATGTGTCCAATGTGCTGGGGCAGGCCGCGCCTGTGGAGGAGATTGCGTCTCTGGTACATGAAAGGGGAGGAGTGGTGTTGCTTGACGCGGCCCAGAGCGCTCCTCATTTTCCTGTCAACGTACAGAAACTGGATATAGATTTTCTGGTGTTTTCCGGACATAAGCTGATGTCGCCCATGGGAATCGGCGTTTTGTATGGAAGAGAGAGTTTGTTAAAGGAAATGCCTCCTTTTCTCACAGGAGGTGAGATGATTGAATCTGTGAACCGCCAAGATGCCGTTTATGCGCCTTTGCCCCATAAATTCGAGGCGGGAACGGTAAACGGAGGCGGCGCCGCAGGACTGAAGGCGGCGCTGGATTATCTGGAAGCTGTGGGCTTTGATGAAATTCAAGAGAGGGAGGAGCGTCTTACCCGGATGGCCTTTGAGGAGATGAAAAGGATTCCGGGCGTGCGTATTCTTGGAAGTGAAAATCACAGAGAACACTGCGGAATCCTCAGCTTTACCCTGGAAGGGGTGCATCCCCATGACATTGCTTCTATTCTCAATGAGGATGGGGTTGCAGTACGGGCTGGACATCACTGTGCTCAGCCTCTGTTAGCTTATCTGGGCGTGCGTTCCTGCGCCAGGGCAAGTATTTCGTTTTACAATACACAGGAAGATATTGAGCGTTTTTTGGAAAGTCTGTGCAGCGTCAGGAGGAAAATGGGTTTTGGAAGATAAGATGTTTTATAACGAAATTTTAATCGATCACAATCAGCATCCTCTCCACAAGGAATCGCTGGAGGGCGCGAATCTTACGTTGGAGGGAGTCAATCCATCCTGCGGCGACGACATTGTCCTGCAGCTTAAGGTGGAAAACGACATCATCAAGGAGGGAGCTTTTCAGGGAGAAGGCTGCGCTGTGTCTCAGGCGTCGGCGGATATTATGCTGGAGCTTGTAATCGGAAAGAAGAAGGAAGAGGCTCTGAGGCTGGCGGAGCTGTTTTTCAGAATGATCAAGGGAGAATGCACGGCTGAAGAAATAGAAGAGCTGGAGGAGGCCGGGGCTCTGCAGGATATATCTCATATGCCTGCCAGAGTCAAATGCGCTCTTTTGGGCTGGAGGACCATGAAGGAGCTTTTGGAGTAGGAGAAGGGGTATGTCAATTCCGAGCCCCAGGATGCTGATCCGGGCTTTTGCAACAGCAGAACGCCATGGGGGATGGGAAATTTCCTGTGCGCTTGACTTTCCAGGAAGTATGTGTTAATTTGTTAAAAGAATAAATTGTCAATTACCGCCGGGTAACGCCTTATCCATTCCGTCAGGCCTTTGCAGGAGTGGATTAAGGCGTTTTTCTTTCCGGAAAGATGGGAGGTATTTATGTTCAGAGAAATGCGGAGAAAAAGGCAGGCGCTGTCCAAAGAGGAATGCGAAGAAATCCTCTTGAGGGCAACCTCGGGCGTTCTTGCGGTTTCCGGGGATGATGGCTATCCATATGCCGTGCCCCTAAGTTATGTTTATGAAGAGGGAAAGCTGTTTTTTCACTGTGCAAAAGCAGGACACAAGCTGGATGCAATTTTCAGAAATGAAAAAGCCTCTTTTTGTGTGATCGGACAGGATAAAGTGGCGCCGGAGGAGTACGCCACTTATTTCAGAAGCGTGATTATCTTTGGGAAAATAAGGGTTTTGGAAGAGGAAGAGGAAAAAAGGGAGGCTATTGAAAAGCTGGCTTTCAGATATGCGCCGGACAGCAGCCGTGAGGAGCGGGATAAAGCCATCGAAAGGGAGTATTCCATCCTTTGCATGCTGGAGCTCACCATAGAGCATATGAGCAGAAAGGAAGCTATTGAATTAAGGCGGCAGACCTGCCGGAGGGAGAGAGTATGAAAGTTCCTTTCAAATATTGAATGGATGTCCGCCGGAGCGGACAGGGAGGTATAAATATGAAAGAAAAATCATGTTTGAAGGAGTTTTTCCATTACACATCCCTCAATGTGCTTGGGATGATCGGATTATCCTGTTATATATTGGCGGATACTTTTTTTGTTTCCAAGGCGCTGGGAGCTGACGGGCTGACGGCTCTGAACCTGGCAATTCCCATATACAGCTTTATTCACGGCAGCGGTCTGATGATCGGAATGGGCGGAGGCATCAAGTATTCTATCGTAAAGAGTCAGAATGATAAGGACAGAGCCAACTGGATTTTCACAAATGCCGCGGCAGCCACTGCAGCGATTGCGGGCTTGTTCTTTCTTTTGGGTGTTTTCGGCACAGGATATATTGCCCGTCTGCTGGGAGCGGATGAGGCGGTTTTTTCCATGAGCAAAACCTATCTGCAGGTGATTTTGCTGTTTGCGCCCATGTTTATGACGAATAATCTGTTGCTGTGCTTTATCAGAAACGATGGGGCGCCGCAGCTTGCCATGAGGGCAATGATCTGCGGCAGTCTTTCCAATGTGGTTTTGGACTACCTGTTTATGTTTCCCCTTGGCATGGGGATTTTTGGTGCGGCTTTTGCCACGGGCCTTGCGCCGGTGGTCAGTATTCTGCTTCTTCTGCCTTTTATTTTGAAAAAGAAAAATCAGTTTCATCTGTGCAGATGCAGAATTTCAGGGAAAGCGATCCTTGGAATTTTTTCCAGCGGACTTCCCTCCCTGATTACAGAGGTTTCTTCGGGAATCGTCATGATTGTATTTAATGTCATATTGCTTGGAATTGCGGGGAATACCGGCGTTGCCGCTTACAGCATTATAGCGAACCTTTCTTTGGTGGCAATGTCTGTTTACACGGGAATTGCCCAGGGGATACAGCCTCTGCTAAGCAGTAATTACGGAAAAGGAAACCGCAAAACCGTGGAGGCTGTTTTCAGATATGCTCTCATTGCGGTTCTGGCGGTGTCTGCCACCATATATCTGTGCATACTGCTTGGATCCGAACCGATTGTGGATGTGTTTAACAGTGAGCGGAATCAAAGTCTGCAGAGTATTGCGCAGACAGGAATAAAAATCTATTTTACCGCCTGCATTTTTGCAGGCTTCAACATTGTAGCTTCCGTATACTTTACGGCTACCGAGTATGTTCTTCCCGCCCATGTTATTTCCGTTCTAAGGGGTTTTGTGCTGATTATTCCCATGGCGTTTACACTGTCGCAGGCGGCGGGAGTCCTGGGCGTGTGGTCGGCGTTCCCGGCAACGGAGCTTATTGTGAGTCTGCTGGGCGTATTTTTGCTTTTAAAGAGAACGGGATCCGATAAAAAAGCCGCGGACTGACAGTTTGCCTCTAATCCTCGAAGTCATCCACATCAGCGGCAACGGCGGAAGTAACAGAGGCGGAAACCGCAGCGATTACGGCAAAAATGATAATCAACAGGCCGCCGGAGAGAATAAAAAACATTTCCATTTTGGTGTTCCTCCTAATTTGCTTATAAAGATTTAAAAATATTATATATAGCATTATATCATTTTTTGCATAAAGTACAATAAAAATCCCGATTGGCCCCGGGATTTTTTTATGCTGTGAATTTTTGTCGGTTCAGTCACGAAACTGTAACCTTTTCCTGCTATAATCAATATAAAGAGGTGGAATGAAGATGATTGAATTATATTATGCCGAGGATGATCTGGATATTGCAGAGAGTGTGAAAAAATATCTGGAAGAAAAAGAGTTCAGGGTAACGATATACAATACGCTTGCGCAGATGAAGCAGGCTCTGAAAATGCATGTGCCGACGCTTGTCCTGCTTGACTGGAATATGCCCGATGGACATGGGGATGGCTTATGTCAATGGATTCGGAAAAACCGGAAAGAACTGCCGATTATTTTTCTGACGGTTCGTGGGGATTCCCATGATATTGTGGCTGGATTCCGGAGCGGCGCGGATGATTATGTAGTAAAACCTTTTGAGTTTGAAGTATTGTATTCCAGAATTCAGGCATTGCTCCGCAGAACAGGAAACGTTGCAGATCAATATCTTTCCTGCTCCGGAATTGTGATTGACCAGAACCGCAGGACAGTTTCCTGCCATTCCGAGGAAATCAATTTAAGCGCAGCGGAGTATCAGCTGTTGTTGTACTTGATGCGGAACAAGGGAAAGACGGTTACCAGAGAAAAAATTCTGGAGCAGGTGTGGGATGCGAATGGCAGTTATGTGAATAGCAACACCTTGACGGTTACCGTAAAGCGTCTGCGGGATAAATTGCATCAGCCGTCCTGCCTAAAAACCATCAGAAGCGTAGGATACCGTATGGAGGACACGATATGAGTGGACGGAAAAATATTTTGGTGACCTTTGCATTTGTATTATCTGTCAGCATGACGGCTTCCGCAATCGCAGTCATGCTGGCCTCCCGCTATTACGTCAGACTTCAATTTGATCTGCTGAATGCTGTATGCGGTGAATTGCTGGAGAGGGAGCCGGAAGCAGGAGAAATCATTTCTGCTGCATTAAAGGATTATACAAGGGGAAATGGGGACGGCGTAATGGAGAATGATGTTTTATCTACATTTGGATACCGCATATCTGATTTTTCCCAATCGGCGTATAGAAAAAACGCTTTCTTCGCCATATCAGGATTTTTCGCAGGAGTCTTTCTTTTCACCCTGACTTTTTTATATCGAAACAAAATGGAAGCCATGCGTATTCAGGCTTTGGCAGATTATTTGGAGCAGGTCAATACGGGAAAAGCGGTGATTCTGTCCACCCATAGGGAGGATGAATTTTCTAAATTGGAAGATGAAATTTATAAGACGGTGACGTCTCTCTTTCAGATGAAAGATGCGGCCGTTCAGGCAAAAAATGATTTCGCAGAAAATCTGTCCAATATTGCACATCAGTTAAAAACGCCGATTACAGCTCTTTCGTTGTCTGTGCAGACGATGAAAAAAGAATACGGCAAAAAATATCCGGATCAGATTCAAAAGCAGCTTTTGCGACTCGCTCATTTAGAGGAGGCTTTGCTTGTTTTGTCGCGGCTTGACGCGGGAACTTTGATTCTTCAAAGGGAGGAAATTGACGTCTATACCGTGCTTGCCCTTGCGGCGGATAATTTACAGGAACTGCTTTCAGAGTCCGGCACTTCCATTGACATTCCGGAGAGGGGGGAGATGGCGATAACGGCCGATTTGGATTGGACGATGGAAGCAATCATAAATTTAATGAAAAACTGTATGGAACACAATATAGGCGGAACCATCCATTGCTTTTACGGAAAGAATCCTTTATATACAGAAATACGGATATGGGATGAGGGGAAGGGATTTGTGAAAGAAGATATTCCGCACCTTTTTGAGCGATTTTATCGGGGAAAGAATGCAAGCCAAGGCGGCATAGGAATTGGACTGGCCTTGTCGAAGGCAATTATCGAGCGTCAAAATGGAATAATACGGGCTGAAAATATGCCGGAGGGGGGCGCCTGCTTTGAAATTCGCTTTTACGACCATTAAGTACTATTTTTTGAATTAGTCATTGCCCATAGAAGCTGGAAGGAGGAAAGAATCAAATGGATATTTTAACATGCGAAAACGTCTGCAAGGTGTATGGAACCGGCAACAGTCAGGTAACGGCGTTAGAAGGGATTGATTTGACGGTTCGTAAGGGAGAATTTGTGGCGCTGATCGGAGCGTCCGGCTCGGGAAAATCTACATTGCTGCACATTCTGGGCACAGTAGACAAGCCTACAGGAGGAAAGGTTACCGTTGACGGAACGGATCTCTCTAAATTGAATCCCGCACAGGCAGCCATTTTCCGCCGAAGAAAGGTGGGACTGGTGTATCAGTTTTATAATCTGATACCCACGCTGACCGCACGAAAAAATATTCTTATGCCCCTTGCGCTGGATAAGAGAAAACCAAACAAAGAGTTTTTTGAAAAGGTCGTCAAATCCCTGGGTATTTCCGATAGGCTTGAGGCGCTGCCAAGTCAGCTGTCAGGCGGGCAGCAGCAAAGAGTGGCAATCGCACGCTCTTTGATTTACCGTCCGGCGCTGCTTTTGGCAGACGAACCTACCGGCAATCTGGATCAAAAAAATTCCAAAGAGATTATTGATATGCTGAAGCTCTCTAACCGTAATTTGGAACAGACCGTATTATTGATTACCCATGATGAAAAGGTGGCCTTGGAAGCAGACCGTATCATAACCATAGAGGACGGACATATCATCAGTGATGAACGGCGGAGGTAAGAAAAATGTGGAAAGATTATTCATCAGGCTATATTAAAAATAACCCTTCGTCCTGTATTTCCGTTAAGATAGCGGCTTTTATTTCTGCGGTACTTTTATCCTTGTTGTGCGCGCTGTTTTATAATGTATGGAAGTACGAAATCGAGAGAATTGAATTGGAAATAGGAGGCTGGCAGAGCAGGCTTGTGGGAGAATTTCACAAAGAAGAGATAGACGCCATAAGGAACTTTGCAAATATTGAGGCTGCGGTGATAAATGAAAGGGAATCCCAGGGACAGGAAATGGTAATCGATCTTTATTTTGAGCATATGGGAACTGTCCTGAAAGATACGCCCCGTATTGCTGAACTGGCGGGAATTTCACCAGAAACCGCCGACTACAACTATGAGCTTCTGGCCATGTATCTGATCCGCGGTTCAAAGGATACGGCGCCAAGGCTTATGTTTCCCCTTTTTATATTTATAACGGCAATGGCATCCTTTTCGCTGATAGTAATCATACACAATGCTTTTGCCGTATCTATGAACACAAGAGTTCATCAGTTTGGTATTTTTTCCAGTATCGGGGCCACGCCGAAACAAATACGGATATGTCTTTTACAGGAGGCCGCCACACTATGTGCCGTGCCGGTCATTGCTGGAAATTTACTGGGTATTTTAATCGGCAGGGGACTTTTACAAATGACAAATGATCTGTCGGGAAGCGATGTCCCGGGCAGACATGAAGCGGTTTTTGGATATCATCCATTGATCCTTCTGATGACATTGCTTATAACAGTGATAACGATATGGATTTCCGCATGGCTGCCGGCCAGAAAACTAAGTCGGCTGACGCCGCTTGAAGCAATGAAAAACGCAGGAGAACTGCAGCTAAAACGAAAGAAGAACTCCTGTATTCTTGCGCTTTTATTCGGCGTAGAAGGCGAGCTGGCAGGCAATGCACTGAAAGCGCAGAGAAAAGCGCTTCGGACAGCTTCGCTGTCTATGATCTTATCTTTTATGGCCTTTACGCTTATGCAGTGCTTTTTCACTCTTTCAGGAATCAGCACAAGAGAGACTTATTTTGAAAAATACCAGAACGCTTGGGATATTATGATTACAGTAAAGGACGCAGAAGCGGACTCTGTGGGAGAAATAGGGGTGATACAGGATCTTTCCGGAGTGGAAAGCGCAGTTTTGTATGGGAAGGCAATGGCAAAAAGAGTCGTAAGGGAGGAAGAAATGAGTGAGGAGATGAAAGCCAACGGCGGCTTCACCCATGCTTCCGATGATGACGTGACGCAGGCGAAGGGAGGCTGGCTGGTAAATGCGCCGATTGTCATATTGGACGATGCAAGCTTTCTGGACTACTGTGAACAGATTGGCATTATACCGAGGCTTGAGGGGGCGGTCATATGGAATCAGATTCGGGATGTGACCAATCCTGATTTTCGTCATCCCCAATATATGCCCTATGTAAAAACGGATAATGCGTCAAGCCTTTTAAGAAGATCAGACAATGAAGAAATGAGTGTGCAAATCCCCGTCCTGGCTTATACGGAGGAAGTGCCTGTCTTAAGAGAAGAGTATGCAACCCTTAATTATTATGAGCTGGTGCATTTTATTCCCATGTCTTTATGGAAAGAAATCAAAGGACAGATGGGCGGAATGGAGGAAGAAACTTATATTCGCATCCTCGCCGGAGAGAATGCGTCATTGGATGAACTGAATGCACTGCAGAGCCAGATTGTTCAATTGGTTAGTGGGAAATATGCCGTAGAAAGTGAGAACCGCATTCAGGAGTATGAGACGAATCAGAATCAGATACGGGGAATGATGACAATACTTAGCGGCTTCTGTGTTTTGCTTGCGGTCATTGGCATCTCCAATGTGTTTTCCAATACACTGGGCTTTGTGCGTCAGAGGAGAAGGGAATTTGCCAGGTATATGTCTGTGGGAATGACGCCGGCAGAGATCGGAAAAATGTTTCGCATCGAGGCATTCGTTATCGCAGTGCGTCCCATTTTGCTTACTCTGCCGTTGGCCGCCATTGTCATATGGTATATGCTTCGGCTGAGCTATCTTAAAGTGGGAGTCTTTCTTGCAGAGGCGCCGTTTATTCCCATTGCTGTTTTTATGCTGGCTATTTTGGGAACCGTGGGATTGGCTTATTATCTTGGCTGGAGAAATATACGAAGAATCAGCTTGGCTGAGGCATTGCAGGACGATACGATGATATGAAAGGTATCGCCCCACAAATGCAAGGAAAGATTGATATTATGATTTACGGCTGGCGTTGCCATTTTTAGCCCCATCGAAAATTTTCGGCTCCTGCCCCAAGCTCAAAATGATATTTTGCAATACCGAGATCAATTTTGCTGTAAAAGCCTATTCCCGCTTTTGCTGTTACAGTATTGCCATTTAAGGAAAAAATGAATTTTTGCTGATTCATGGCCGTGGGGGCAAGCAAAGCCGCTTCAACCCCATTTACAAACCATTCCGGAGGCGTTGCTTTCACATTCATTACGTCTTCTTTCGACTTAGACTTGTGGGGAACGTCTGCGGTATTTCCATAGCCAATTGCAATAACAAGGCACAATTTTTCCCCTTTATCAAGTCGAAATGTTGCTTTCCCTTTACTGTAAGTCATGGCTACCCAGCAGGTGTTTAAGCCCAACGCTTGCGCGTAGAGAACGATTTTTTCTCCATAGTAGCCGCATTTTTCTTCTAAATTCGTACTCTTTTTTCCTGCAAGCACAATATAGTTTTTGACGCCGGAAAATTTACCGTAATGAGCCATAAAGCCTTGAAAGGCATTTGGCTCGTTCAAAACAAGCTGCAAGTGTAAGCCGCTTTCTTTGCTGCATTGCTCAACAAAAGACAGCAAGTTCTCTTTCACCTTTCCTTCGATCGGCTGCTCCTTATAGGAACGAACTGAATGCCGGTTACGCATTGCCTGTAATAAATCCATTTTAAATATCCTCGTTGTGCTTTGCTTGTGATTTCATATCCGGGACATGGGTATGCTGCAGTCTATTTTGCAGCTATTGACTTCTTTTTCCAATCGCCTGAAACCTCCTGGCATATTTTGCATTGCCCTCCCCTTCTTTAAATTAAGCGTTTGAACACTTTTATTATATCATCATTTTGCAATGAAAAAACATCTCAAAGAAAAATTGAAATCGGATACACCTTCTGTTTAAGGGTAACGAGGCAGGAAAATGAAAATAGGACTTGACAGAGGAGACAAAAGGGTGTAAATTGAAAAGCACTTAGCATGTATCAGACGGCTAAGTGCTATTTCTTGGGCTGAATCGGCCAATTTACCCATTTATTTATTTTGATACGGTCTTGTTTTGCGTCTTTTGACTTGGAGGCGTTTCCCGGGAGACAGGGCCATGCAAGTAATTGAAGAACCACAGTGGTTATACGGGAGGAAGGCTGAATAAATTGATTGCTGTTAATTTGTTCAACTAAGATTTTGTGCCGAAGCGTCACAAATCAGGCAATCGCATATTCCTCAGTGTAAAACGCTTCGGAATGGAGGGAAGGATGAATACGGAAGCAAGCGCCGCCGCACATCCTGCGGTCCGAAAAGGCGCGGAGGATAAGCTGCAGGAACTGGTCAATGAATACACTACCAGAAAACAGCCTTCTTTAATGCAGATGAAGAAGGGGATGATGAGTAAGGAAGAATTTTTGAAGGAAGCGGAAGAGTATATCGCCGCCCGCTATTGCGGGCAGGAAGACAGGAAAGAGCTGCTTGAGCTGTTTGAGCGGTATATTTTTGGATATTCCAGGCTTTCACCCCTGATCGATGACATTACCATATCGGATATTCGTGTGGTAAGTTTTGACAATGTCAGGATCAAGCGAGAGGGTATGCGCATGGATGCAGGAATATCCTTTCGCACATCTAAGGAATACAGGCAGTTTATTGATTATGTAGCTACCAGAAATCAGGTAAATATTTCTAATTTAAACGCAATTCAGAGATTTACGGATACGGAGAGCCATCCTGAATTCATTTTGAGATTCACGCTTTCCATGCCTCTTGTAAATACCTGCAATGAACCATATCTTTGCATTCGCAAGGTTCCCAAAAAGTTCCCGCTGATGAAAGAATTGATTGATAAAAAAATGCTGGATCTGGACACGGCGCAGTTGCTTATCCGCAGATTCAGGCAGGGCTCAACGCTGATATGCGGAGGCAATTCCTCGGGAAAGACCACGCTTCTTAATGCGCTGAAGGAAACGCTGCCAGATGATGTGGCCGTATTGGTGACCCAGCAGGCAGATGAGCTGACTACCAGGTTTCACCCGGATATGATGTTTCTGCATTCCCTTCCCGGAACGGGAGAAAGCCAGATAAGCTATGATCTGAAGCATATCAGCATTGCAGGGCTAACCATGGACGTGGACTTTTTTATCATCGGAGAGGTGAAGGGCGGGGAAGCTCTTTATCTGCTAAACGCCGCATATACGGGACAGATCTGCGCCGCCACTATTCATGCTCCGTCGGCGGACAGGGCGCCGGATAAGCTGGCGGATTACGCAATGTATGACAGCCGTTATTCCAAGGATGAACTGATGAAAATGCTGGAGTGCTTTCAAACTTTGATTTTCATGGAGCGTTATCGGGTAAAGGAAATTTTTACATGTAAAGGCTGGAATGAAGATAAGAAAAATTTAACATATGAAAGGATTTTATAATAATGGAAGTGAAGGCGATGAGCTTTGCGTGTCTTTTTCTGGGATTTTTAATGCTTTTTCTGCGAATTCGGTGGCTTGAGAGAATTACGCGCCTGTTAAAAAAGACTCAAGCCGATATGGAGGAAGCGGCAAGACAGAGGAGTCTTGAAGGCAGGAAAAATCTTTTGAGGATTCAAAGAGAGCACTCTGTTTTGCTTGTGCTGGAAAGAGAGCTGAATTATGCGGGACTGCAGGGGCGTTTTCCTTTTTATTGCGCGGAACTGTGGATTGCAGGAAATACGCTTGCTTTGACATTTATCTTTGGACTGGCGCTGCTTTTTTCTCAAAGCGCGGGCTGGGCAACCGGGGCAGGGATGATATTTATTTTGGGAGAATATCTGTTTATCCGTTTCCGCAAGCTGAAAGCGGTGCAGGCAGTTAACGGCAATCTGATAAAATTTCTTGATTTTCTGGGCAATTACAGCATCGCTGCAGGAGAGGTTACCGGAGTCTTTCATCAGGTCAGCAGATATATGGAAGAGCCTTTAAAAAAAGTGTTGGATGAATGCTATTATGAGGCGCAGACTACAGGAGACGCAAATCTCGCGCTTTTATCCATGGCGGAAAAGATAGAGCATCCCAAATTTAAAGAACTTGCCAGGAATCTGGAAATCAGTATCCGCTACTGTGCGGATTTTACGGCGCTGGTACAAAGCAGCAGGAAGAACATGCGGGAATATCTGCGCGGCGTGGAAGAGAGAAAAAGTATGCTGCGGGAAGGAATCCTGAATATGCTGCTGCTTGCAGCAATGTCTATATTTGTACTATTTGCTGCGGACAGTCTGATTGGCGTTTCTATGTGGGAAATTCTGCGGTATACGCTGCCCGGTAAAATGGCAGTAGGAATACTGATACTGATCCTTGCATTATTTTTGAGAAAAATAAACGGGATACATGGCTGACTGCACAGCTGAACGAAGAGAATGAAGGAGGAAATAATCGAATGGACGGAGCACAAATGAACCTGTGGATGAGAGCGCTGCCCTTTGCATCGGCTGCGCTGCTGTTTCTTCTTTTGATGTGCCTGCAGGCTTCCTATCATCCGGAGAGAATGATTTGGAAGGCATGCGAGGAACTTTCCGGTTTTCTCAAAGTCAGAGGACGGGAAACGGCATGGTATCAAAAAAATCGTGCATGGCTTGAAAAAAACGGGGCTTCCTTTCATTATGGGGAGTGGATGAATCCGGTATGCCTTCTTGCGATTAGAATCGTGGGAGCGGCCGTGGGGTTCGGCGTTTTTGCCCCTATATCCACGGGCTTTGGCATTCTGGCCGCCGCGCTGCTGTTTATTCTGCCCGGCATACTTCTTGGATATTTGAACAAAAGAGATAATGAGAGGATGCTTCCGGAGATGAAGCTGGTGTACAATGCGCTGGAAATACAGATAAAGGCTGGCGTATACGTCACGGACGCTTTGGCCGAGTGCTACGGAAGCATACAGGATAAGCGTCTGCGTCAGGCGTTTTTGGATCTGGCAGGTGATATTGTGATGAAAGCGGATATTTATGAGGCTCTGGAACGGTTTCAGAAAAAATTTGACAACCGTTATGTCGATTCTCTCTGTATTACGGTGCTTCAGGCTCTGGAGTCGGGACAGGCATTGGAGCTTTTAAGCGATATCGGAGAGCAGATAAAGGATATGGAAGCTTTGGTTATGGAACGAAAAAAGGCATCCCTGGACAGGAGCATGACATTTTATCAGCTGTGTGTATTGGCAGCGGTATTGGGTGTAGCGCTTTACGCCTGTGTGACGGATATGTTTGCAGCTGCTTCAGGATTTTGAATAATTTTGCGGAAGGGCAAAGAAAGGCGGAATGAAATGAGAGACTGGAAGGAATCAGAAAAATGGGAGGAAAGAATCCCGGAGAGAGAACCAAAGAAAGCAGATCATAAAGGGCTGCGCATATTGCTGCAAAAGGCGTTGAAAAAGGAGCAGGGAATTGATGGGATACTTGTGACGGTTGGATTATGTATTATCGCTTTGTTGCTGTGTGTGGTAATGAAGGACAGTCTGAAAGCATTTATTGAAACCATTGTCCAGGCAATGACTACGGAAGCGCAAAATATTCTTACCGGTGTATGAGGGCGAAGGAATGAGAGGTCACTGATGCGGCAAAATGAAAGGGATGATGGCGTATGACGCGGGAAAAGGGAAATATTGTGAATCTTATCGCTGCAGGGATATGCGTGATTGCCATGACTGCAGTTATGGCAGTGTATCTGGAGTGTATCTTTCTGGTCAGACAAAAATCACAGGTCAGTCAGCTTGCCAGAAAGTATATTTTAAAAATGGAGACAACCGGCTGTCTGACGGCCAACGACCGTACTGAGCTTGTTTTGGAATTGGAGCGGCTTGGAGTCACACAGGTAGATCTGACAGGAACAACAATGGATGCGGCTAACTATAGCGAGCCCATTTCCCTGGAAATAAGCGGAAAAATAAAAGGAGAATTTCCATTTGAAGAAAAAAGAGTTTCTACCTCTAAAAATTAAGGAAATAGGAGAAAAATATCGGCAAAAAACAGAGAAGGGCCAAGTAGAAACGGCGGTGGGAGTTTTTCTCCTGTCCCTTTTGACAATTCTTGTATATGCGGTGTTTCAGGCGGAGGCTTACAGGGCGTCGGCACAATATATGGAGGACGCTTTGGCCGCATCTAATCTTGCGTCGGCCATTATTGATGTGGAGGAATACGGGATTACCCGTAATATGATAATCGGTGATCCTATATTGGCCTTTGACAGATACTGTACGGCATTGAAGGGAAACCTGAGACTGGATGATGATTGGCAGTGTGAAAATAAAAGGCTGATATCCGGAAAAGTAGAAATAACGGATTATGTGATTTATAACCGTGTGCATGATAAAATCTACGCCTTTCGCGTGGGAGAAAAAGGCGTCTATGAAAGCTGGCAGGGAACGGCGGGAAGCGAGAGAGCGCCCAACGGAGCGCCTGTAGAGTCAACAGGAGTATACAGCGAAATTTCTTTTCCGGTAAAAGGAGTCTTTGGGATGTACATACAAGCCGAAAAAGGGAAATTGGTAGATATTGTTTTAAATGATTGACAGGGAGGATTGATATGAGGAAATTTACAGGGAGAAAGGCTGAAGGGCTGCACAAGGAGATACAGGGCTCCGGAGTTTGGGCTGTGAGCATTGCGGCGGCATTTTTGGCGGCGACAGCAGTTTTCCTAGTGATGCTCAAACTGGAAAAGGACATGCTGTCGGAATATGAAAAGGGAAATATTTATACAGCTGTCAAGCAGATTCCAAAAGGACAGGTGATCACACAGGAAAACTATGAAAGCTTTTTTGAAAAAAAGGAACTGGATAAAGGCTGCATTCCGCAGACGGCAATCGACAGTCCCGAACAGGCTCAGGGCTTGGTTGCTGTATATGATATTGAGGAAGGGGTTCTGCTTACTGAGGGGATGTTTGAGGAGCTTGACAAGATTATGGATGAACTTGAAAACCCTGTGATTGCCGCATTTAAGGCAGAGGATCTCTATCAGGTGGCAGGAGGCGTACTGCGAGCTGGTGACCGGATTCACATTTATTCGGTTCAGGATACCGGGGAGACTTTTCCGGTTTGGAAAAACATATTTGTACAGCAGGTATTTGACACATCTGGGACACAGATACCAAACGGTGATTTTCATACGGCTGCTTCGAGAATCAATATATATCTGGATGAAAAGGAGGTGGAGAATTTTTATGGAGAATTATCCACGGGTTCTCTGAGGGTAGTGAAGGTATGCGGATGAGAGTGAAGACCATTGGAAAAGGAAGGAAATGTTTATTCGCAATAATGTTAATAGCGGCGGCTTTGACCGGGTGCGGAAGCCAGGGGATACAGACTCATACACATAATTTTGTAAAGGAGTATTGGCCTTCTGTTCCAACCTGTAGCAGCGGAGGCTTCTATAATCTGTATTGTCCCGACTGTGGGGAAGAAGGTGGTTCAGGAAGTGATCCGGCGCTGCCGCATTCACCGGTGACTAGAGAGGAGGTGCGGGGAAATTGCAGTTCACCCACTATTCTGGTGAAAGAATGCGGTATATGCGGCGCGGAACTGGGGAGGGAATCCCGCTTTGAAAATGAGCATGACTGGAAAACAAGAATAAGCGATCCGGTGTGGAGTGATGAAACAGGAGACTTTACTGTACGCAAAATAACCTATTGCAGCAGGTGCGACATTTGTCGTTGAGGATTTTGCCTAAGATGTTTTGAAAAATTTAAAAAGGTACGGAATGCTTCGCAATGGAGGAAGGTTTCTTTTAAATATTGAATGGATGCCCGCTGAAGCGGGCAGGGGGTGTAAGAATGAAAAAGATCAGGTATTTGCTGTGTCTGGCCGCTGCTCTAACCCTGTCGGCGTGTTTACAGGTGTCCGCAGTACAAAAGCAGACAATCTATAACAGCTCTTATGTGACCTTCAGTCCGGACAAAAAAGCCTGGACAACCAATGCCGGTGACCGGGATTATACGTGGTATGACAGCGGAACAAA
Organism: uncultured Acetatifactor sp.; assembly: GCA_944383825.1. Lineage (GTDB taxonomy): Bacteria > Bacillota > Clostridia > Lachnospirales > Lachnospiraceae > Acetatifactor. Next base: position 29,117 of record CALWRA010000019.1, on the reverse strand, counting down.
AGCGGTGACCGGAATACAGTCATCTATACGGAAGCCGGAAGCAGGAGAGCATTATTACAAAGAGGAGCGCCGGGGAGAAGTGCCCATAGGCTTCTGGCAGGTAAATCACCGGGCGGCACAGTGCATCCACGATTTATATCCCCAGAAGGGCGCAGGCTATCATGGTATTGAATATGGAACCAAAAAATGCGGGAGATACTATTATTCCGGATGGACGCCTTATTGTGCAGACTGCGGAGATCCTCTCGCAGATATGCTGATGTATATGAGCAGGGAAGCGGCCGAATCCATTGATTACATGTACTTGGGGGGGCAAGAGGATTTTGCATATTATTATTTGTGTCCTCACTGTGGGAATCTGGAGCAGGGTGTAAGCCTGGGAATTCATATGTGCAGCGCTGTTTCCTGGAATCAGTACAAGGTACGGTATGATCCGAATGCAGGAGGCAATCAGAGGGGGTATATGCCGGATAGCGCACATATGTACAATAATGCAAAAGAATATGAGGGAAAGGATGTTACGCCTGTAACACATCTGACAAAAAATGCGTATGCCAGAATCGGCTATGAATTTACTGGCTGGAATACCAAGCCCGATGGCAGCGGAACTGCATATGCGGACGAAGCGGAAATATTAAACCTGTCGTCCGCAGACTGCAATCATTCCGCCACATGGACAGAGACGGATACAGGCATAGTAACTCTTTATGCACAATGGAGGCATTCGTCAAGCATTCTGTATATTGACGGAAATGGAGGGACTTATGATGGATTGGGGATGTATTCAATTGAGGATGAATACGGAAATAAGTATGCGGTCCGCAATGAGCTGATTAGGCCCCCTGCCGGATTTACTGTGTCGTTCGAGACCGCTGGGGGAGAGCAACTCCCTGCTGTCACAGGCAAGCGGTATTTTAAGGAATGGAGCATGACGCAACCCTTTCAGGGGAGATTCCTGAACGGTATATATTATTTTATGGCTTCGGATGGTGAGGCCGATACCCTGACAGCGGTCTATGCTTCGGCTCCCATTATTCTGCCGGAGCCGGAAAAGACCGGCAGCTCCTTTGGAGGCTGGTATTATGATGGGGAGCATACTGTGCCGGCAGGGAAAGCTGGGGATATGATAATTCCGGATAAAGATATTACGCTTTATGCCCAGTGGGTGGAATTGGTTCTGTTTTCTGAGGATAATTATACCGCAAACGGCGGAAAGGGGGCTGTTGATCTGTCCTGGACCCAGGCGGACGGAAGAAATAAGTCGTACATGCTTTATCAAAGCCGAGATAATAAAACATGGACGAGAATCAATACGGCAAAGGATATTGGCAACGAAAACAGTGTGCGGGAATCCTGGAATTTTACGGAAAGCGCTCAAAAATATACGGTGCCCTATACGGGCTTATATACTTTGACGGCCCAGGGAGCTCAGGGCGGCGGCTATAAGGATTTGGAAGGAGGACGGGGCGGCAGCGTGACCGGAACGTTCTGGCTGCAGCAGGGTGAGATGATCACCTGTAACATTGGGGGACAAAAGGGCTCCAATGGCGGCGGAGCAGCGTCCATGTACGGAAACGGAGGGGGCTGCACGGTGATTTCCAGTGACAGAAAAGGAACGTTGCTAATTGCCGGCGGAGGGGGAGGAGCGTCCCCCAGCGGAAAGGGGGGCTCAGGAGGAAGTAATGCCGGCGTCACGGGAAATAAAAATATATCAGGGGCTTTTGGACAGAATGGAATGGCTGGAGGCGGAGGAGGATACCAAGGAGGCAGCGCAGGAGAACTGATCGTCCACCTTCATGAGGACGGGTGTATGCACCGGGCGGATCTGGGATATGTTTACGTAGATCAGAACTATAATACCCAGTCGGTGACAAACAATATCAGCGGCTGGGGATTGTCCGGACGCAGGAAGGCTGTGGGAAATAGTGACGATACAATTCTGATTCCGGAAGGCCTTGGGACGGAGTGCCTGATTCCCACAAAAGGAAATAAAACCATGAACATTAAGCTGCATGCCAATGCCTGGAGCGCTCATGCCATGGATACCTATATTGCCATTGAAGTGTATAATGCGCAGAAAAGGTTGATTTACAGCTATTACGCCGATGCCGCCAGCCAGGAGGTGAATGGCAGGCCGGGAGAATCCTGGGAAGAAGATGATGGATGGCATGGAACGCCCGATGTGTTTGATATAGATACGACACTGACCGTAGATGTATCCAAAACGGAAGGAGTCTGGATTATTTACACCATAGGAACAAAGTATGCAGGCTCGGATGGAAAATGGGCGGCCTGCCATTACGCTTTTCACATTTATTCCGTCTCGTTTGCGGGAAACACGGTTACGTATCCTGTGTGCGGATACCGGGATGGGCAGGTGCTGTCCTCAAAGCCCGCCTATGGCGGCAGCAATTATATTAATACGGCTTATGTCAGCAACTACACGGATATAGCGGGAATCCGCGCCGGCAACGGTACGGCGGCAATTCGTTCAGATGTAATCGGCTTTCAGGAAAATCTGTCTTTAAAGGATGTGCCGGCTCTGGATCTGGCGGCTCCGGATAAAATAGAGAAATCAACGGTTACACAGGAAGCGTTTGACGGAAGACTGGTAAAAATATCCTGGCAGGAGCCGAAGGACAAAGGTACGGAATATTATCATAAGGCAGAGTCTTTTCCGGCAGGCTCCGCAGATCTGCTCTGTATCTCAAACGTTACCAAGAATACTTTGGCAAGCGGTGTCAGCGGATATTATTTTCTGCTGGACGAAAGCCCTGGGACCAATGTATATGCGGCAAACGCCGACTTTTGTTCCGGCAGCAGCCGGACAGTTACGGTATCCGGCACAGCACAGTATCTCCATGTGGCTCCGGTGGATGTGGCAGGAAATATTGGAGAGACTGTTCATATTCCCGTAGATGCGGAGGCTGTGCCCTGGAAGCTGTACACCAGACAGCTTGTAATACAAGGGGGAGAAAACATATATGCCGCAGGGGAGGAAAAAACCTGGTATGTCAGGGCGGATGGCAGCACGCCCTTTACGCTGAACCACAGCGCGTATCTGGAAGGCACGGCTTCGGAAAGCTATCAGCCCAATTACACAATTTACAGAACAGAGTCAAATGGGGCTGTGGCGCAGGCCGTGATAAAGACGCCATCTGCAGCCGTTACCGCAGACGCCGTTTATATGGATGCGGCAGAGCTTTCCTATTCAGTGAGTGGACATATGCCTTTGGAGCAATATCCCTATTCCGTCACCATAAGAGGCGATTATAACAAAAGGCTTGAAGGCATACAGAAATTTACTCTAAATGAAAATGTGTCCGGCCGACGGATCAGAATTGTGCCCGTGTCCGGTGCGGACAGCGGATTGGGTATTATTTATTCTGATTATGGCCTGGATGCTAAGAACAGTCTCACAATCATAGGGGATGGAGAGGCTCCGGACATAAACGGACTGGAAATTTTGGAAAACCGGGAACTGATAGACCGTAATAAAGGAAGCATAGTATTGACAGCCACGGCGCATGACGACCTAAGCGGAGTGAAGGACTTTTATCTGAAAATCTGCAACAGGGATAATGCCATCGAAAAAACTTATATCCCGGAAGCAGATGGAAGCATACGGCTTGAGATCACCAAAGATGAGCCGGTTTTCAGTGGAGATTTTGACATAACGGTCTATGCGTCGGACCATGTAGGAAATAAAAGAGAGTTGGCATACGGCGCTACGGAGTTTGCACTGCAGACAGAGGTGGAAAGAATCCTGGAGCCTAAGGACCCTGTGTTCAAAAGAGGAGAGAGCGGAGTTTTAAAAATAGTTACCTGGGGCTATGCGGACAGAGTAGAGGTGGAATTCCCTCAGGAGCTTGTACGGCTGAATCCACAGCTGAACAGTGTCTATTTGTACACGGACCGTCCCGGGTACAGGCAGGAGGAACAGCTACAGTTTATGATACCGCTGTATGCTCCTGAAAACAAAACATATGAAATTACGGTGCGGGCTTATAAGGGGGACAAGCGCCTGGAAGATTTTCCGGCCTTTGGGATTATAGAAGTGGAAGGAAGTGTTCTCCAAGATTTCCGTACAAGACTGAGGTGAGAACCAAATGCTTATTTTTTTCCTGGTCTTAGGTGGCATAATATGGATCCGGCGCTTTGACAGGGAAATGACAGATTTAGGAAACTCTTTAAAGGGAAAAAGAGCCGGCGTATTTGTATGGATATGCGGGGTCAACGATCTTTTGCTTATCTGGCTTACGAGGGGGAGAATGATTGGATGGTATCTACTTTTCTGTGTCGTTGGGGCCTGCCTTCTGACTGCCTGCATAACGGATCTGCAAACTTGTCAGGTGCATAATTTTATTTGGTGGATTGCAGGGGCTGCGGCCACCGCAATGCTGGCAGCAGCCGGGAGCAGGAAAGAGAATTTGATTTTCCTTGTACTGTTCTGCCTTTTGCAACAGCTGCTTTTTTCCAGGTTTTACGGAAGAGCGGACTGCCACGGATTCTGCGTCTGTGCGGCGGCGGAATGCGCAATGGGAATTTCTCCGGCAGGATTTTTTCTGCATATGCTTTTTGCTTTTGGGGCGCTTGCCCTGGTGCAGACCTTTCGGCGCAACATTGGAGCGGATGGCAATTTGAAAGAAGCCGTACCCTTTCTGCCTTATATCACCGTTTCTTTCTGGTTCCTGCTTTTTTTGGCAGTCCGTCATGAAGATTTTTCTTTTCTTGCATATTTATGCAAATATTATTGATTTTTTTGAGGAAAGGTGGTATATTAATCCGTATTCAAAGTAAGTTTCAGAGGAGGATCATATTATGAAAAAAGTAATTGCACTGATGCTTGCGGCTGTTTTATGTACGGCGGCTCTCACAGCATGCGGCGGCGATGCAGCCAATGCGGATGCCGGAAGCCAAACCCCAGGTGAAACAGGAGCGGCTTCCGCTGCACAGGAGACGGCAGGTGCACAGGCAGAGACCGCTGACACACAGAGTGACGCTACCGAGACGCCAGACGGGGCCGCATCGGGAGACAATGTACTGATTGTGGGTACAAACGCAGAGTTTCCGCCTTTTGAGTATGTGGGTGACGACGGCGAGCCGGATGGCTTTGATATTGCCTTGATTAAGGAAATCGGCTCAAGGCTGGGTATGGAAGTTCAGGTGGAAAATATGGAGTTTAATTCTCTGATAGCATCCATTGGGACGAAGATTGACGCCGTGATTGCCGGTATGACCGTTACGGAAGAGCGGGCTGCGGCAGTGGACTTCTCCGACACTTATTATGAGGCTGTTCAGTCTGTGATTGTCAGAGCCGATTCCGATATTGCTTCGGCGGCGGATCTGGAAAATAAGACCATTGGAGTGCAGCTTGACACCACCGGCAACTTTATTGCAGATGAGATTCCTGGCGCAACGGTTCAGGCTTATAATAAGGGCGTTGACGCTGTAAATGATCTGCTGAACGGCAGAGTCGATGCGGTAATCATTGATACCAATCCCGCACAGGTATTTGCACAACAGTATGAAGGTCAAATTGTAGCTCTTGCAGGCGCTGACTTTGAATTTGAGGCGGAATATTATGCGATTGCGCTTCCCAAGGGAAGTGAGCTGGTGGATCAGGTGAATCAGGCTTTGGCGGACATCAAGGCGGATGGTACTTTCGATGCGCTGGTGGCCCAATACATCGGCGAGACAGAATAAACCATTGCATATTAAAACAATTTTTGCATATTTTTGGAGGATAATGGTTGTGCCATTATCCTCTTTTTGGTATGATGAAAGCATGACAAAGGAAGGAAGAAGGTTATGATAATATGGAATGGTTAAACTCTGCTGCGCAGGAAGTTGGACAGAAAATAGAGGCCGCCTTTATCACCGGCGACAGGTGGAAGCTGTACCTGGAGGGTCTGGGGATTACCATGGAGGTTTCTTTTTTTGCGGCTATCATTGGTATTGTCATAGGTACGCTGGTGGCTTTTATGCGGCTTTCACGCAGGAAAAACGGTAAACCCACCATCCTGGTGAGAATTGCGGGAGCCTATATTGATATTATAAGAGGCACTCCTTCCGTGCTACAGCTGATGATTATGTGGTTTGTAGTGCTGGCAAGCTGCAGAAGCGGCATTTTGGTGGCAAGCATTACCTTCGGAATTAATTCTGGAGCGTATGTGGCGGAGATTGTCCGGGCGGGTATTTTGGCGGTGGATAAGGGACAGACTGAAGCGGGACGTTCTTTAGGGCTCAGTAATTTTCAGACCATGCGCTATATAGTGATCCCGCAGGCGTTTAAGAATGTCCTTCCGCCTCTTGGAAATGAGTTTATTGTTTTGATTAAGGAAACCGCGATTGTAGGCTATGTGGGACTCAGCGATCTGACCAGAGTGGCCAACCAGATGGGCTCCAGGGTGTTTGATTCCTTCACGCCCCTGGTGGGAGCGGCGATTGTTTATTTCATTATCATCAAAATTCTCACAAAGCTGCTGGAAAAACTGGAGAGGAGGCTGCGTAAGAGTGATAACCGTTAAGGAGCTGCACAAAAAATTTGAGGACAACCATGTGTTGCGGGGAATTAATTATCATATACATCCGGGAGAAAAAATAGTGGTGATAGGGCCCTCCGGATCCGGGAAAAGCACCTTTCTGCGCTGTCTGAATCTGCTGGAAAGACCAACCAGCGGAGAAATCTGGTTTGAGGGACAAAATATTACGGATCCCAAAACAAATATTAATAAAGTGAGAGAACATATGGGAATGGTGTTCCAGCATTTTAATCTGTTTAATAATCTGACCATAATGGATAACATTACCCTGGCTCCCATAAAACTGAAACTCATGAGCTCCGATGAGGCAAAGGAGAATGCCCTTAAACTTCTCTCGAGAGTGGGACTTTCCGAAAAAGCTGATGCGTATCCCAGTTCCCTGAGCGGCGGTCAGAAACAAAGGATTGCCATTGTTCGTTCTCTTGCCATGAGTCCCAGAGTCATGCTGTTTGACGAACCTACCTCTGCTCTGGATCCTGAAATGGTAGGAGAGGTCTTGGAGGTTATGAAGGAGTTGGCGGAAAGCGGCATGACCATGGTTGTGGTAACCCACGAGATGGGTTTTGCAAGAGAAGTGGGAACCAAGGTGGTATTCATGGATGAGGGCAGGATAGTGGAAGAGAGTCATCCGGAAGAGTTTTTTACAAATCCCAAAAGTCCAAGACTGCAGGAATTTCTTTCCAAGGTACTGGTGTGATAAGCAAAAAGGAGGAAGAATGATTACGATTTCCTTGTGCATGATTGTTAAAAATGAAGAAAAGGTGCTTGCTCGGTGTCTGGATACGATTGCGGATCTGGTGGATGAAATCATTATTGTGGACACAGGCTCAAGTGACCGTACAAAAGAGATTGCAGCCCGGTACACCGGGCTGCTTTACGATTTTGTCTGGGAGGATGATTTCAGCGCCGCGCGAAACTTTGCTTTTTCCAAGGCCACGAAGGAATATATCTATTCAGCGGACGCGGATGAGGTATTGTCCCAAGAAAACAGGGAGCGCTTTCGAATTCTGAAGGAAACGCTTCTTACGGAGATTGAGATTGTCCAGATGAAATACGGCAATCAGCTGCAGTACGGCACTGTTTATAACTTTGATGAGGAATACCGCCCAAAGCTGTTTAAGAGGCTGCGGGAATTTGTGTGGGAAGAGCCTGTTCACGAGCAGGTAAGGCTGGAGCCGGTAGTGTATGACAGCGACATTGTCATTACACATATGCCTCAGCAGAGCCATGGGGGAAGAGACCTGGCCAATTTCAGAAAACAGATAAACACAGGGCGCAGGTTGTCCAAAAGGCTCCACAATATGTATGCAAGAGAGCTTTATCTTGTGGGAACAGAGGCGGATTTTGCAATGGCGGGCCCATTTTTCAGGGAGTCAGCCAATGATGCCGGCAGAAGTCCTCAGGAGCTTACGGAGGCCTGCTGTGTGGCGGCGAGGGCCGCGAGAATTTCCGGCGATGCCGGAGACTTTCTTAAATATGTTTCCAAGGTGATCGCAGGAGAGGGCTGCTCGGAGATTTGCTGTGAGCTCGGACATTTTCATGAAGAGAGAGGGGACTATGAGGAGGCTGCCATATGGTATTACAACGCAGTGTATGAGACCACCCCGGCGCTCTGCATTTCAAGCGGAGGAAAGGACGGGCTGGAGGGGCTCGTTCGCTGCTATGAGCGTCTTGGAAATGAGGAACAGGCGTCTGTATACAGGCAGGAGCTGAACAGTATTTGAAACGCTCCGCTGATAAGAGCTATGAAAGAGAAACGGATTCCGGCGGAGCAATCAGTGATGCAGGAAGAAAACAGAATGGAACAAAAAGGCAGGATAGCAGAATGATAAACGGAAAATGGGAAGATAATGTGCGTCTTGTAACGCCTTATACGGCGGGGGAACAGCCCAATAAGCCGGGGATGATCAAATTAAACACAAATGAGTGCCCCTATCCCCCATCGCCTGAGGTGGGGAAAGCAGTCAGAGAAATAAGCTTGGATTCTCTGCGGCTGTATCCGGATCCTGATCACACGGAGCTTACCCGGGCTTTGGCGGAATATTACGGAGTGGAGCCGGACCAGATTTTTACGGGCGTGGGCTCCGATGACGTGCTCGCCATGGCTTTTCTGGCATTTTTTAACAGCGGAAAGCCCATTTTGTTTCCGGACGTGACATATTCCTTTTACGACGTCTGGGCGGAGCTGTACGGTATTCCTTATAAAACATGTGTTTTGGGAGAAAACTGGCATATCAGGCCAAAGGATTACGAACAGCCAAACGGAGGCGTGATTTTTCCAAATCCAAATGCTCCTACGGGCGTTTATGAAGGTCTGGATACGGTGGAAAGTATTTTAAAGGCAAACAGTGACAGCGTGGTGATTGTTGACGAGGCGTACATTGATTTCGGGGGGGAAAGCGCTCTGCCGCTTTTAAAAAAATATGATAATTTATTTGTGGTACAAACCTTTTCCAAGTCTCGGGCCATGGCCGGGATGAGAATTGGCTTTGGCATAGGAAACAGGAATCTTACAGGATATCTGAATAATGTGAAATTTTCCTTCAACTCCTATACTCTGAATCTTTTTGCCCAAAAACTGGGAGCAGCAGTTGTAAGAGACGATACGTATTTTAAGAAGATTACCGGAAAAATTTGTGCAACCCGAGAGAGGGTGAAAAAAGAGCTTGCAAGTTTGGGATTTATCTTTCCGGATTCCATGGCTAATTTTATTTTTGCTTCTCACAAATATCTGCCTGCAAAGGAAATTTTTCATGCTCTCCGTCAAAAGGACATCTATGTGCGTCACTGGGATAAACCCAGGATCTGCAATTTCCTGAGAATCACGGTTGGCACGGACCGGGAAATGGATACGCTGCTTGATTTCCTGAGGGCGTATTTGTCTGCAAGAGGAGCGCTGTGATGGAATTACATAGAAATGATGGAATCTACGGGGACTTTGCAGCCGTATATGACAGGTTTATGGATGACACTCCATATGAAAAATGGTGCGGGCTTCTGGAAGGGTTAATGCAAAAATATGGTGTGTCCAGACCCAAGAGAGATGCCGAAGACCCTCTGGAGGCAGAGAAAAACATGGTGGTAGACCTGGGCTGTGGAACGGGAACGCTGGCAGAGCTGCTTTACGGAAGAGGCTACGATCTGATTGGTGTGGATAATTCAGGAGCAATGCTGAGTATTGCCATGGAGAAAAGAGGCAGAAGCGGATCGGGGATTTTGTATCTTTTGCAGGACATGAGAGAGCTTGAGCTATATTCCACGGTAGGAACGATATTCAGTGTTTGTGATTCCCTGAATTATATTCTGGAAGAGGGAGAGCTTCTGAAAGTGTTTTCTCTGGTCAATAATTATCTTTATCCGGGAGGAATTTTTGTCTTTGATTTTAATACTGTATACAAGTACAGGGATGTAATAGGGGATACTGTGATTGCCGAAAACAGAGAGGACTGTAGTTTTATCTGGGAGAATTTCTATGATCCCGTAGAAGAGCTGAATGAGTACGATGTGACTGTTTTTGTCAGAGAAAAAGGAGAGTTTTTCCGAAAATTCACCGAAACGCATTTTCAAAGAGGATATACGCCGGATCAGGTGAGAAACTTGGTGGAGAAGGCCGGAATGACTTTGGTTGAAATGTTTGACGCAGACACCGGGGGAGAAGTGAGCCATGCAAGCGAAAGAGTATGCGTGGTTGCAAGGGAACGGGGAAAGGAGAGAACAATATGAAGGATTATATTGTGCGGGCAGCTGCGGCCCAGGCACAGATCAGAGCCTTTGCCTGTACTGTCAGAGGCGCGGCGGAGACTGCAAGGCAGGCACATAACACCAGCCCGGTGGTGACGGCGGCATTGGGAAGGCTGCTTGGAGCCGGCGCTATGATGGGCGCCATGCTCAAGGGAGATCAGGACATATTGACGCTGCAGATCAAAGGGGACGGACCTGTGAGGGGACTAACGGTAACTGCAGATTCCAGGGGCGGCATAAAAGGCTATGCGGATGTACCGGATGTAATTCTTCCGGCGAATGACAAAGGAAAGCTCGATGTAGGGGGAGCGGTGGGAAAGGGAAGCCTGCGTGTGATAAAGGATATGGGGCTGAAGGAGCCCTATGTGGGACAGACGCTTCTTAATACTGGTGAAATTGCGGAGGATCTGACCTATTATTTTGCCGCCTCCGAGCAGATACCCTCATCCGTGGGCCTGGGGGTTCTCATGGAAAAGGATAATACCGTAAAACAGGCGGGCGGCTTTATCGTACAGCTGATGCCCTTTGCCGGTGAGGAGGCAATCAATAGGCTGGAGAAAAATCTGGGAAGGATTACTTCTGTCACAGCCCTTCTGGAAGAAGGGAGGACTCCCGAGCAGATTTTGGATTTACTGTTGGAAGGGATGGACATGGAAATTCTGGACACCGTGCCCGCTGCCTTTGTCTGCGGCTGCAGTAAGGAGAGAGTGGAGAAGGCCCTGATTAGTATCGGAAGGACAGAAATTCAAGATATGATTGCAGATGGAAAAGAGATAGAGGTAAATTGCCATTTTTGCAATAAAAATTATGTTTTCAGCATGGAAGAGCTGAAAAACCTATATCGTAGAGCGCGCTGAGTCAGGAGACCGAATCAGTGTCAAGCGCTTTGGAATGGAGAAAAAAATGGAACATGGATTTATCAAGGTGGCGGCAGCCACTCCCAAGATCAGAGTGGCGGATCCTGAGCATAATGCCCGGGCGATTCTGGAAAAGCTGGAGGAAGCATGGGAGCATGGAGCTCAAATCATTGTTTTCCCGGAGCTGTGCCTGACGGGATACACCTGCGGCGACCTGTTTTTGCAGAGCATCCTTCTTGAGGAGGCAAAAAGACAGCTCCTGGTGATTTCGGCTGCCACAGAGGGCAAAGATTGCCTGGTTATTGTGGGACTTCCGGTGGAAAGAGATGGAAGGCTTTATAATGTGGCGGCTGTCCTGCAGGACGGCGTCATACTGGGGATGGTGCCAAAGGTCAATATTCCCTCCTATGCGGAGTTCTATGAGGGCAGACATTTCACGGAGGGGAACAGTCAGCCGGTGAGCTATTATTTGGAGGGAGAAGAGATTCCTTTCGGAGTTAATCTGCTGTTTTCGTGCATGAACATAGAGGGACTGACCCTGGGCTGTGAGATATGTGAGGACTTATGGGTTGCGGATCCTCCATCAACCCGCCACGCACTGATGGGAGCCACTGTTATTGCCAATCTTTCCGCATCCAATGAGACGGTTGGAAAGGCGCAATATCGGGAGCTTCTGGTGAAATCTGCCAGCGCCCGTCTGGTCTGCGGCTATATTTACGCTTCAGCGGGGGAGGGAGAATCCACACAGGATCTAGTGTTTGGAGGCCATAATTTGATTGCGGAAAACGGAACGATTCTTGCACAGGCGGAACGTTTTTCAGGAAACACGATTTATTGTGATCTTGACGTGCAAAGGCTTGCGTCGGAGAGAAGAAGAATGGGCACATTTGGAAAAGAGCCTGATCTGAATTATGTAGCCGTGCCCTTCAGGATAAAGAAGGAAGAGACAAGACTTGAGAGGAGCTTCGGACGAATGCCCTTCGTTCCTGAAGATGAGACTGAGCGCAGCCGGCGCTGTGAGGAAATTCTTTCCATACAGTCCTATGGACTGAAAAAGCGCTGTGAGCATACGGGCTCAAGAACCGCTGTTATTGGTATCTCAGGCGGATTGGACTCCACTCTGGCGCTTTTAGTGACGGTGAGAACCTTCGATTTGTTGGGCCTGGACAGGAAAAGGATTATTGCGGTGACAATGCCTTGCTTTGGGACAACGGACAGAACCTATGAAAATGCCTGCAGACTTGCGCGGACTCTGGGCGCCGCTTTAAAGCAGGTGGATATACGGGAGGCTGTAACCATCCATTTCAGAGATATTGGACAGGACATAAATGTACATGATGTGGCTTATGAAAACGGACAGGCCAGGGAACGCACTCAGGTTCTTATGGATATTGCAAACCGGAAGGGGGGGCTTGTGATCGGAACGGGAGATATGTCAGAGCTGGCCTTGGGGTGGGCTACCTACAATGGAGATCATATGTCCATGTATGGCGTGAACGCGGGAGTACCAAAAACTCTGGTGCGTTATCTGGTAAAATATTATGCGGACACCTGCAGGGACAAGGGCCTTGCAGAGGTGCTTTATGACATACTTGACACACCGGTCAGCCCTGAGTTGCTGCCGCCGGCGGAGGGAAGCATCACTCAGAAAACGGAGGATCTTGTGGGCCCCTATGAGCTGCATGACTTTTTCCTCTATTATATGCTCAGATGCGGATTTCCTCCGGCCAAGGTGTATCGGACGGCCAAACAGGCATTTCAGGGAGTTTATGACGAGGGAACGATTTTGAAATGGCTGAAGACATTTTACAGAAGGTTTTTTACTCAACAGTTTAAACGCTCATGTCTGCCGGATGGACCAAAGGTGGGAAGCGTAGCCGTTTCTCCCAGGGGAGATCTGCGCATGCCATCGGATGCAAGCGCAAAAATATGGCAGGAGGAGCTGGAGAGGCTTATTTAAGCCCTCCGGCTCCTCCTGCCTTTATCATAAAAATGGAGAAAAGGTTTACTGAAATCCCTTCAGTTGGAATCCGCGGGTGAGATCCTTCAAAACCTGAGCCTGCGCAGACAGCTCTTCGCTGGAAGCCGCGCTTTCCTGTGAGGTGGCGGAATTGGATTGAATTACGCTGGAAATATCATTTACGCTGGACACAATCTGATCCAGGCTGGCAGACTCTTCATTGGTAATCTGCGCGATTTCAGTCATTCTCTGGCTGATGTCATGACTCTGGGTTGCAATGTCCTCCAGCATGGCGGCCGTTTTTTTAGCCTTATTGGACCCAATGGAAACAGCCTCCATGGTGTCCTCAATGAGTCGGGAAATTTCATCCGCTGCGTCGGAGGATTTACGGGCAAGCTCTGTGACCTCGTCCGCTACAACGGCAAAGCCCCTTCCGGCTTCCCCTGCTCTGGCGGCCTCTATGGAGGCGTTCAGGGCAAGCAGGGTGGTCTGAGAGGTAATATCATTGATAATGCTGATGATCTTCTTAATCTGCTGTGATCTGTCGGAAATATCTTCCATGGATACGATCATTTCCTTCATCTGCCCGTTGCCATCGTTAACCAGACCGCAGGCATCGTTCATCATGTTTTCCATATCCTTGATATTTCCAACCGTTTCATTGAGCTGGTCAGAAACGCTCTTTAAAACCTTCGTGAGATCATCCACGTTGTTGGCCTGGCTTTCGGCTCCGCTGGAAAGATCCTGAGCGCCGCAGGCGATCTGATCCGCTCCCTGGGCAACCTGATCAGAGGAAAGCTTAACCTCGTTGAGTACTTCGCTGATGCGCAGCGTGAAATCTGTAATGGATTCTTCTATCTTTTTGAAATCACCAATAAATTCAATAGGTGATTCCAAAGCCAGGTTTCCTTTGGAAAACTCTTTCATTGCAAAATCAATGGCCTGTATATAGCGGGAAAGCTCCTGACAGGAGAAATCCAAACTGTTTTTCAGCTCTTCAATCTCGGAAAGACCAGTGCTGAATGAAAAATCAAGATTCAGATTTCCCTGGGAAAGCTTCTTTGTTTGAGCCCCAATCAGGCTCAGATTGAGAATAATTTCCCGTTTGATCATAAAATAGAAGCGCAGGCTGAAGTAGCTGATCACCAACATAGCCAGAAGGCAGGACACGCCCATTTGCGCCATGGTTATGGAAAACTGGGAAGATACCTGCTCCGATTCCAGATACAAATCGTTGATGAAAGAATCCAGTTCCAATACAAGAGTCTCCACATTGGAGGCCACTTCCTGCTGATAAATGGTAAGATATTGTGTGTCATTGGAAGCCTTTAAGGCCAAAATGTTTTCGGCGGCGTTATGAATTTGCTTATGCAGAGGTTCAGCAACAGCCAGAAAATCGGAAAAAAGCGGATTTGAGGCCGCCGCGTCACTATAGATGAACTGACCGAAATCGCAGGCGGTGTGGTCGGTGGTGCCGGTAAACTCTGTATCATTTAACAGCGACTGGCTTAAGGAGATGAGCCATTTATAGTGAGCTGTTTCGGCGGCATAGAGCTCTTCTATATAAGAATCATAGGTCTCAATCGCGTTGTTGGCTGAAGCAACTCGTATGAGTCCTATGACCACCATAATAACCAGCAGCGTTGTAAAAGTGAAAATGCCGCCGAAATTAATTTTCAGCTCTGTTTTCAGTGTCTTTTGTCCTTTTTCCTGTTTTTTCATATTTTCAGTTTTCCTTTTGTAGAATGGTAGTGTGCTGCGCCGACAGCTTAAATGGCCCTTACATAGCGCAGAAGTATAAGTTTTTATTTATTAAGTATAATCGAACAGGCACTTTTAGGCAATAAGAAATTTTTTCAAATCAGGGGAAATAAGTACTGTTATTTGATAATTTTATGTTTCCGGCGTTTCTTCGCCCTCTGGTGAAGCCGGTGAGGCCTTATGGAGAGAGGCTTCTATGGCCTCCAGCAGTACCAGAGAGGTATATTTATTGTCCGACGTATAGGATATTTCTTCCAGAGACTGTTGCTCATAAATCTGCTCGCAGATGGAGTCAAAGGTGGGTTGGAGCAGAGGGTACATGGTTGTCACCGCTTCGCTCAGGTTTACCATGCGTATGGAAGAGATGGAGGACGCATCCACAATGACCTCTATCTCAACGGACTGCCCGCCCAGAATCAGCTCCGTAGTGTAAATGCCGGGTATGTAGACGGAGCCTGAGGCAGAAACGGAGGAGATGCTTTCATCCGCAGCACCGGCATCGGGCACATTCTCTGATTCTTCCTTTTTGCCGGGCAGAAACATGATAATCAGCAGCACAATGAAAAGAATTCCAAGGGCGGCAAAAATACCTGTATAGATTAACTCCTTCATGTGAAGTACAACGATTTTAGTTTTTGCGCTCATCTGTATTCTCCTTTGAGTCCGAATAGGGACGCTTTTTCTTTTTAAAAGATATGCGAATCAAGCCGGCAATATTCGATTTCTACTTTGTCATTGACAAAAAACCTGGGCGGTTGTTATTATGGAATATAATGTAAAGGCAGTGTGAAGCGCTTTCCCGGCTTTTGAGGAATGGAGGATTTTTATGAACGGCTATACGAGGGAAGATGTGATAAGACTGGTACAGGAAGAGGATGTGGAATTTATACGTCTCCAGTTCACGGACATGTTCGGCAATTTGAAAAATATAGCCATTACGGCCAATCAGCTGGAAAGAGCGCTGGATAATAGGTGCATGTTTGACGGCTCGGCCATTGACGGGTTTGTGAAGGTGGAGGAATCAGACATGTATCTGTATCCAGACTGCTCCACTCTTGCGGTTTTTCCCTGGCGTCCTCAGCAGGGGAAGGTAGCCAGAATGATCTGCGATGTACATTATCCCAGCGGTGAACCCTTTGCGGGAGATCCCCGGTATGTGCTGAAAAGAGCCATAGCGGAGGCTGAAAAAATGGGGTATGTCTTCCGAGTAGGCCCTGAATGCGAATTTTTTCTGTTCAATACGGATGAAAATACGCTGCCCACTACCGATACGCATGAACAGGCCGGATACTTTGATATAGGTCCTCTGGACTTTGGGGAAAATGCCCGCCGGGATATTGTGATGACGCTGGAAGATATGGGACTTGTGGTGGAGGCATCTCATCATGAGATGGCTCCCGCCCAGCACGAAATAGATTTTCGCTATGATGAAGCGCTTGTGACGGCGGATAATATTATGACCTTTAAACTTGCGGTGAGAACCATTGCAAAGCGTCACGGCTTGCACGCCACCTTTATGCCGAAGCCTAAGTACGGTGTGAACGGCTCGGGAATGCACATTAATATGTCTCTCCACCAGGAAGGAAGAAATATTTTTGAGGATCCGGGCGATCCCATGGGACTGAGCAGGGAAGCCCACTGGTTTATCGGAGGCATTATGAAGCATATCAGCGGAATGGCCGCCGTCACCAATCCTCTTGTGAATTCCTATAAGCGGCTTGTGCCGGGGTTTGAGGCTCCCGTATATATCGCATGGAGCGCAACAAACAGAAGTCCTCTGATACGAATTCCCTCCGTTAAGGGAGAGGGGACAAGAATTGAGCTCAGGAGCCCGGACTCGGCGGCTAATCCGTATCTTACGCTGGCCGTGTGCCTGCGGGCCGGTCTGGACGGAATTGCAAACAGAATAGAACCTCCCTCCAGCGTGGAGGGAAATATTTTCAGCATGACGGATCAGGAGAGGGAACGCCTGAACATCCGACAGCTGCCGGGTACATTGATCGAAGCGGTGGAAGAGCTAAAAAAAGACTCTTTTATCTGCGATGCGCTGGGGCCGCATCTGGCGGGAAAGTATATTGAGGCCAAGGAGGCGGAATGGCATCGTTACCGCTCCCATGTATCCGAGTGGGAAATTCAGGAATACCTCTACAGATATTAGAAAAGCCCTTTCAAGAGACCTATAATAAGTAAGGAGGAGGGCGAGTGACGAATATCATTGTGGCATTGCCGAAGCCGGAGGACGCAAAAAGCCTGAAAAATATTCTTGTGCGAAACGGCTTCCAGGTAACGGGAGTATGCACTACCGGGGCTCAGGCCATAAGCTGGGCGGATGGGCTGAGCGATGGTATTGTCATATGCGGATATAAGATGAAGGATATGGTTTATGACCAGCTGAAGGAATGCCTGCCCTATGGCTTTGAAATGCTGCTTTTGGCGTCTCAGAGCCTGATTAGCGAGTGCTACGGCAATGACATTGTTTGTCTTTCCATGCCTCTTAAGGTCAATGATTTGATCGACACCGTAAATATGCTGGCGGATGGCATTGACCGCAGGAGGCGGCGCAGAAAGCAGAGGCCCAAGGAAAGGAGCGCCCGGCAGGAGCGGATACTAAGGGATGCAAAGGAGCTCTTAATGGCCAGAAATCATATGACGGAGGAGGAAGCTCACCGGTATCTGCAGAAATGCAGCATGGACAGCGGCGCCAACCTGGTGGAGACGGCTCAGATGGTGCTTTCTATTATGAAAAGTTCATAAAGAGATTAAGAAAGGGTGCTTATATGAAATTTACAAAAATGCAGGGTTGCGGCAATGATTATATTTATGTCAACGGGTTTGAAGAGCGGATTCTCGGGGAAGAAAAGCCCGGTCTGGCAAAATGGCTGAGCGACCGGCACTTTGGGGTGGGTGCGGATGGCCTGATTTTTATTAACCCTTCGGACGAAGCGGATTTTGAGATGGAAATGTACAATGCGGATGGCAGCAGGGGAGAAATGTGCGGCAACGGCGTCCGCTGTGTAGCAAAATATGTATATGACAGGGGATTGACAGACGCAAAGCGTATCAGCGTTATCAGCTCGGGCAAAATAAAATATCTGGATCTGACGGTGGAGAAAAAGGCAGGCGTCCCAAAAGACCGGGGGAAGGTAAATCTGGTGAGGGTGAATATGGGCAGCCCTGTTTTTAAACCGAAGCTGATACCTGTGGAGGCGGTCGGAGAAAGGGTTGTGAACGAGCCGATTGAGGTGGATGGAAGAGAATATAGGATGACCTGTGTATCCATGGGAAATCCTCATGCGGTGATTTTTGCCGAAAATGTGAAGTCCCTGAATCTTGAAAAGATCGGGCCCTCCTTTGAGACCCACAAGCGCTTTCCAAACCGCATCAACACGGAATTTGTGGAGATAATTGACAGAAAGACCATATTTATGCGCGTTTGGGAGAGGGGGTCAGGAGAGACGCTGGCCTGTGGAACAGGCGCTTGCGCGGCGGCGGCGGCATGCGTTCTGAACCAATTGACGGATTCCTTGATTACTGTTAAACTATTAGGCGGCGAGCTGACGATTGAATGGGACAGCGGGCAGAATCTGATGTTTATGACAGGGCCGGCGGTTACGGTATTTGAGGGAGACGTGGCTTTTGTTCCCGGCAGCGCCACATAAGAGAGGAGATCAGGAATGTTTCAATTAAATGACAATTATCTGAAGCTGCCCGGCAGCTATCTTTTTTCAACCATTGGCAGAAAGGTAAATGAATACACAAAGGCTCATCCGGACAAAAGGGTGATTCGTCTCGGAATCGGAGACGTGACTCAGCCCCTCGCCCCGGTGATTATCGAGGCGCTGCATAAGGCGGTGGACGAAATGGGATGTGCGGAAACCTTTCGGGGATACGCCCCGGATCTGGGGTATGATTTTTTGCGAAATGCCATTGCGGAGAATGATTATAAAAAAAGAGGCTGTAATATCAGCGCAGATGAAATATTTGTATCCGATGGAGCCAAGTGCGATTCCGCCAATATTCAGGAGATTTTTGGCCTGAACAATAAAATTGCGGTATGCGACCCGGTATATCCCGTATACGTGGATTCCAACGTAATGGCGGGCAGAACGGGAGTGTATGACAAGGAAACGGAAACCTGGAGCGATGTTATTTATATGCCCTGTGTGGTAGAAAATAATTTTGCGCCCATGCTTCCGAAGAAAACTCCGGATCTGATCTATCTGTGTTTCCCCAACAATCCCACCGGCGCCGTTGTGAACAAGGATCAGCTTCAGGAATGGGTGGATTATGCCAACAAGGTAGGGGCAGTGATCCTTTATGATGCGGCCTATGAAGCATATATTTCTGAGGAGAATGTGCCTCACAGCATCTATGAATGCGAGGGGGCGAGAACCTGTGCCATTGAGCTTCGCTCCTTCTCCAAGAACGCTGGTTTTACCGGAGTGAGGCTGGGCTTTACTGTGGTTCCGAAGGATCTGAAATGCGGTGACGTAGCGCTGCACTCCCTTTGGGCGAGACGGCACGGAACCAAATATAACGGAGCTCCCTATATTATACAGAGAGCCGGAGAAGCCGTGTACTCGGAGGAAGGAAGGGAGCAGCTGAGAAAACAGGTTGCCTATTATATGAATAATGCAAAATATATTCTGGAAGGCTTAAAAAGCGCCGGGTATACAGTTTCGGGCGGAATAAACGCTCCCTATATCTGGCTTAAGGCTCCCGGAAAAATGACAAGCTGGGAGTTCTTTGACTATTTGCTGGAGAACGCCAATGTGGTAGGCACGCCGGGCTCAGGTTTCGGGCCAAGCGGTGAGACATATTTTCGTCTGACAGCTTTTGGTAGCTATGAAAATACCGTGGAAGCAGTGAATAGAATCAAGGCTCTGCAGTTTTAGGAAAAAATAAGCCAAATTTTAGAAAATGCTCATATAACGTTCACATTTTTAAGCTATGCTGAAGAGGTGGAGCCGGGATTTTGCCGGCCTCCAAATAGCTGAAAACGGGCAGGAAAACCAATGACGAATGAGCAGTATTATGAATTGATCAAACCTTATGAGGACGTCAGCCAGATTATGCTGACGAAGCTTGAGATTTTAAACCATAGTATTTACAGCAAGGATACGGGAAAGCCCATTCATCATATCCAAAATCGGATTAAGGACAAAAAAAGCATTGAGGCAAAGCTGGAAAGACTTCAGCTGACTGACAGCGTAATGAATGCCAAGGATCATCTGATGGATATTGCCGGGCTTAGGGTTATCTGCTATTTCCCGGAAGAGATTTATGATCTGGTGCAATGCCTGAAGAGGCAGGCGGATCTGATTGTGATTAAGGAAACAGATTACATCAAACAGCCCAAAAAGAGCGGATACCGCAGCTTTCATATCGTGTTTGGCGTACCCATTCATTGTCTTGACGCCATGGAATATTATCCGGTGGAGGTGCAGCTGCGCACAATGTCCATGGACTTTTGGGCCAGCATGGAGCATAGAATCTGCTATAAAAAGGAGTATGACGATAAAGATAAGGTCAGCAGGGAGATGCAGCAATATGCCATGGCTTTGGAGCTCATCGAAAGCCGTTTTGAGCAGCAGCTGAAGGATCAGAGGCTGTAGTGAGGAAAGAAGGAAATGAAGGAAAAGAAGAGCCGTATTCTGACCGGAATAACGGCGGGTCTGCTGCTTGTGACGGCAGCCGCTATGTATGCGACCCACAGGGCGATTCCCTTTATGATGGACGACCTGTGGTATTCCACGCTTCTTTCGGAGGAGACTCCCATAAAATCTCTGGGGGATATTGTTGTAAGCCAGGTCTGGCATTATTTTCACTGGGGCGGCAGGAGCATGACTCACGGCATCCTTCAGCTGATTCTTTTGGCCGGAGAAGAGGCGGCGGATGTTCTGAATACGACGGTTACCTTTCTTCTGGCGTTTATAATCTGCATGATGGCGGGAAAGAAAAGGCTTCCTGCTTTTTTTGCTGCCTGCGGTATGCTTCTGGGCCTGAATGCCAACTGGCGGATGAGTATGTTCTGGCAGTCCGGTGCGGCCAATTATCTGTATATAACGGTTTTTATTCTGGCGTTTTTATTTTGTTATCTCAGGGAGCTGCCGGACGAGGGCGTTTGCGGCGGACGGGAGCCGACATGCCGGGCTCAGGGCGTGAAGGCTCTTCCGGGCATCGGCCTGTGGATTATGCCTCTGGGGATTCTGACGGGATGGAGCAATGAAAATATGGGGCCGGCTGTGTGGCTTACAAGTCTTGGAGTAATGCTTTTGCTCCGCAGAGAGAAAAGGCCCGTCAGTCCTTGGATGATTATGGGAAATGTGTCCTGCCTGTTTGGCAGTGTCATGATGATCATAGCTCCCGGTAATTATGTGCGCAGCGCCCAAGTGGAGGAAAACCAGTACGGTCTGTTATGGAGGTGCTTTCTGAGGGGGTATGCTGAGAGCAGGGCCTTACTGGAATACCTTTTTCCCGCGCTGCTTGCGCTGCTTGGAATGCTTATGGTCTGCAGAGCCCTTAAGCTGCATATGGGCAGGAGAAATATGCTTTTGCTGGTCTGTGCGTTATTGTCCTGGGGCGCAATGATTCTGTCCCCTCATTATCCTGACAGAGCCTCCTTTGGAACCATGGTGCTGCTGATTTGCGTCATTCTGCGTCTTGGAGCCATGGCGGCAGAAGAAAGGAAGGATATGTCCGTCCCTCTTTTTGCCGGTGCAGTGTTTATTTGGCTTCGGGGCATGTATTACCTGGGAGAGTACCTGGCCATCACTTGGGGGTGGATACGCTGAGGAAGGATTTTGCAGCCCTGCGGATGAAACACTGGAAAAATCGGGAAATATATGATAATATAAGTCGGTGACGGAAGCCGGACGGTGATGGAGAATAAAGAATTATGAGCGATATTATCTTACAACTTAAGGATCTGCACAAGGCATTTGACGGCACGGGGGTACTCCGGGGGGTGGATCTGGACATACACAGAGCGGAATTTATCACTCTTTTGGGTTCCTCAGGATGCGGAAAGACCACCACTCTGCGTATTATTGCGGGACTGGAAGCGCCGGACCGGGGCAGGGTGCTTTTGGAGGCACAGGACATCACTGCAATGGAACCCAATAAACGCAGCGTAAACACTGTCTTTCAGAATTATGCGCTTTTTCCTCACATGAATGTGGCGGATAATGTGGGCTATGGGCTGAAATTAAAAAAGGTTCCCAAGGCAGAAATCGCAGAGCGGGTGAAAAGAATGCTGAAGCTGGTACAGCTTGAGGATTACGGAAAGCGTATGCCGGATCAGCTCTCGGGAGGTCAGAAGCAGCGCATTGCCATTGCCAGAGCGGTGATCAATGAGCCGAAGGTGCTTCTGCTGGACGAGCCTCTGGGAGCCCTTGATCTGAAGCTGCGCAGACAGATGCAGCTGGAGCTGAAGCGTCTGCAGAAGCAGCTGGGGATTACATTTATCTACATTACTCATGATCAGGAGGAGGCCATCAATATGTCTGACCGGATCGCTGTGATGAATGAGGGCGTTCTGGAGCAGGTGGGAACGCCCAATGAGATTTATTATCATCCCAGAACAAGCTATGTGGCGGATTTTGTGGGGAACGCCAACATCCTTCACTTGGATGGACATACCGTGGCTATTCGGACGGAAAACATTCTTATGGACGGAGAGGAATTCTGCACCCACGAGGCGGCCGTGGAAGAAAAGTCCTTTGCAGGAGGGCAGCTGAGAATCCTGTTTTCCCTGGCGGATGGACAAAAAATTACTGCCAGCCGATTTGGGATAGACGCGGATATACAAGTAGGGAGCCGGGTAAGAATCGGCTGGAGGCCGGAGCATGCGGTTGCGGTCGAGGATGGCGGAAGGTAAGGGAGGAAGCGCATGAAGAGAAAAGGTAACTGGCTGTTGCTGGCGCCAATCTATATTTTTACCCTGCTTTTTGTGGCGCTGCCTATTTTATATATGTTTCTTTTAAGCTTTTTGAGCAGGGCGGAGGTCTGGGGAGTGGACTTTGATTTTACCCTGGATAATTATGGGAGAATTCTGGAACCGCTGTATCTGAACACTTTTGTGGAGTCCCTGAAGCTGGCGTTTCTGTCCACCGGGCTGATTGTAATGATCGGATACCCTTACGGCTATTTTATGGCCAGAATGAGCGATGTCTGGAAGAGACGGATGATGCTTCTTATCATGATACCCTTTTGGACAAGCGCCTTGATCCGTATGTACGGCTGGATTATAATGTTTCGCAGCAATGGGGTTCTGGATAGGGTGCTCATGGGGCTGCACATTACAGAAGAACCGCTGAAGCTTCTTTACACCTACCCGGCAGTTGTGGTGGGGATGATCTATGCGCTGCTTCCCTTTATGATACTGGCGGTTTATTCCAGTGCGGAGAAGCTGGATTTTACGCTTGTGGAGGCGGCTCGGGATCTGGGAGCGTCTTCTTTTATGGCCTTTTGGACCGTGAGCTTTAAGCTGACCCTGCCGGGGCTCCTGTCCGGCGTGGTGCTGTCCTTTATTCCTTCCATGGGACTTTTTTTCATTGCGGATATTCTGGGAGGGAATAAGATCGTATTGGTGGGAAGCGTGATTCAGGAGCAGCTTACCAAGGGCAGAAACCTGCCCTTTGCGGCGGCGCTGTCGGCTGTTCTTATGATATTGACATCCCTTATGATTCGGCTGTACAGAAAAATTACAGGAACAAAGGAATTGGAGGGATTCATGTGAAGAGAAAAAAATGGCCCTTTGTATATGTGGGCGTCATTACGGTCATCACTTACATCCCCATACTGCTAACAGTGGTTTATTCGTTTAATGCTTCCAGAATATCTTCGGTCTGGGAGGGATTCTCCCTTAAGTGGTACGGGGAGCTTTTTCGGGACAGGGATATGGGAGAAGCGCTGCTTAACAGTCTGATTCTGGCCGTATTGAGCTGTCTGGGGGCTGTAATCATAGGTGTTACGGGCGCCCTTGGAATGTACCGGAAAAAAAGCAGATTGAATGACGCCATGGCATATGTTTCTACAATACCCATTATGATACCGGAGATTATCATGGGGATGGTTTTTTTGTCGCTGTTTTCGCTCATGGGGCTGCCTTTTGGTATGGTAACTTTAGTAATTGCCCATACTGCTTTTTGTATTCCTTATGTGTATTCCATGGTAAAGGCAAGGCTTGTGGGAATGGACAAAGCCCTGGAGGAGGCGGCCCGGGATCTGGGGGCGTCTCCGCTGAGAGTATTTTTTGATGTGACGCTGCCGCTGATTGCACCTGCCATTTGGTCCGGTGTACTGTTAGCTTTTGCCATGTCCTTTGATGATGTGGTGATCAGTATCTTTGTGACTGGCCCCACGGTGAACACTTTGCCCGTAAAAATATATACCAAGCTGAAAACGGGGGTGACCCCTGAAATCAACGCGCTGGCTACGCTGATGCTCGCAGCCGTCATCCTGCTGCTTGCAGTATCGGCTCTTTTGGGAAGGAAGCACAGCAAAAGATTTGGGACGAAAAATCCGGGGCGCAGATAAGAATAAAATAGCGTAAAACACTTTGAAACGATATTTGGAAGGAGCTTTCAAATATATTGATTGAATGAACGCCCGGATAAGCGGGCAGGGAGGTATCATTATGAAAAAAGGAATTGCACTACTGCTGATGCTGTCAACGATGCTCATGTCTCTTACCGCCTGCGGAGGAGAAAATACCTCCTCTCAGGAGGCCTCCGACTCTTTGGCTGAAGAGTCTTCAGTCAGTGAGCCGGAAACCTTGATCGGAGGAGAGATGAATCTTTATACTTGGGATGGCATGTTCCCTCAGGAGATTTTAAGGGCCTTTGAGGAGGAGACGGGCGTACGAATCAACTATTCCAACTTTGACTATGATGAAGATATGCTGGCGAAACTGGAGGAGACCCAGGGAGGCGATTATGATTTTGTGATTGCGGATGATTATATTCTGGAGCTTGTGATCGCGGAAGGACTGGCGCAGAAGCTGGACACATCCAAACTGGAGAATTATGGGAACCTGAATCCCGTATTTATGTCCCAGTTTTATGATCCGAACAATGAATATACGGTTCCCTATGGAGCGGGCATTCCTCTGATTGTCTATGATCCGGCTTTGACGGATGTGGAGATCACCGGCTATGCGGATCTGTGGAACCCTGCCCTGGAGGACAATGTGGCTATTACTGCCAATTATCGTGTGATCAACGGCATTACTCTGAAAACCATGGGAGAGTCCTTTAACACAGAGGATCTGGACGTGATCCGCCAGGCGGGAGAAAGGCTTTTGGAGCTTGCGCCCAATATCAGGGTTATTAACGACAGCAACACCCAGGACTTTATTGTCAGCGGCGAGGTGGCGGCAGCCTTTCTGTATACCTCCCAGGTTTATATGGCCATGAATGCCAGAGAGGATCTCAAGGTGGTCTATCCTGAGGAGGGTCTGGGGTTTGGCATTATGGCGGGCTTTATACCATCCGACGCACCAAACCCGGATGCGGCATATGCCTTTATTGATTTTATTAACCGACCGGAAAATGCGGCGGCTTGTTTTGAATATATCGGGTATTACTGCACCAATAAAGCGGCGGAGGAATATATATCCGATGAAATGAGGGAATTTATCGTTCTGCCCGAGGATGCCGCAGAAGGGGAGATTGTTCAAAATGTTTCCCAGGAAGCGGAGGATCTGCACGCGGAAATATGGAATCAGTTCAGAGCTGCCTGCGACTAAGAGACAATTATAAATAAGGTGAAGTATTATTGAAAATATCCCCCAACCATAGATTTAGCCCCGGATCCCCGGGGCTAAATCTATGGTTGGCTGCTGTATCCCGCGGCTAATGATTCAGTCTGTACCTGTGAAAAAAGCTCTTTATCCTTAGATGGGTGCTCGTAAGACAGTAATTCTAAAAAATTACTATTTTACGGCATCTGTCTGACAGGGTTGGAAACAACAACGAAAAGAACGATGTCGAGTCGCATGACCGGCATCGTTCTTTTTTGCAACAAAATATTAGAATTACGGAGGTATTTACCATGAAACACCTGTTATCTTGTGAATTTAACCTTGATACTGCTTGTGTAGAGCTTTGCTTTTCAGACGGCAGCATGGTTTCTATCGACACTATTGCTGTGGAAAATGAAGTGGTAAACAATATGTATCAACAGTCGGAACTCGACTATCTGATCTATAATGACCCTGCTGCATACGCTAATTTGATATTATGCGGCAATCCCAAAGCCTATCTAAAGGCAGTAACAGAATACAAATCGCTTGATTGATTTGCACACGCCCCAAGGTCAACTTGGGGCGTATTTTCAAAAATGCTACACTTTAATGTGTTGGATTCCACCGTACTATCTTGAAAATCGTCGTAGCCTCATGATACAATAGATGTGTGTCCACACATAAAACAATTATTGCACTATGGAGAAAAAATATGAGATTATCATCTTTTTTTCATTTCGCCACATTTGGTGTGAAAACAATCTTATTTGGAAAAAAGGAACCTATTTTGGGTACGGTTATCGTGACTGACAAATGCAATCTGCATTGCAAACATTGTTCGGTCAACAATATTACAGCGGTTATCTATCCATATGAGCAAATCCGAAATGAAATGCAGCAGCTTTATGATATGGGCATTCGCATTCTGTTTTTCTGCGGCGGTGAAACCTTCCTCTGGAAAGACGGAGAGCGTAATCTCCGTGATTTAGTGATCGAAGCTAAGCAGATGGGATTTCTCATCGTCAATGTGGTGACGAACGGAACATTCCCCATTGATCTTCCAGAAGCCGACTTGATTCTTCTCAGCTTGGATGGTGATAAGCAGCGTCACAATGAAATCCGTGGCGATACATACGACATCATTATGAAGAACATAAGCAATGCCACCGCAGACAACATTTGCTTCTATATGGCCATCAACCAGATCAACAAGGACTATGTACGAGATGTCTGCATCACTGCCCGTGACACAAAGAATGTCCGAGCAGTATCCTTCAATTTCCACACACCTTACCCAGATACAAAGGAGTTGGCTCTTACGACGGAAGAAAAAGCTGCTTGCTGCGCTGCCATCACCCAGATGATGAAGGAAGGTGCGCCGGTATTCAATTTGAAAAGTGCTTTTCCGTATCTCATTGAGAACCGTTTCCCGACGCCTTGCTATCAGTGTGTTGTCATGGAGAACGGAAAGTTGTCCACCTGCGGACGCTGTATCGAGGTTCCAGGACTGTGCGAACAATGCGGCTATTTCTTTGTGGCTGAGTACACACTTCTGTTCAGAGGTAATCCAAAAATTATATTCGAAATGCTTCGAACATATCTAAAGTACATTTAGGTGAACTATGAGTATCATTACGAATCTGACACGAATGTGGCTGACCAGATCGGTCAAGCCATTTACATTCAAAAATGAATATGACGAACAGCTACCATTTGCAGATTGTGAAAACCTTGGACTATATGTTCATATTCCGTTTTGTAAAAGCATCTGCAATTTCTGCCCTTATTGCAAGGTTGGCTATTCCAAAGAACTTTGCAACAGATACATAGATTCCTTACTCAAGGAAATCCACCTTGTAGGAAATCAGTATCCAGGCAAGAAAAAAGTAACCAGCTTATATTTTGGCGGTGGCACACCGGCTTTGGCGGCTGACCGTATCGGTGAGATTATCGATGCCCTGAACGAGCATTTTATCATCACAGAGGGAATTGGTCTGGAGCTGCATCCAGAAAATGTGACGGAGGAAGTCCTTGCGGTGTTAAAGGCTGCCGGTGTAACCAAGGTCAGCATTGGCATTCAGTCTTTCCGCAATAAATATCAGAGTATCCTTGGAAGAAAGACCGTTGATACCCACGCAATGAAAAAAGCATTGGATGCAGTGAGGTTTGAAACTGTTTCGATGGACTTTATCTTTGCACTCCCTGAGCAAACCTATGATGATTTGAAGTCTGACATCGACGAAGCCTTTTCTCTGGGTGCAAATCATGTTGCTATTTATCCGTTTATTGATTTTACCTTTACGGCAAGCCCGGTAAAGACCATGCCTAAAAAAGAAAAGCGAGAGCTGTTGGACAGTATTACAAGGTATTGCATGAGCAAGGGGTATTCCCGCAACTCCATTTGGACATTCTCCAGTGAACCAGAAGCAAACTACTCCTCTATGACAAGAGACAACTTCCTTGGCTTTGGTTGTTCCGCAACAACCCTGCTGAGAAATCAGTTTAAGATCAATACATTTGATATAGCATCCTATTGTGAGAGAATCGGCAGAGAGACGCTGGCTACTTCTCTTACAATCCGTTTTACAAAGCGACAGAGAATGATTTACTGGCTGTTCTGGACAGCATATAGCACTAAGGTAAATGCAAAGGACTTTGAACGGTTTTTTGGTGTGCCACTGAAAAAGATGTATGGCTTCGAGCTTTGGGCTGCCAAGCGACTGCGGTTTGTGACCGAAGAAAACGGCATGTACGCCATGACCTTGAAGGGTGCGTTCTATTACCATTATTACGAGAATTTCTACACGCTGTCCTACATCGACAAAATGTGGGGCATTATGCGAAAAGAAGCGTTTCCGGACATGCTTGAACTGTAAAGGATGGTGAGCATTTTTGCCAGATAACAGAAACAGGGTTCGTCCAAAGCAGATAAAGTTTTTTGTGAACGATCAAGAATACGAGTTGATAAGAAAGAAAATGGCGCAAATGGGAACAGACAACATGAGTGCCTATATTCGAAAAATGGTAATCGATGGGTATGTTGTGAATTTGGATATGCCTGAACTCCGTGAGCTGACTTCCAAAATGAAACGAATATCCAACAGTGAAAACCAGATTGCCAAACAGCTCAACACAACAGGTAACATCTACGAAGCTGATATCGAAGAAATCAAAAAGAATCAGGAAGAAATTTACGAAGGCATTAAAAAAATTCTGCTTTCTCTTTCCCATCTGAAATGATGTCAGCTCCGCAGGAGCGTAGCCGATTTTGAAAAAATCGTCAAAGGGTTTGGGATGCTTCCCAACAAGCTTTTGCAAAAATCAGCTTCGCTGAAATTTGCAAAACGCACGATGTGTGTACACACGTGCACTGCTTGCAAAGTTTGTTTTGACCTTTTGTAAGCAAATTGAAGATTTTCATTTTCCACCAAATCGGCAACGCTATATTTTGTAAAACATCGCAGTGTGCAGCTACACCTGCGGTACTTGCAATCCCAACAATACTT
>CALWRA010000018.1 GCA_944383825.1 uncultured Acetatifactor sp. | reverse complement strand
ATATTATTTTTCGTTTCGCCATAAACCTACATTTTTTCCTCGGCGTTTTCTTTCATTTTATCACTGGCGTTGACACCGTGGGGCGCTGAATAATTCCACTCTGCATTGCCTTTTCCAATGCCTAAGATAATCCCCTCTTTCATATTCGCCGGGATGACCACCTTTTCTCCCTTTTGGGCAGAAATCGAACCTTTGCGGAGTATGCCGGAAGCATCCAGATAATTATGTGCCACCGAAAACTGCTCCACCGCTTTCCACTTCATTCCCTTTAAAATCTCCCTGACAATGACCTGCCTGTTTAGAGCAGCATAACGCTGGATGATCTGTACATCTTCCATATATGCCTTTTTATTTTCCCCTTCTAGGTAACTCATATAATAGGGAATTTCCTTTCCCTGTTCTTTCAGGCAGGTATTGGCAAGCTTCGTGTAATACTCTGCCACTTCCTCGCCCAGATGCCGGCTTCCCGTATGCACCACAAGATACAGACTTCCGTCAGTTCCTTTATCAAGCTCTATGAAGTGGTTTCCGCCACCCAGTGTGCCAAGGCTTCTGTCAGCTTTGTCCTGGTTGATATGTCTGATACAGTGAAGATCTTCATAAGAAAATTCCTCCGCCATGTGGTGAGGCACTTTCCGTATGGTAAATCCTGAGGGCACATTTTTCTGGATGACCTTATCCATCTTTTGGAACTCCGCATTATTTTTATTTAGTTTTACACAGGTCATCCCACAGCCTATATCCACGCCCAAAAGCTGCGGAATTACTTTATCCGTCACTGTCATGGAAAGCCCGATCGGAGCAACTTTTCCGGGATGAATGTCCGGCATCATACAGATTGTACTTCCATCTGCAACCTCATTATCGCATATCATCTTAACCTGCGCCTGTGCATACCTTTCCACGTCATCTGTAAATATTTTTGCTTCAGCATAAATGCCTTTTACTGTTTTCATAATAATTCTCCATTCTTACTCAGCATGTAAAATTTATAGTTTCACACTTTTTCCTTAAAAATAGGCACAAAAAAAGCACCCCAAAGGTGCAGTCTGCGAATCCTCTCTATACAGCTATTACGGCAACAGAAATATTTTCTCATAACTTTCTGCCACATAAATAAAACAAGTCTTATCTGTAATACGAAAGGACTTCCGTACCCTTGATTGTCAGTTTCTTTATTCTGTTTTGGATTCTTTTATTCTTCTGCATGGTAAGTCCTCCTTTCGCTAATCAACCTTTATTATCTCCAACGGGTAAATAGTAACATAACAATTCAAAACTTTCAAGTGTTTGCTTTTTTTCTTAAAAAGGAGAATATCCTGCCAAATACAGGATATTCCCTTTTACTTAAACCATTTTCAATTTCTTCACATGATTATCAACCTACATATTTCTTGCTTCAAGTGGTACAGATTTAACATACGGCATCCTTTAGCCTTCCATGCTTACTTATCTACTCATTCAACACATTTCAGTGAGGCACTCCTTTCTTGAAGTGCCTATGAGTCCTTATATCCGTCCTAAACTTTCGTCATACAACCTATAGGAAATCTTTTTTAGTTCATCAAAGCTCTTGTTCATATAATCGTCTTTTAGTGCCCATTCACCCCTCTTTGAATCCTTTAAAAATCCTATCTTTCTCAGATATGTTCCTGCCCATCCTGTCTCATTACGAGCTTTATCATATAATTCATAAGGCAGATTACAATAGGACATTACAGCAAATACAATTTGATTTTTTGTAGCCTTTCCCCCAAACCTTTGCAATATTAATGCCACGATTGGTAATAGCGTATGACTACCAGGTACAGTTAATTTTGATTTAATCATCGAAATCCTCCATAATTTGTTATTGCCACATACTACTCATGCACCAATTCTGCTTAGATTAAAAAAGGCACCCAACCTTTGGATGCCTAGAATGCAAATCTAATAAACTCTATGTTTATTGATGAACCCTATGCAATTTTAAAGGTACATTTTAATATTTGGCTATTTATCTATAAATCAACAATAGCGCTACTGACAATTATATTATATATAGAATTGTTAGCACTGTCAAGAGGTGAGTGCTAATTTGTGATTATTTTTTCATCAACTGAACATTATTGATACGAAATTTGAGCATACGATTCTGCCCTATCAACTTGTATGCTTAATGCTTCCGAATCCCCCTCACTAAGACCTTGAACAAATTCTACAAGTTCCCCGTCCCTAATCCTGCTGCTAGGCTGGCAATCAGATGATACTTTCTGACTCGTTTGTACTGCTCGATAATATATTTTTCCTCTTTTCCGTCAAGAGCGTCTTTAAACACCTTATAAACGCCAATCTCCAAATCTGTACAAATTCTAAAGCAATTTCGCCCCAATATATAGTAATCATCATTAATCTCATAAATAAAATCAAACGTCCTAATGATTCTCTCTCCTAAATCCTGTGCTTCATCCATATAAATACCTCCTGCTTTTTCTTTTATCATATAGCAAAAATCATCAAAAAGAAATAGGGAGCCAATTACGACTCCCTATCATCTAACTCTACATAAATCCACATATTTTTTAATCCAAATGGTACAAAATTGGTACAAAATCAAAATAATGGTACAGAAAACGTCCGCAAACATTCCATAAACAGCGGATTTCATTAATCCATGGAGCGCATCGTCGGGAAAAGCAGCACATCTCTGATTGCCGGAGAATTCGTCAAAAGCATCACCAGCCTGTCAATGCCGTAACCGATGCCTCCGGTAGGAGGCATGCCAATTTCCAGAGCGTTCATAAAATCTTCGTCAGTGGTGTTGGCCTCTTCATCTCCGGCAGCCAAAGCAGCCTCCTGGGCCTTGAACCGTTCTCTCTGGTCAACGGGATCATTTAGCTCTGAATAAGCATTGCACATCTCACGTCCGTAAATGAACAGCTCAAAGCGCTCCACATAGTCGGGCTTATCCGGCTTCCTCTTGGTAAGCGGGGAAACCTCCACCGGATGATCCAACACAAAGGTTGGCTGAATCAGATGCTCTTCAGCAAATTCCTCAAAGAACAAATTCAGAATATCCCCCTTTGCATGGCGCGCCTCATAATGAACCCCTTTTTCATCCGCAATTTTCTTTGCAGCTTCCGTGTCAGGAATCTGGTCAAAGTCCACGCCTGCATACTTTTTCACTGCTTCCACCATGGTAATACGTTCAAAGGGTGTGCCCAGATCAATCATTTCCCCTCCATAGGGAATCAGAGTGGCTCCGCAGACCTCCTGTGCCACATAGCGGAACATATTTTCCGTCAGATCCATCATACCGTAGTAATCTGTGTATGCCTGATAAAGCTCCATCAGAGTAAACTCCGGATTATGCCTGGTATCAAGACCTTCATTCCTGAATACACGACCAATTTCAAAAACTCTTTCCATTCCGCCTACGATCAAGCGCTTCAAATACAGCTCCAGAGAAATGCGAAGCTTCACATCCTCATCCAGGGCATTATAATGGGTTTCAAAAGGTCTTGCGGCCGCACCACCG
Organism: uncultured Acetatifactor sp.; assembly: GCA_944383825.1. Classification (GTDB taxonomy): domain Bacteria; phylum Bacillota; class Clostridia; order Lachnospirales; family Lachnospiraceae; genus Acetatifactor. The sequence continues at coordinate 52,744 of CALWRA010000018.1, read as the reverse complement.
GCGTTTGACACCAGCATGGGAGTCTCTACTTCAAGAAAGCCCTCTTCCTCCAGATAACGGCGGATAGCGCTGATAATTTTGGAACGCTTCACAAAGGTATCTTTTACCTCCGCATTCATAATCAAATCCGTATAGCGCTGGCGGTAGCGGATATCCGTGTTTGTAAGTCCATGGAATTTCTCAGGAAGAATCTGCAAGCTTTTGGCAAGCAGAGTCACACAGGCCGCATGTACAGATATTTCCCCCGTCTTTGTCTTAAACACCTGACCTTCAATCCCTATAATATCCCCCACGTCGTATTTCTTAAAGTCGGCGTATGATTCCTCTCCGATGCTGTCTCTGGCAACGTAGGATTGAATATTGCCGGGCAGATCCTGAATATTGCAAAAGGATGCCTTGCCCATGACGCGTTTGGACATCATGCGCCCCGCAACGCGCACGGTTTTGCCCTCCAGCTCCTCATAATGTTCCTTAATGTCCGTGCTGTGATGGGTTACGTCATATTTTGTAATCTGAAAGGGATCCTTTCCCGCTTCCTGTAAAGCTGCCAGCTTTTCCCGCCTGACCTTAAGAAGCTGACTGATATCCTGTTCCTCCACCCTGGGATTTTGTGCTTCTGCCACCTTTTTCACTCCTTATCTGTTTCTGTCCGTATGTTAATTACCTCTTTGAATTTCCAGAATTTTATAGGAAAACACTCCGGACTGGGTCTCCACTTCCACAGTATCTCCCACCTTTTTGCCAATCAGCGCTCTTCCAACCGGGCTTTCATTGGATATCTTACCCTTTAAGCTGTTCGCCTCTGTGGAACCCACAATTTTGTACTCCAGCTCCTCGCTGTACTCCAGGTCAAGAATCCTCACCTTGCAGCCGATGTTGATTTTGTCCAGATCCACCTCGTCCTCTAAAACAACCTCCGCATTCTTGAGAATTTTTTCTAATTCCTCAATTCTCGCCTCAATATCCCGTTGTTCATCCTTTGCGGCATCATACTCCGCATTTTCAGACAAGTCCCCCTGCTCTCTGGCTTCCTTGATTTTCTGTGCAACCTCCTGTCGCTTCACAACCTTCAGTTCATGCAGCTCATCCTCATATTTTCTGAGCCCCTCATAAGTCAAAATGTTTTTCTTCTCCTGCATTACAAACACCTTCCTGTTTTTAATTCATGACTCCGTCATCGATATTGGTTCCCGGCGTCATTTTATCACATAAACGAATTAACCCTGATTAACTCCCGTATTATACCCATTTTTATCAACAGTGTCAAGGCAGTACGGGCTGTTTCCATTCCTTTTTCAGCGAAAAATAGTGAACCTGCGTGTTTCTTCTCTCCAGTCTTCGCTGCTTTTCTTCCATGGAGTCCATATCCAACCAAATGCTGTCTTTTTCAATATTTCCTGAAGGAATTTTTGCTTCTCCCGAAAAATCCAGAATATTTACGGGCATTCTGGAGGCAATGCCTGCCCGCTTGAAGGATATGCCTTCCTCCAGCAGTTCCACAGCCACGGCCAGTCCATATTCCTGGTAAAAGTCCTCCACAAAATCCTGAAGCTCTTCTTCCCAGTACCGCTTGGGCAATATCCATTTCAGACTTTTCATCTTCTGTGCATGGCCGCACAAAGGATTCAGAATCGCCGGATGATAGCCAAGAATCAGAAAGTGGGGAAGAGCGGCGTATTCCAACATGTGCTCCACCCACTGTGTTTCCAGGAAAGCATCAAATTCTGGAACTCTCCACACGCTCTCCCATACTTCCCGTGCGGGATGATTCTTCCCCTCTCCCGGCTCAAACAGTTTTCTCAAGGACTCATCACAGGAATAAAAGCAATCCTCCCAAGAATTTCCTATAGTCTCCGCAATCATTCCGACCATTCCTCCTAAGGTTTTCCGCCAGAAATCATTTTCCTCCCGGAGAGCTCTCTCATACTTTTTTTTCGCAAGCGGCCTGTACAGCCGTTCCGAAATTCCTCTCCAAAGGCTTCTTTTCTCCCCAATGACTTCTTCTTTTTTTCCAAAACGCCCTCCATCTCCTGACCGGGCCAACAGAACCCCTTCATCCTCCGCCGTCTCCCAGCGTCTGAGTATCCACGGTTCCAACCCCACTCTGATCAATTCATAGTCCTTCCGGCGGTATCGATAAATTCTACAGGGCTCCCCGCCCTCTTCCTGCCGGATTTCCCCGGCATGTTTTCTTGTCCCATAAAAATAAATGATCCTGTCCATGGCATAAATATATGCTATGAAGGGGCAGGCTATGCAGAAAATCCCTTTTCCTAACCTTGGAAAATTTCCTCCACGCCTTGAAGCAATTCCTCCATGCTTTCCATGGAATTGATCATCTGGCGAAAGCGGGCGGAATGAGGCATTCCCACAGTATACCACTGAAGATGCTTTCTCATTTCTCTCACTCCCGTGTATTCCCCCTTATATTCCAGCTGCAGCCTGGCATGGCGTTCAATCAACTCTCTCTTTTCTTTGTTGTCCGGCCGGGCGGGAATCGCTTTGTTCTCCAGATATTCCCGCACCTCTCTGAAAATCCATGGATTTCCCTGGGCTCCCCGCCCAATCATAATGCCGTCACAACCCGTTTGAAGAAGCATTTCCTTTGCCGCATGGGGGCTGTCCACATCCCCGTTTCCCAGTACCGGAATCTTTACCGCCTCCTTCACAGCGCGAATAATGTCCCAGTCGGCCTTCCCGCTGTAATACTGCTGCCTTGTTCTTGCGTGCACTGCTACTGCCGCCACACCGCAAGCCTCCGCTATCCTGGCTATCTCCACAGCGTTGACATGCTCCTCGTCAAATCCCTTTCGTATTTTTACCGTCACCGGCTTTTTCACCGCTTTTACCAGGCTTTCCAGAATTTCTCCCACCAGTCTTGGATTTTTCATAAGGGCGGAGCCCTCTCCGTTATTCACTACCTTTGGCACGGGGCAGCCCATGTTTACGTCCAATACGGAGAAGGGCCGTTCCTCAATCCTTTTTGCCATCTCGCTCATAATCACGGGGTCAGAGCCAAAAAGCTGCAGGGAAACCGGGGATTCCTTGGGATGAATCTCCATAAGGCTCTCCGTATTTTTATTATTGTAATATATTGCCTTTGCGCTCACCATCTCCATGCATGTCATTCCGGCTCCCAGCTCTCGGCAGAGCAGACGAAATGGCAGGTCTGAAACACCTGCCATTGGAGCAAAAATTACATTATTTTCCAAAGTAACGCTGCCAATCTTCAATCTGCTCATTTTTTCATCCTGTTCTTGTCATAAATCATACGCAGCCCTTCCAGGGTCAATGCGCTGTCATAAATATCTATGGAGTCGGTCTCGTCCGCGATGCTTCTTCCAAGCCCTCCGGTGGCCACAACCTTTAAATCCGAAAGGCCGCTTTCCTCTTTCACCTTTTTTATAATGTACTCTGTCTGCCCAATCTGACCGTACATCAGTCCCGCCTGCATGCTGCTAATGGTTTCCTGGGCAAGTATGGACTTAGGCTTTTTGATCTCAATATTGGGCAGCTTGGCAGTCTGCTTCCACAGGGCCTCAGAGCTGATACGGATGCCCGGCGCAGTTATTCCGGCGGCAAATTCTCCCTTTTCCGTAATCAAATCATATGTTGTGGCCGTTCCAAAATCCAGCACCAAAACCGGCCCGCCGTACTTTTCATAGGCGGCCACTGCGTCCACAATCCTGTCCGCCCCAATCGCCCTGGGATCTTCAGTAACCACCTTAATGCCGGTTTTTATGCCGGGTCCGACGATCAACGGTTTTGTCTCCGTATAGCGGATGATAGCGCTTGTAAAAGAATGCATAACATCCGGCACAACGCTTGCAATTACGGTTCCCTCCAGTGTTTTTGCCTCAATCCCATAATTCTTTAAAAGCTGCGTTAGCATTACGCCGTACTCGTCGGAAGTCCTGGGCGTTTTTGTCATAAGGCGAAAGGTAGCTTCCAGTCGGTCACCGGAATAGACCCCCAGCGTCATATTGGTATTTCCCACATCTATCACTAAAATCACGACTCTTCTTCCTCCTTCAATATCTCCGTAAAGTCTTCCTTCAAAATAAAGACTCTGTAATAAAGGCTTAGGGACTGCAGCAACTCCCGGCGCTTTCTCCGAATTTCTGACACCAAAAGCCCGCTGGATATCTCGTCATAATAAATATCGTCCTCCTCTGCGCTTGTTTCCAAGGACAGGGAACCATCCTCTTCAAATACAATAGTAAAAATTCCCCCCACCTCCTCCGTAAACAGCACGCAGATAATACGGAGCTCGTCCTTTATGGAGTCCGGGATGCCATTAAAAGCCCCATTGAAATAATACTTTTTATCGTAGGCATTGGCGCCGCACAGCACCACTCTTTTCTCATCCATGTTTCCCTCTAATTCCATAGCGTTCTGACTCTGCCGAGACCCCCGATTTACACATAGCCGTAAATACCTCTCACGGATACCTCTCCCGCATAAACCTGTTTCACACCGCCGTCAGGCAGCTCCACAAGCAGCTCTCCCAATTCATTAATGCCCCCGGCCACTCCGCTGTATTTCCCCTTCGGGTCAAGCACACAGACCTCTCTGTTTCTATTTACCAGAATGGCATTATATCTGTCCTTCAAGTCTTCCAGAGTCTTCTTTTCCAGAAAAATATCATATTCCGACTCAAACGCTTTCATAATATTGGCCAGCAGGCGGCTTCTGGAGATTTTTTTCCCAAATTCACTTTCCAGGTCAGTGGCCTTTGCAGCAACCTCCGGCAGAAAGTCCTGCTTTCTCACATTGACGCCGCAGCCGATCACCACATAATGAATGTAGTCCCTCTCCGCGCTCATCTCAGTGAGAATTCCGCAAACCTTTTTGCCGTTAATTACAATATCATTGGGCCATTTAATCTCTGCAGGCTTTCTGCCGTTCTGAGGAACTCCTTCTTCATCCGCCGTGCTTTCTATTCCCCGGGCAATGGCGAAGGCCATCACCAAAGTAAGCATAGAGGCCGCAGCCGGCGGGAAATCCGGCTTCAGAATCAGGGAAAAATAAAGGTTGCTTCCAGGAGGACTGTTCCACTCCCGTCCCCGCCTGCCTCTGCCTGCTGTCTGCATCTCCGCGGCAATCAGTGTTCCGTGGGAAGCACCGTTTTCCGCATCTATTTTTGCCTGTATATTGGTGGAACCCACACTCTCATAAAAGGAAACCGGCTTTCCTGCCCATTTCGTCACTATTCTCTGCTCCAGCTCATTTTGACTGTACACGTCGTCGGCATTTGTCAGCAAATACCCCCTGTTTCTCACAGCTTCAATGGCATATCCTTCCTTTTTCAGCTGCTCAACAGTCTTCCAGATTGCCGTCCGGGACACTCCTAAAAGCCGGCTCAGCTCCTGTCCTGAAACGAATCCGTCCCTTATTCTCAAAATCCCTAAAATCTCTTTTTTCATAATGTGGCCGCCATCACCGCTTTAATCGTATGCATACGATTTTCCGCCTCCTCAAAAACCAGTGACTGAGAGGATTCAAACACCTCATCGGTCACTTCCATCTCCATAATGCCGAAACGCTCCCCCATCTGTTCGCCGATCACAGTCTTCAGATCGTGGAAAGCAGGCAAGCAATGCATAAATACAGCTCCTTCTCCCGCATTTTCCATAATGCTTCTCGTAACCCTGTACGGGGAAAGCTCTCTGATCCGTTCCTCCCAAACCTGATCCGACTCCCCCATAGATACCCACACATCCGTATAGATCACATCTGCGCCCTTCGTGCCGCACCCGGGGTCCTCCGTAAAGGTAATGCTTCCTCCCGTCTCACTAGCAATATCCCTGCACTGATCTGACAGTTCCCTGGAAGGAAAATATTTCTCTGTGGTGCAGGCCGTAAAATGCATTCCCATTTTAGCGCAGGCCACCATAAGCGAATTGCCCATATTATAGCGGGCGTCTCCCATAAAGGTAAGCCTGATTCCTTTCAGATGCCCAAAATGCTCCCGTATGGTCAATAGGTCCGCCAACATCTGGGTGGGATGAAATTCATTGGTAAGACCATTCCAGACCGGGACCTTGGCATACCGGGCAAGCTCCTCCACAATCTCCTGATCAAATCCCCTGTATTCGATTCCCTCATACATTCCCGCCAGTACCCGGGCCGTATCTGCAATGCTCTCCTTTTTTCCGATTTGTGAGCCGGCCGGATCCAAGTATGTAGTCCCCATCCCAAGATCATGGGCTGCCACCTCGAAGGCACACCGGGTGCGCGTGCTTGTTTTTTCAAAAATCAACGCAATGTTTTTGCCCCTGAGCGTATCAACAGGAATCCCTTTTTTCTTCTTGTCCTTGAGCTCTGACGCAAGATCCAAAAGATAAACAATTTCCTCAGGAGTAAAATCCAGTAATTTCAAAAAATCGCGTCCCTTTAAATTCATCCTTACTCCTCCCTGCCCATTTCAGCGGGCATCAATACAATATTTGAAAGTTACCTTTAAACTTTAAGCCTCTTTGATTGTATTTCGTTTTCTTATTTTATCACAGGCTGTTTTTTTTCACAATGAATTCTTTTTCACTGCTTTATGGGCTCTCACGAAAAGAATTCCCGGAAAACAGAAACCGCGCCTAAACTCCCCAGGGAAATCAGGCGCGGTTTCAACGTTTTCGTTTACTCTTATTTATGAATCACTCTTCTGAGTCATTTAATTTGCACTGGTTTCTTTCCATGCTGCCGCAAGACTTGCAATCCCCTGCAGCTCCGCAGGAAGCAGAATGGTAGTAGCCCTGCCATCCGCCACCTTCTCAAAAGCTTCCAGGCTCTTCATCTTCAGCACAGCCTCGTCGGCTCCTGCTTCCTTCAGCATCTGAATACCGTCGGCATTCGCCTGCTGTACCTTAAGGATAGCTTCCGCCTGGCCCTCCGCCTCTTTGATCATTTTTTCCTTCTCTGCTTCAGCGCGGAGAATAGCCGACTGCTTTTCTGCCTCGGCTCTCAGAATAGCAGACTCCTTTTCACCTTCCGCAACAAGGATGCTGGCCTTCTTTTCGCCCTCTGCCCTGGTAACCGCCTCACGTCTCTCACGCTCTGCCTTCATCTGTTTTTCCATGGCGTTTTGGATCTCCGCAGGAGGAATTATATTTTTCAGCTCTACGCGGTTCACCTTAATCCCCCAAGGGTCGGTGGCAATATCCAAAGCAGCCCGCATCTTTGTATTAATGGTCTCTCTGGAGGTCAGTGTCTGATCCAGTTCCAGATCTCCGATAATATTTCTCAGCGTCGTTGCCGTCAGGTTTTCAATAGCCATCATGGGATTTTCCACACCGTAGGTAAACAGTTTGGGATCCGTGATCTGATAAAATACAACCGTATCTATCCGCATGGTGACATTATCCTTTGTGATAACGGGCTGAGGGGGGAAATCCGCAACCTGCTCCTTCAGATTCACCTTTCTGGCAATCTTATCGATAAAAGGAACCTTCAGATGAAATCCCACGGACCAGGTTCCCTGATAAGCACCCAGCCGTTCCACCACATAAGCCTGAGCCTGGGGAACGATTTTGATACAGGATACCACGATCAGCAAAATCAATACTAATAATACAATCAATACTATTTCCATACTCTACCTCTTTCCGTGCCGTCAGGTAACGGCACAACCCTCTTAATATAAAATTTAATAATATCCGGCCAAATAAGCCCATATCAGTCTGAAGACTGTATGTTTGGATCTGATTTTACAATGAGCTTCACACCGGAAACCGATGTGACGATTACAACCGCTCCCACAGGAATTATAATTCCATCGTCGCTGCTTCTGGCGCTCCACTCCTGTCCCCCCACAGTGATCTGTCCGATGCTCTGCAGATTGTCAATCTCGCTTGTCACAATGCCCTGCCTTCCAACCAGACTCTCCACATTGGTCCTCACCCGGTCCTTGTTGAAATATTTCACTGCAACGGGCCTTGTAAAAAACAGCAAAAGCAGTGACACCAGAAAGAACAGCGCAATCTGAACGAATAACGGCGCGTGCAGCGCAGCCGCTATCAGCGCCACAGCCGCCCCTCCGCCGAACCAGATGGTGGTCAGCCCCAGCGTGGCCGCTTCTACGCCCAAAAACAAAATCAGCAAAACCAGCCAGATTATTAGCATTTCATTCATACCATCGCTCCCTTTAGAATATGACCGGGCTATCCTGATCGCTGCCCGACCTGTTTCCTTTTAATCTATGATTTCAGTTTACTACAAATCACTCTTTCCCGCAATTCCTTTTATGACACGATAGAAGGTTTATCGTTCAAAGAAGTGCTTGGAATCAAAAAAGGCGTTCGCAGGAACGCCTTTTCTCTGAAACTGATTATCCTTTTAATAGAATACATGGTTGCCGATTACCAGACCTTCCCTGCCGTTGTTGCGGCGGAAATGAGTCAGGTCGCCCACATTTGAAACTCCGGCAATGGCATCTTCAGCCGCCTGAATACAGCTTGAAGAAATATTTCCCGATTCATAAACACTGTTAAGCTTACCGGTCATGGCGGGAGTAAACTGTCCCGATGCATAAATCACACCGTGGATGCTGTCGGGATAAGCTCCGCTTCTTACACGATTCATAACCACTGCGCCCACAGCCAGCTGGCCCTCGTATCCCTCTCCGCCGGCCTCGCATTGAATCAGTGCTGCCAAAAGCATTTTCGTATCCGCATCGGTAGTGTATTCGCCATAGTTCACATGGCGCTTCGCCTCCTGCTCCGCCGCCTCTCTTGCTGCGATTTCCTCCATGGTCTCTCCGGAGTCAATCTGAAAATCAAGAAGCACAAATTCAGAGGACACATATCCGTCCTTGCCTTCATAATCAATGCAGACCCAGCCATCCTCACGATTTTCCAGAACCTCTACGATTTCCCCCTTCGGGAGAAGCCCGTGAGTGGAAGCCTCCGTGTTGGGCTCCGTCCTCACCCGCAGGGTCTCCGTATTTATGGTGGCGATCATCTTACCCACATCGTTTGCGAGGGCCTTCGCTTCCTCGTCAAACAAAAGATATTCGTCCTTCGCCCAGCCGATGATATTGCCCGACTGCAGTTTCGTCCAGCCATCCTTTCTCTCCAGAATGGTGCCTCCGCAGTCCTTATATAATTTCCCTACCTTTTCCGAATCCTCACTGGCCTCGCTTCTCACATTCAGGGCATTCTGCACATTGGCCATGACCAAGGTGGACTGCTCCTGGACGGAGGTCAGATCCAGATTCAATGCCTTTGCCGTAGCATTCAGTATCTCTGTAGTATTTGTAGCGCCGGGATCCAAAATAGCCGCCACGCCGCCGCTTAATTCATTCAGGTAATTTTGTGAGCTGCCCGCCTGAGCGGTCATGCCTGTTTCCGCCAGCAGGATTGTGGATGCTGCCAATCCCGTAAGCATTACAAGCAGCCTTCTGCTTCTTGCCATTTTTACCTCCAATAAATACAGCTGTTAAAAAAATATCATTTTTTTAAATAATTTATTACAGATTTATTAAATTTGTTACGCAAGTTATCATAGCAGAAGCTGATTTTTTTGTCAAGTCTCGTTTTACAGGAAGCGATTCTTCCGTAAGGGCCTACAGGCTCCGGGACTTTCTGATGCAGGCCTCCATGGCGTCCATTACCGCGGCTCTCATGCCTTTTTCCTCCAATACTTTCACCGCCTGTATGGTTGTTCCTCCAGGAGAGCATACCATATCCTTCAATTCACCCGGGTGCATTCCCGTTTCCAGCACCATTCGGGCGCTTCCCAGAACAGCCTGAGCGGCAAACTCGTATGCCATTTTTCTGGGCATTCCCTCTGCCACCGCTTCGTCCGCCATAGCCTCAATAAACATAAAGACATAGGCGGGAGAACTGCCGCTGACCCCAACCACCGCGTCCATCAGACATTCAGGGACAATATCTGCCTTCCCAAAGGATCTTAGCAGCGCCAGCACCTGCTCCATCTCCTTATCAGTCACATTTTCACTGGCGCAGACCGCCGTGCATCCCTCCAGCACCAGCGCCGGCGTATTCGGCATACAACGGATCAATTTCAGTTCGGTTCTTCCAAAAGTTTCCGTTAAATAATTCAATTCTTTTCCTGCAACTATACTAACAATCAACGTTTTTTGGGATACATCCTCCCGGATTTCGCCGATCACCTGGGACAAAAACAGCGGCTTTACCGCCAAAAACAAAATATCCGCCTCTCTTGCCGCATCCCTGTTGGATTCTGCGATTTCCACATCAAATTTTTCCTTCATTCGTGCCCTGGCAGTCTCCACAGGGTCAAAGCCAACGATATCGCAGGGCTCCACAAGCCCCTTCCCCAGGATTCCTCCAATCATGGCTCCCGCCATATTTCCCAGTCCGATAAATCCGATCTTCATTCAAACACCTCCCTGCCCGCTTTAACGGGCGTCAATTTATCATCATTGTACAATGCTTCTCTGACGATGAGCTTCATACATTACAAGCGCAGCCGCTATGGAAGCATTCAGGGATTCCACTCTTCCTTCCATGGGAATTTTGAGATATAAGTCTGCCAAAGCCGCTGACGCCGCCGTAAGCCCCCTTCCCTCGTTTCCGATCAAAAACGCAGACGGCCCTGCAAAAGATACGTTGTCATAGTAGGTTTTTCCTTCCAAATGACAGGCAAAAACGCTGATGCCATGTCCGCGCAGCTTTTTTACAGCCAGCTCCGTATTTTCCTCACACACAAAGGGAACTCTGTAAATCGATCCCATTGTGGCCCGGATCACCTTAGGATTAAAAAGATCTACGGTACCGGCGGTCAAAATAACGCCTGTGATTCCCGCCCCTTCTCCTGTTCGGACAATGGTGCCCAGATTACCGGGATCTTGTAAGCTTTCCAACACCACCAGCAGAGGATTTTCCGCTTTCAAAAGCTCGGAAAACTCATATCTCGGCTGTCGAACCACCGTCAGTATTCCCTGGGGCGTTTTGGTATCGGACATTTTTGCAAGCACCTGCGGCGATACAAGCTCATAGCCTGTTCTCTCCAGCTTTTCCCTCATAAAGGCATGATTTTTCCCCGCAGCGAGAGCATCCGAAGAAACGTAAACTTCCTGAATGCCCTCTTCCGGCGCTTCCTCAAACATTTTAAAGCCTTCCGCAATAAATACCCTGTCCCGGTGCCGCTCTCTTGCCTTCTCCCGCCATTGCACCACCTGTTTTACTTTTGCATTGGTACTGCTCGTAATCATCATTCTGCCGCCGCTTTCTCCGCCAACTGCGGTTCGGGAATTCTCCCCGTGCTATATGAAAAGCGGCTGTGCCTTTCTGCACGCCGCTTTCTTACATTAAATAGCCAAAACGTGAGCCACCTCAAACTGGTACTCGTTGATTCCCTTCTCCATATTCAAAGCGTCTTCAATATCGAAGTCCACAAACTCTCCGTGCTGGTATCCCACTACGCGGTTCGTTTTTCCCTCCAATAGGATCTCCACCGCATAGGAACCCATAATGGATGCATAATAGCGGTCCTTCGCGGTTGGACTGCCGCCCCGCTGCATATATCCCAGAATTGTAGCTCTTGTCTCAATGCCGGTGGCCGCCTCAATCCTTCTGGCCATGGAAGTGGAATGACCGATTCCCTCCGCATTGATAATAATATGATGAGTTTTTCCTTTTTTACGATTATTTATAATATTATTGATAATATTCTGTTCATTATAATCATATTTTTCAGGAAGCAGAATGTCCTCAGCCCCGTTGGCTATACCGCACCAGAGCGCAATATAACCGGCATTACGTCCCATTACCTCAATAATACTGCATCTCTCATGGGAAGATGATGTATCCTTTACCTTGTCAATGGCCTGCATAGCTGTATTAACGGCAGTATCAAAGCCAATGGTATACTCCGTGCAGGCAATATCCAAGTCAATCGTACCCGGAAGGCCGATGGTATTTACACCCAATCTGGACAACGCCTGGGCTCCTCTATAGGATCCGTCTCCTCCGATCACAACAATGCCGTCAATGCCGTGTTTTTTACAGATTTCTGCCCCCTTCTGCTGTCCCTCGGGGGTTTTAAACTCATGACACCGCGCCGTGCCCAGTACCGTTCCGCCTCTCTGAATAATATCGGAAACATGGCGCGCCTCCATGTCTATGATCTCTTCGTTTAAAAGACCCTGATAGCCCTTTTTGATTCCCTTAACCTTAATGCCTTTTGCAATAGCCGTACGAACCACCGCACGAATTGCGGCATTCATTCCGGGTGCGTCTCCGCCGCTGGTCAAAACGCCTATGGTCTTAATTTCATTTGCCATGCCGTTACCTCCTAAAGTAATCCTTTCCTCTGATTTTTTATTTTAATCCATTTCCTAACGGTTTTCAATAGGTTTTGTTAGAAATTTAACATTTTCCCGGCCAAACAAGCTGCCAAGCTTTTCCCTCAGAGTTTCATCCGCATTTACACACAAATTCGGCGGAAGAACCTTAATTCCCTTGGTGCTCCTCAGAAATATTACCACATTATCCTTTCCATCTGAATCCGCTATGGCATAAAGCAGTTCCTTCTCCCGCCTTTTATAGGTCTCCGCATCAGGAAACTGCACCCAGACTCCATCCGGTATTTGTTTCAGGGGCTGAGAAGGAGATTTCCTGGGCTTCTCCCCGGCGGAGCTTTTTTCATAGCGGGCATTTCCCTGCCTTCTGTAAAGCAGGCTCCCATCACTTTCTATCTCGTCGAAGCTTACAATTTCCTCACAGATCAGCTTTCCGTCCTTATCCTCCTCCAGAGACACCCGCCCCTTTACAAACACCTTATTATCCTCTGTAAGAAGAGCCGAATACCGTTCATAGTCCTTTGGAAATACAACCACCTCCACGGTTCCCACCAGATCCTCTATACTTAAAAATGCCATGACCTTGTCATTTTTGGTATATTTTACGGTCTTGTTGGCGATCATGCCTCCTATGATGGCCGTTGCCCGGTCTGCAGCCCGCACCCCACCGGTTTCCTCGTCCAGGGCAAAATCATTGGTATTATTGGTCACATATTTTTCCCAAAGCTCCCGGTATTCCTCCAGCGGATGACCGCTGATATAGATTCCAAGAACCTCCTTCTCAAAGGCAAGAAGCATTTCCTTTGGATACTCTCCCACATCCGGCATACGGATGTCAAATTCCTCCTTGTCCTCCTCGGCGGCAATGTCAAACAGAGAAATCTGCCCCGCAAGATTGCTTTTTTTGTCCTTTGTGATATGATCCAGAATTTGCACGTAAACGCTCATAAACTGCTTGCGAGTTCCTCCCAGGCTGTCCAGCGCTCCCGCTTTTATAAAATTTTCGATGGCTCTCTTGTTCATGTCCCGGTCTGCCATACGAGTGATAAAATCCTTCAGATTTGTGAAAGGCCCTCTCTCCTTCCTTTCCTGCACAATTCCCTCAATTACCGGACGCCCCACGCTTTTTATGGCTGTCAGCGCATAACGGATGCTGCCCGCTGAAACGGAAAAGCCGCTTTCTCCCTGGTTAATATCTGGGGGGAGCAGCTCGATTCCCATGCTCCGGCAGGTCAAAATATATTCCGAAACCTTTTTGGGATTGTCGATCACAGAGGTTAAAAGCGCCGCCATAAATTCCACAGGGTAATAATATTTCAGATAGGCCGTCTGGTAGGATACCACCGCATAGCAGGCGGCATGGGACTTGTTAAAAGCGTATTTCGCAAAGTCCAGCATATCGTCATATATCTGTCCCGCTGTCTTTTCGTCTATTCCGTTGGCAACGCAGCCCAAAACTCCCTCTTCTTGATTGCCATAAATAAAATTTGCCCGCTCCTTTTCCATAACGGACTGCTTTTTCTTGCTCATGGCCCGGCGCACCAGATCGCTGCGCCCCAGCGTATAGCCTCCCAGATCCCGCACAATCTGCATAACCTGCTCCTGGTATACGATACAGCCGTAGGTAGGGGACAGAATCGGTTCCAGCTGAGCACAGGAATAGACCACGGTGCCATGATTATTTTTCCCCTGGATGTACTTAGGAATAAAATCCATGGGGCCGGGACGATACAGGGATATTCCCGCAATAATATCTTCCAGATTCTGAGGGCGCAGCTCTTTCATAAAGTTCTTCATTCCCGCGCTTTCCAGCTGGAAGATCCCCTCCGTCCTACCTGTTCCAATGGATGCAAGCACCTGAGGATCATTATAGTCAATATAATCCACATCAATATGCTTTCCGGTTGACTTTTCAATAAATTCAACGGCATCATGAATCACCGTCAGAGTGCGCAGCCCCAGGAAGTCCATCTTTAACAATCCCAGCTCCTCCAGCGTAGTCATTGTAAACTGTGTGGTAATGGAGCCGTCCGCCCCTCTGGAAAGAGGAACAAATTCTTCTGCGGCTTTCTGACAGATCACCACTCCCGCCGCGTGCATGGAGGTATGCCTGGGAAGCCCCTCAAGCCGCCTGCACATGTCAATCAAATAATGCACCTGATCATCCTCATTGTAAAGCTTTCGGAATTCGGGATTCAGCTCAAGCGCTCTGTCAATCGTGATATTCAGCTCATTTGGCACCATTTTCGCAATAGAATCCACAAAAGCATATGGCAGATCCATGACCCTGCCCACATCTCTGATCACGCCCTTTGCCGCCAGGGTACCAAAGGTTACAATCTGCACCACCTTATCGGATCCGTATTTTCTGCCCACATAATCAATGACCTCCTGCCTGCGTTCAAAGCAGAAATCAATATCAATGTCCGGCATGGAGACTCGTTCCGGATTCAAAAAACGCTCAAACAGCAGATTATACTTTATGGGATCAATATTGGTAATCTTCAGACAGTAAGAAACAATGCTGCCTGCAGCGGACCCTCTTCCGGGTCCCACCGGTATACCGTTTTCCCTTGCATAATTGATAAAGTCCCATACAATGAGAAAGTAATCCACGTATCCCATAGTTCGGATTACGGAAAGCTCATAGTCCAGGCGCTGGCGCAAAGTCTGGCCTGTATCTCCCGCAGGCTTGCTTCCATCTCCATAGCGCTGCTTCAGGCCCTCATCGCACAGCTTATTCAAATAGGCCCAGGAGTCAAAGCCCTGTGGAACCTGGTATTTCGGCAGCTTGGTAACTCCAAATTCAATTTCCACATTACAGCGATCCGCAATGGCCTGGGTATTTTCCACAGCCTCCCAGGCATAGGGAAACAGACCTTTCATCTCCTCCTCACTCTTAACGTAATACTGTCCTCCCTCATAGCGCATTCTGTCTTCGTCCGCCAGCTTTTTTTGTGTCTGCAGACACAGAAGAATATCGTGGGAATCCGCATCCTGAGCGTAGGTATAGTGAACGTCGTTCGTCACCACAAGAGGAATACCCAGCTCCCTGCTCATCTTTAAAAGCTCCGTGTTCACCAGCTTCTGTTCGTGAATTCCATGATCCTGCATTTCAAGAAAGTAATTTCCCTTCCCAAAGCAGGCCTCATATTTTAAAGCCGCTTTTCTTGCCTCATCAGGAAGCCCCTTTACAATAAAGCGCTGCACCTCCCCGGCCAGGCAAGCGGAAAGAGCGATAATTCCCTCATGAAATTGATTTAAAAGCTCCATATCCACCCGGGGCTTATAATAATACCCCTCCGTAAAGCCGCGGCTCACTATTTTCATCAGATTGGCATAACCCGTATTATTTTCCGCCAAAAGCACCAGATGATAATATCGGTCGTCGCCCCCCGTCAGCTCTTTGTCAAATCGGGAATTGGGCGCCACATAAACCTCACAGCCGATAATCGGCTTAATTCCCACCTCCCTGGCCGCCTTATAAAAATCGATGACACCGTACATCACGCCGTGATCTGTGATGGCAGCGCTGTCCATGCCAAGCTCTTTTACTCGTGCAA
The DNA here is from genome assembly GCA_944383825.1 of uncultured Acetatifactor sp. GTDB lineage: Bacteria > Bacillota > Clostridia > Lachnospirales > Lachnospiraceae > Acetatifactor. The sequence goes on along the minus strand of CALWRA010000018.1, from coordinate 36,898 downwards.
CATACTCTTTTATTTTGTTGGAACCGTCCAGCAGGGAATATTCCGTGTGAACATGCAAATGTGCAAATGCCATAACAATCTCCGTTCTGAAGGACAGGGCTGTTTATGTCAAATAATGTGTATCTGACAGCTTTTCATCGTTTCAAGAGCCGCCTCATGCTTCTTTGGTGTAACGCCGGCCATGCAGGAGGCGTCAGCGCAGATCTTTACCTGAGGCAAAAAGGCTTTTAAAAGAAGGGCGTTGGACACCACACAAATATCCGTGCAAAGCCCTACAATCTCTATGGAGTCAATGGGATTCACCATATGTCTTGCCAACATTTCCATGGCAAGCTTCCTGCATCCGAAGGTATCCTTTTCATAGATTTCCGCCTTTTTTCTTTCACACAGCTCTCTGACAGGATCAGCCAGCTTCCAGCCTTCGGTCCCTTTTATACAGTGCTCCACCGGAAGAATTTTTCCCTCCTGTGTGGAAAGATAATCGGATCCGTGAGTATCCTGTGTATAAATTACGGTTCCTGGAAAGCTTTTGATTTTTTCAACTACCTTGGGTAGAATTTCCAAAGCCTGATCAGTTCCCAGGGCGCCATCGATAAAGTCCTTCTGCATATCCACTACAATTAAATAACGTCTGTCCATTTTTATGCCCGCCTTTGCTTTTTTCCATATATTTTGTATTCGTCCGTTTCTTTTTAAAATACCATAAAACCTGTCCCGCGTCAAAGAAATATGACAAAAGAGGATCGCCTGCGCAATCCTCTTTCTATAGCATACCAGCTTACTTATAAATACTTTTTCAGCATTTCCGTCTTATCCGTCTTTTCCCAGGGAAGATTTAAGTCATCCCGTCCAAAGTGTCCGTAGGCCGCCGTCTGTTTATAAACCGGGCGGCGCAGATCCAGCATTTTTATGATGCCTGCCGGACGCAGGTCAAAGTTTTCCCTGACAATCTCCACCAGCCTTTCGTCGCTGATCTTTCCGGTTCCGAAGGTGTCAATCATCACGGATGTGGGCTGTGCCACTCCGATTGCATAGGAGAGCTGGATTTCACATTTATCCGCAAGTCCTGCCGCCACAATGTTCTTAGCCACATACCGGGCGGCATAGGCTGCGCTTCTGTCCACCTTTGTGCAATCCTTCCCTGAAAATGCTCCGCCGCCGTGGCGCGCATAGCCGCCGTAGGTATCCACGATAATTTTGCGTCCCGTCAGACCGCTGTCACCATTGGGCCCGCCGATTACAAATCTTCCGGTGGGATTAATGAAAAATTTTGTCTGATCATCAATCATTTCCACAGGCAGAATCGGATCAAACACATATTTTCGGATATCTGCGTGTATCTGCTCCTGGGTCACCTTCTCATCATGCTGGGTGGACAATACCACCGCTTCCAGACGGAAGGGCCGACCTTTCTCATCATATTCCACGGAAACCTGGCTTTTCCCATCCGGCCTCAAATAAGGCAACGTGCCATCCTTGCGCACCTTTGTGAGCTGGCGGGTCAGCCTGTGCGCCAGAGAAATAGGGTAGGGCATCAGCTCCGGGGTTTCGTTCACCGCATAGCCGAACATCATCCCCTGGTCTCCTGCGCCGATGGCCTCAAGCTGTTCATCCGTCATATGGCTTTCTCTTGCCTCCAGCGCCCGGTCCACACCCATGGCAATATCCGCCGACTGCTTGTCCAGGGATACCATGACGGCGCAGGTATTGCCGTCGAAGCCTTTTTCAGAAGAATCGTATCCGATTTCCGCTACTGTTTTCCTCACAATGGAGGGAATATCTATGCTGGCCTTAGTGGTAACTTCACCCATTACCATAATAAAGCCTGTGTTGGTTAAGGTCTCGCAGGCAACTCTGCTGAAAGGATCCTGTTCAATCAGGGCGTCCAGTATTGCGTCTGAAACCGCATCACAGATTTTATCAGGATGTCCTTCCGTAACCGACTCCGATGTGAATAAACGTTTTTCCATTTTTCCTCCGTTTCTGTCCCGCAGGCTTGGGGCGGGCTTTTTGAAATATCGTTTTTTGTGCCTGGAGCTTACTCTTATTTCCACGAAAAAATCCGCTTACAATAAGCGGACTCAATTCACATACTGTCTAAGTCCTCTTATTGTTCGAAAAACACTCGCTCAGGGAGGCACCTTCCTCTTGCAAAGGGGTTGCCGTGGCTTCATCGATCCTATGTATCTCCACCAGCTCTGAATAAGAGAAGCTATTTTGTTTTATTTTCTTCCAAGGCATACTTTACTATGAAACAACCCGTTTGTCAACAGGTACTTTACAAAAGTCTCAAAACCACAAGCAGAAAACCTGCCTGGGAAGACATTCTCAACCGGTTTTAAGCTTAAACTTACTGTAGTCTCTTTCGCCTTCCACCAAAGCAATCTGAGCTCCTAATCCCTGAAGCTTCAAGTGAAAATCCTCATACCCCCGTTCGATATAATGTATCTCATCCACCAGAGTATAGCCTTCTGCGGCCAGGGCTGCGATAACAAGAGCAGCGCCCGCCCTTAAATCCGGAGCGGAAATACTGGCACCCGTATATTTTTCCACACCGTCAATGATAGCAGTATTTCCCTCCACCTTGATATTGGCGCCCATTCTGGTGAGCTCATCCACATACTTAAAGCGATTCTCAAAAATACTTTCGGTAACGATGCTTGTCCCCCTGGACATAGCCAGAGCCACGGTAATCTGAGGCTGCATATCCGTTGGAAATCCAGGATATGGCAGGGTTTTTACCTGGGTGTGCACAAGGGGCTTGGAGGCAACTACCCGGATACAGTCGTCAGCCTCCTCCACCTCGCAGCCAATTTCAAGAAGCTTGGCCGTAATGGATTCCAGATGCTTTGGAATCACATTCTTAACGGTGACATCTCCCTTGGTAACCGCGGCTGCAAACATAAAGGTTCCCGCTTCAATCTGATCCGGAATAATGGCATATTCCGTGCCGTGAAGACTTTTCACACCCCTTATTCTAATTACATCCGTTCCTGCACCCTTGATACCGGCTCCCATGCTGTTCAAAAAGTTTGCCAGATCCACCACATGAGGTTCCTTTGCGGCGTTCTCGATAATTGTCATTCCTTCCGCCATGGTAGCCGCCATCATCACATTAATGGTAGCGCCTACGCTTACCACATCCATATAAATATGGCTTCCTGTAAGCCTTTCCGCGCTGGTCTTAATGAGCCCGTGCTCAATGCGCACATCAGCCCCCAGCGCCCGGAAACCTTTGATATGCTGATCAATGGCCCGACAGCCAATATCACATCCTCCCGGCAGAGCCACCTGAGCGCTCTTATATTTGCCCAAAAGAGCGCCGATCAGATAATAGGAGGCCCGTATTTTCTTTATATTTTCATCCTCAACCACCAGGCCTCCGATATTGGAAGCATTCAATGTCACCTTATGCCGATCATTTCGTTTGACCATCACTCCAATATTCTGCATTGCCTTGAGCAGCACATTGGTGTCCCGGACATCCGGCATATTTTCTATATATACGGTTTCATCCGTCATAATGGAAGCAGCAAGAATAGGAAGCGCCGCATTTTTAGCGCCCCCTATTTCAACCTCTCCCACTAATGGATTACCGCCTTTGATTGCGTATTGTTCCATCTATAATTACCTCTTATCAGGGTTGTCGTCACTCCATTAAGCACTTATACCACATTTTGGCTCATTTGTAAATAGAATGGGTGTTCCCTCTCCTGACCGTAAATTCTATCTACTCCAGATAATTCAGAGGATTCACCTGTGTGCCGTTAATTAAAATTTCAAAGTGAAGGTGCGGTCCAGTGCTGACCCCAGTGTTGCCGCTGAGAGCGATTCTCTCGCCCTGTTCCACCGTCTCTCCAACTTCCACCAACACTCTGCTCAAATGCGCATACCTGGTCTGCCTGCCATCCTCGTGGTCGATATAAACCACATATCCATAACCGCTTCCCCAGCCGGCCCTGGAAACCGTTCCGCCGCTGGACGCAAATACCGCTGTTCCCGTGGGCACCGCCCAGTCGATTCCCCTGTGATAGCTGCTGGCTCCCGCCGTCGGCGCATTCCTTCTTCCAAATCCGGAGGACTGGCGGCCGCCTGACACAGGCTTGATATAAGTGGGCGGTATTCTTGTTCCCCGTTCCACAATTTTGGGCACCGCTTCCATAACGATCTCCTCTTTGAGGATTTCTCTGGAAACCTCATCATCGTTTAAATAAGAAACGTCGGCCACAACTCTGCGGAAGCCCGCGGATGGCTGCTGCAGCACCTGGGTCTGATTGGTGTACCACTCGTCATTGTCCACATAAATCACTTCTGCATCATAGGATTCCTCATAGTAATTCTGTTCTGTGCGTTCCACCGACAGCTCGGGTTCCGGCACGGTAATAATCAGCTTGTCCCCCACACGAATGGTTGAATTCTCATCCTCAAGAATCTCATTCATTTCGATAATCCGATCCATGGGAATGTTTACCTTGATGGCAATTTCGGAAAGGGTGTCTCCCTCCACTACCTCATACTCTCCCGGCGTCTCCTGCTCCTTAGTCACATCTTCAATCGCAGTAGCCAAAGGAGTAAGCTGACTCTCCGGAAGATAAGCCTCCACAACTTCAACCTCTTCCGCAAAGTCCATGGTCAGGAGTCCCAGCTCATAATCCTCAAAATCCATCTCCCGGCCGGCGTCGGCGTCAGCTCCCAACTGCGAGAGAAAAGGCTGCACGCCTCCTTCCGAAACGGAGTTTTCTTCCTGCGCAGCTTCCTCCTGGGACAAATCCACAATATGCGTGGTCAGTACACTAAACTCTCTGTCCGCGTCATGCACCAGCTCCACCTGGAATTTTCCTTCTGTGTCATATTTATCAACGGCAGCCTGCAGAAGCTGCTGCACCTCCTCCACACTGGAAAGGCTGACCATATATTCATTCACCTTCATAGTATAGGAACGCTGCATCGTCTGTAGAATATTGCTTCTTAGCGCCTCTTCCATGCGGACAATCAGGGATTCCTCACTGTCTATGGCCCCCCACAGCACCTCCTCCCCCTCCAGAGTCATTTCCGCATCAATAAAGGTCAGCTCATCGCTTTCAGATGCGATATTTTTGCGTGCAATATTCAAAAGCTCCTGTGCCGCTTGGGCATCCCCAATCGTACCGATTTCCACTCCGTTAATTTTAATGTGAAAAAAGTTTTCTCCCGTTCTCTCCAAAAGGGTATATCCTTTAAGAAAAAAGGTACAGCAAAACAGTGTGATCACCGTATATTTAACATATGTAAATTTCAACTTTTTATGATAATGTGTAAGCTTTTTCATAGGTTTTCCAATTTTAAAATCTGCACTTCATAATTTTGTAACAAATTCATTCTAACAGCAATTATTTTCCTTGTAAAGAAAAGATTATGGTATAATCATTCAAGCAGGAGGTTTCTTATGACAGAGCATATTATTTTTCATATCGATGTAAATTCCGCATACTTAAGCTGGACTGCCCTGGCCCGCCTGAAGGAGGGTGTCCGGGAAGACCTCCGCCTGATTCCCTCCATTATCGGAGGGGACATGGCCAAAAGGCACGGAATTGTTCTGGCAAAATCCATTCCGGCAAAGGCATACGGCATTGTCACAGGGGAGCCTGTGGTTAACGCTTTCCGCAAGTGCCCCCATCTGGTATCCGCCCCACCCGATCACCAGCTATACGCCCGCATGAGCGCATTGCTCATAGACTATCTTTCCGATATTTGTCCCGACATTGAGCAGGTGAGCATAGACGAATGTTATATGGATTATACCCCCATAGCGGGAAAATATACTTCTCCTGAAACTGCGGCTGTATACATTAAGGATCAAATACTGAAAAAATTTGAATTTACCGTAAACATCGGCGTTTCCGACAAAAAGGTATTGGCAAAAATGGCGTCCGACTTTAAAAAGCCGAATTTGGTGCACACACTGTATTCCTGGGAAATCCAAGAAAAAATCTGGCATCTTCCGGTTTCCCGGCTCTTTATGTGTGGCCGCTCCAGCGTGGATACGTTAAGAAAGCTGGGAATCCTCACCATAGGCGACCTGGCCGCGGCGGATCCTTCCATTGTGGAAGCTCACCTGAAAAGTCACGGACTGACCCTATGGCAATATGCAAACGGTCAGGACAATTCCCAGATTCTCTCCGAGCCTGCAAAGCTGAAGGGAGTAGGGAATTCCACCACACTTCAAAAAGATGCTCTCACCCGGGAAGAGGCTCTCAAGGCGCTTCTTTCCTTATCGGAATCTGTGGGCAGACGGCTGCGTTCCTCCCATCAGGTGGCGGGATTGGTCTGTACCGAGATCAAGTATAATACCTTCCGCAGCGCCTCCCATCAGGCTCTTTTGGAGTCTCCCAGTTCTTCTTCAGACGTTATTTACAGAAATGCCTGTCGTCTCTTTGACGAGCTTTGGGATGGCTCTCCTATCCGTCTGCTGGGCGTGCGCACCGCAAAGCTTTCAGATGAAAATGCACCCTTACAGCTGAGTCTCTTCGACTACGCGTCTCCTGTGTCCGAAAAGCAGCAAAGGCTGGACGCAGCCCTGGACAGCATCCGAAAACGCTACGGAAAAGATTCCGTCAAAAGGGGGAGTCTTTTAGACTCCCCCTGATCATTCTTTCTCGTTCCCCCCTCAGCCCTGTTTACGGCTACTTTTTTGATTTCTACGCACACTGTAGCCAAAGGTTCCAAGCTGTTCCCCGCAGCTTAGATAAGCTCCGTGAGAATACACAATGGGCTCCGCTTTTTCCAGATGGAATTTGCGTGTTTCATCCATATACTTTTGGTCTGCATGCACCGCCACTACGTCTGCAAGAAACAGATCGTGCGAGCCTAAAGACTGTACCTGCCTTACCCGGCATTCAATATTTACCGGACTTTCTTCGATCATAGGAGCTTTGACGCAGGACGCAGCAGTAGGGGTAAGGCCCGTTTCCCGAAATTTGTCCACTTCACGGCCGCTTTTTACTCCGCAGTAATCCGTGGCAAACACCAGCTTCTTTGTTGTCAAATTGACAACAAATTCCCCTGTGTCTCTTAACACAGGGTAGGAATAACGTTCCGGGCGAACAGAAATGCTTATTATAGGAGGATTGGTACAGACAGTTCCAACCCAGGCAAGCGTAATAATATTGGCTTTCCCCTCTCTGTCTGCCATACTCACCAGCACTACCGGCAGAGGATACAGCATATTTCCGGGCTTCCATATTTCTTTTGCCAAAATGACACCTCCCTCTCCGCTCCTTTAGGCGTTTCTACTGACATTAATATCAGAGAAAGTTCAAAAGCTGAAGTATTTGAATTACAAGGCCTCCTACTGCAGAAACAAGAGCCGCGATGGAAATTCCCAATACCAGGTTCAGCCTGCTCAGGGCTTTTCGCACATCCCTTCCGGCATTTCCCAGATTTTCGGTCTGTCTGCCAGATTCTTCCACTAATACAGCCTGTACATTGCGATACACTTTCACACATTCCTTGTGCATATATTCATTATTGCTCTCCAGCTTTTCAAGAAGCTGCGCCCTCAGTTCCTCGACGGCCTGAGAATCTCGCTCCATTTCCCGGATCTTTGCAATGCCTTCCTCCACCAGGCGGGTGATTTCTCCTTCATCTGCCTTTGCCCGGCCCAGAGCCTCATTTCCCTCCTCGATCAGCTGTTTAAGCTTGTCCAGACATTCATTATATTCCCTCAAGCGGTTTTTGAGCTGGTTTAATTCTTCCGTATCAGCCGCCGTATTTGCCTTGATCATCTCCTGTGCTGTCAGCCTATGTGCCAGCTTATCCATAAACATATCCATCCATTTTCCTCCGAGCATATCACCTACCACTTTCCGACAATGCAAAATCCGTGGCGTTTACATTACGTATGGTTATTCTATCATTTTTTTGCTTTTCTGACAACAGAAACCCGTTTTGTGCACATTGTACATTGATTTTTGTATTAACCATATGTTTTCGTAACATTCACCAATAATTCACGCCTTGTTCATAATTTATTCATATTTACGCATTATACTATATCTATAGCTAAGGGATATAGCTTATCAATATCGTCATAACACTTTAGATAAATTTTTTCATAATAGCCCAGGTGCCAAACGGCATCTGGGCACTCCTCATGTACAGGGAAAGTCCAAGCAGCTTCTAAGAGGGCTTTCGTTTATTTTTGAGCAGATTCCCTTTCCCTGCTAATTGCCAATATTTCCTCGTTCAGAGAAAGCATTCTGGCATCCAGATCAGATACCATTTTGGCACATTCCACAAGCTCGCTCCTAATATGCTCCGGTGCATCCCCTTCAAATTTATAATGAATTTTGTGCTCCAGGCTGGCCCAAAAGTCCATTGCTACTGTTCGGATCTGCATTTCCACCTTTGTATCCACAATACGATCCGACAAATACACCGGAACTGTCACTATCATATGATAACTTTTATACCCGCTGGCCTTGGGATATGTAATGTAGTCCTTTACGGCTAGTACTCTGATATCCCTCTGTTCGCTGATCATGTCGGCGATTCTGTAAATGTCTGAAGTAAAAGAACAGATAATGCGAATTCCGGCAATATCATTAATGTACTTTACCATATTGTCGATTGTGGACTCATAGCCATTTCTCTTCAGCTTTTTCACTATACTTTCCGGGGTTTTGATCCTGGACTTGATATGTTCGATTGGATTATATTGGTGAACATGCTGAAACTCGTCATTCAGTATCTCCATCTTTGTCTCTATTTGCCGCAAGGCAGCGTTATATACAAGCATGACCTCCTGCCAGCTGTCTATGCCCTCTCCGTTGTCCACTTTCAGTTCCATTTTAGCTCCTTTGATCTCATGATTTCCGTTTTTTATAAAATCAGTATAGCATAAAGTATGATAAAAATGTATGATATTCACAAATTATTAATCCTTTTTTAAGAAAACTTAGCAATATTCACCTTGTAGGTCCGTACCGTCCGTCAGCCGTACCTTCTATATATATGCGGTGTACAAAGGATATATGTCATGGTATACTGTTTCAGACACTACATGGGAAGGAGCTTATTTATGTTTCGATTATGGGCAAGAACCTTTAAGAACAATCATATATTGCAGGATACCTGCATTTCCGACGCCAGCGCCGACACACGCACACACAAAATATTCCGCGCCCTGGATCAGGTGTGCAGCCAGTTTGATCTAAGCAAGCCCATTTGGCTGAATAAGACCGTAAATGATTTTAAACGTCATAATAAGACCCGTTTTTATCAGGACAATTTTATAGATTCCATTGAATTTGATTATTTGGAAATACAGATCATAGAGGAGGATTGAGCGCTTCGTATCCTGCTAAAATAAATATTGACATTACCGCTTCGCAGTCGTATATTATAGTTATATTAAGTAGTTTTAAAAACTACATATTATATTTTATTTAACTATGAAATGTATTATTATTTTATGGAAGTCCATAATATATATAAAACGAAAACTTGTCACACAAAATTATATGCGGTGATGCGGGAGGTATTTATTATGCAGATAACAATTCGTGAGCCAGGAAGCGCACTAACACATTTTGTCGGAATGATGATGGCTTTATTCGCTGCCGTTCCTCTTTTGGTCAAGGCAGGTACCGACTCAGGAGGCCGAAGCTTTTTGGCAATGGCTATTTTTATGGGAAGCATGATTCTTTTGTACGGCGCCAGCACTGCTTATCACAGCGTCAATGTATCCGGAAAAAGCCTTCGCATTTTCCGTAAGCTGGATCATATGATGATATTCGTTTTGATTGCCGGCTCCTATACCCCTGTCTGTCTGATCGTACTCGGAGGGGAAACAGGTTATGCTTTATTGGCAATCGTGTGGGGAATCGCCCTTGTGGGAATGATCATCAAAGCCTGCTGGATTACCTGCCCCAAATGGTTTTCATCTGTCATCTATATTGCCATGGGCTGGGTCTGCGTGCTTGTATTCGGCAGGCTGTTCCACACGCTTCCCACATCCGGGTTCCTCTGGCTTCTTGCAGGCGGTCTGATCTACACTGCCGGCGGCGTTATTTATGCCCTGAAGCTTCCTCTGTTTAACTCAAGGCACAAAACTTTCGGATCCCATGAGGTGTTTCATCTCTTCGTTATGGGTGGCAGCATCTGTCACTTCATCTTTATGTACCTTTATGTTGCTTAAAGCGCTATCTTTAAAAATTTAACGACTCCACACAAAATAACAGGAAGCACATTATACGTGCTTCCTGTTGTCACATATCAAAAGGAATTATTTATTTTCCCATATAAAGTCGGATAATTTCAAGATATTCCTCAGGATAAAATCCGATTTCTCCCTGAAATCTTGTCAGTGCAATCAAACCGCCATCTATCTCCGGTATAGACGCCAGCATAGACGCATTGTCTGCTTTCAGACCTCCCCCATATACTACATCCAGGCCACCTGTTTTTTCTTTGACAAAACGGGCAATTTTCTCTATGTATTCCTTACCGGCAGGGGTCTTTCCCGGGCCAATGCTCCAAACGGGCTCATAAGCAATCACCACATTTGAAGTATCCACATCCTTAAGGCCCAGTGTCAGCTGCTCTTCTAAAACCCTCTCCCATTCAGTCTGCTCCTCCTGTGTTTCTCCAATGCAGTAAACAATCTTCAAGCCTTCACCTGCGGCACATTTTATTTCCCGATTCAAAATTCTGTTCACTGCCGCGGCATCTGAAACTCCCGCTTCTTTCAAAATTCCCTTCTTATCACTTCTCTCTTCGCAGTGTCCAATCAAAACGGCCTTGCAGCCCATCGCCTTCACAATGGAGGCCGGGCGGTTGGTGGTAAAAGCGCCGAAATTGCCTCCTACCGCCGTGTTCTCACGAAACACTCCCTGACTTCCAAGACCAATGGGGCTGTTTTCGGACAGGGCCTGCAAAGCTCCCAGAAGATGAGCCTCCGGGAAGAATTGAACAAACTCCACTTCCGCGGGATCATACTTTTTGAGCTGTTCCTGGGTCATCCCCACAATAGCTTTGCCCCATTCCCCAATGGGAGCCAGCCGGTTTACCCCTCCAAATGCAACCGGAACGTCAAATCTCTTTAAATTCAAATAAATATGCTTCATTTTCTAACCTTTCCGCCTGCGCTGCCGGCAATTCTTCCAGCTCCCCCGGCGCACAGGCCACATTGTCCCGCCGTCCTTCCAGCCGTATGATCAGTCATCATATCCATTCGGATTATTTTTCTGCCATCTCCAAGAATCCTCGCACATTTCCTTTATACCGTACTGAGCAGTCCAGCCCAGCTCTTCCTCGGCCTTGGTAGCGTCGGAATAACAGATTGCAATATCTCCTGCCCGGCGTGGTTTAATTACATAAGGAATTTTTACGCCTGTAGCCTCTTCAAAATTCTTCACTATGTCCAGCACGCTATATCCAACGCCCGTGCCCAGATTATAAATTTTAAGCCCTGCCTTCTCCTCTATCTTTTTCAGAGCCTTTACATGCCCCCTGGCCAAATCCACCACATGAATATAATCTCTGACTCCTGTTCCATCCGGAGTGTCGTAATCATTTCCGAATACGCCCAGTTCCTTAAGTTTGCCCACCGCTACCTGTGTAATGTAAGGCATCAGATTGTTGGGAATGCCATTGGGATTCTCACCTATGGTTCCGCTCTTATGAGCTCCAATGGGGTTAAAATATCTGAGCAAAATCACGTTCCATTCAGAATCCGCTTTCTGAATATCTGTGAGAATCTGCTCCAGCATGGATTTCGTCCACCCATAGGGATTGGTACACTGTCCCTTGGGGCACTCCTCCGTAATGGGCACAAAGGCCGGACTGCCGTACACGGTTGCGCTTGAAGAGAAAATAATATTCTTTACTCCGTGCCTGCGCATAACATCCACCAGGGTCAGCGTGCCCGCAATATTATTCTCATAATATTCCCAAGGCTTTTGTACGGATTCTCCCACTGCCTTTAAGCCTGCAAAATGAATAACCGCGTCGATCTCCTCCCTGGAAAAAATCTCCTCCAAAGCATCTCTGTCCAAAATATCCGCTTTATAAAAGGGAATCTTTTTTCCCGTGATGGCCTCCACCCTGGGCAGTGACTTCTCGCTGGCATTGCAAAGATTATCTACAACCACAACATCATACCCAGCCTCCTGCAGCTCAACCACCGTATGGCTGCCGATAAAGCCTGCTCCACCTGTTACCAGAATCTTCATAGTCCACTCCTGTTCCGCCCGCAAACACGAGCCAAATTTCCTGTTTCCTGTTGTATTCAGATTACTAAAAACATGAATCTCCCTCAATGCTCATTTGTTGTGAATATCTGTCAAAATGTTAGCTGACCCGATTATACAGAGAGAAAAATCCCATATCTAAAGCTCTACGCCGTTCGCTTGCAGAAGGGCTCTGGCGCTTTCCACAGAATCAACGCCTGTTCTATTTTTGATAGGAGCGAATTCCCTGTTTCTCTCCACTTCAAAGGGCAGACAGCTTTCCAGCTGATGAATCATATCCAGCACAAGGCTTTCATATTTATAGCCGTTGGGCTCTTGTGGATTCACAAATTCTCCAGCATCATTGAGATAGGGAATCTTTTTTTCAACAACATGCAGCGGCATCCGGGATGTCATCATGTTCTCCAGCTCCTTTTCATGGAACAAATAGTTCAGAATCACTCCGAAATTATAAGCCGGTTCCCCATTTTCATCCCTGGCGTTCATCAGCTCCCTGGTCAGCTCATAATATTCCACTATGGATGGCCTCCCATCCTCAAGACACATAACGCCCACCTTTTCATCAGGAGCATTTTTGCGCACAACCTTTGCTCCCACCACACAATTTTTCTGAATCGTTGCTCCGATAAAGCAGGGATCTGCAATTCTCTGAAGCACATTGTCCACTGCAAAAACGTTCAGCCACTCAATTCCCTGTTTCTGCACAAAATCCAGAAGTCCGTTGTTTTTCATGGAGCTGAACCATCCTCCGTTTCCGTTTGGAGAAGTGGAAAGTCTTCCCTTATCCTCCAGATAAATCCTGCCCTGATAATCTGTAGCCGCAGCCATTTCCTGCTTGAAAAAATGAACAAATTCCTCTTTATACCCGAAATAACCATGCTCCTTGAGAAAGGCCGCCGTGGCGTCATGATTTTTCTCGCTGGTCATCACAAAAAGATGAATCCACTTTTCAGCCTGTCGCACCACATCCATCAGATTGTGTATCAGGCATTGAAAGATATACAGTTCTTTTGTAATTCCCACATTATACATTCCCTTTGGATCATCCGAGCCAAGGCGGGTGCCCATGCCTCCAGCCAAAAGTACGGCTCCCACTTTTCCCTGTCGGATGACCTCCAATCCTGTGGCGGTGAAGCTTTCCCTGCAAGCCTCAATCTCCTGAAGCTGCATTGCCTTAAGAGGAGTTATCTTCCCCTTTCTGGTCAGCTCCTCCCTGTGTCTGCAGGCTTCCAGAATGCTCATATCCGTTGCTTCAATCTGGTCCAGAAGTGATTGACGCTCCTTTTGGGAAAGCTCTCCATAATACTTCAGCACATGCCCCTGACCGTATTTTGCCAGTTTTTCTCTGGCCTGTTCCAATGTCATGCTTCCGATCTCCTTTTACTTGTAATCTATTGGTTTGATTATAAACCATCCCCGGTGGATGCGCAATGTCCGTTGTTCAAAAAGCCGCCCTCTACGCCTGAGCCCCAAGAGTTTTTTTAAGCTTGGAAAACAGACGCAGACCATATATTTCACACAGACGGTGATAAGATTTCGTTAAGAATACCGCTTTTCTATTTTTCGCGAAAAGAGAATGTTTTATGATAGGAATGGACATAAAATGGAAAGGTGGTATTCACATGAATATTGGAATTTTGATTATCGCAATCGTGGGCGGCGCTGCCGGCATTCTTTCCACACTTTTTTTGACGATCAGTTTTCCTGCCGTCATCCTCTGGAAAATTTACCGCAGAATACGCTATTCCATTCCCATAACCAAATAAAGTTGCCAAGCAGCAAAATTACATCCGGCGGATCATCCGCCGCGGTAAACCCAGACGCCCGCAAGCCGCATATCATCCGCCGCTTTCGGGCGTTTTCTCAATCCAGTGCAAGCGCGTCAAAAAAATCCGTATAACCTATATTTTCCTCCTTATATCTCATAAAATAGGCCCTCATCTCCGGTTTGTCTTCTCCGATTTCCGCAATCAAATCCTGAAAGTTTTCCTCTGTGATACAACCAATCTTTGCAAAAAGGCTGTAACAGGCCCTGTCGCTACCATGCTCTTTGAGAACCACCTGCCACGCCTCGTCACTCTCGCAGCCCTTTGTGTGCTCCCGAAGATATTCCTCCAGTTCTTTCCTCACGGCAGATGACAGGCCCCGCGGGCAAAGCAGGCGAAGCAGCGCCAGACGAACCTTGCTTTTTCGTTTTTTCCGGATGAAGGCGCCAAAGTCAGTACTCCCATAATCCTCCTCTCCGCAGAGAACTTGTTTTGCATAGCCTTCGGAATCAGGCGCCTGCAGAACCGCAAGAAGCCTGGCATCCCATTTTTCCAGCCATTCTCTGCTGCCGACCTCCATAAGATCCAACAGATAATACGACTCAAACGCCGTAACCGCAGCGGCAAGAAGGCGGGCAGTCTGTTCGTCTCCTTCCGGAAATCTGATTTTCCGCAGTCTTCCACAGTCTAAAAACACTGCCCTGCCAAACTGTATCTGTCTGTGAGGCAGACAAACCTCCTCCAGCCCATCGCAGTAGGCAAAGGCCCAATCCCCGATCTCTTCCACCGTCTCCGGCAACTGCACTTTACGCAGATTTTTCCTGCTCAGAAACGCTTTTCTCTCTATGACGCTTACAGGCATCCCTTCAATAGACGGCGGCACATACACTTCTGCTCCACCCCCTTGCAGGCCTATCACCAAAATCTTTCCCTGCCGTATTTCATAAAGAAGGCTTCCCCCTTCCATTTCCAGTTCTCTTCTCTGCATATTTCCCTCCGTTAAACCAGAGAAAGCTCCGCAATCTGCGTCTTGATATCCTCTTTTCTCTCACTGAGCATCAGAGCTTCATTATACCTTTGATAATCGGGGCTTCCAAAGGCCGCAAGAAACTGTGCACCAAAACTGTTTACCGTAAGCTCAGTAACCAGTATCAGCATTTCATTCCCCTCTCCAAAGGCTTCCTGTACAAACCCAAACAGAGCATGAAGCTCCTGCTGTATTCTGATTGATTCCTTTTTTGCCCTTCCAAGTCTTTCGCCATATCTTTCCTTCAAAAAGGTGAAAGCTTCTTCTCCCGATGCACAGCCGCTCACATATAGCTCTTTCCTGCATTCATCCAAAAATCCGATTACTCTGCGATGCTTTTTTTTGTCCAAGTCTGACAGGGCGCTGGCCGCCTGTAGATTTTGTAAAAGTTTCTTTCGTCCCTCCGCCTGCTTTTCCATTCGTTCCATAATCTGATCCGGGTAAGTCTTCCCTGCGGAATTTCCAATGGCCTTCAGAGAAACTTTTAAGTCGGAAAGATAGGTCAAGCGCTCCATACAATCCTTCATATCGGCGAGCGCCTTGTCCAACAACATCCCCAAAAGGGAGAGACGCTCGTCAAATGGCGCCTCCTTTGCTCGGGATATGGCCTGTACAGAGGCATTTCCGCTCAGGATTTCCTCAATATGGTAATCCTTCTTGTACTTACGGTACAGATCATAGTATGCGCAGAATTCCTTGACCACCTTTTCATTTCTCAGATATTGGCCTATCAGAGCTTCATCCACTGTAAGCGACTCGTCCTCATAAAGATAAAGGATTTCCGATAAATCCTCCCAGCCCCTGGCCGTCACGTAGCTGCGCCCCTTTGTTGTCATCTCCATACAGTAAAAGTGGTCTTTTTTCAGATCCAAATAATTAATGATGGCATTATGAATCTGGCGATCCATGGCATATTCCTTCCAAATACGGTATTCTGGCTCCACTTCCAGCACCTTCAGTCGGTCCATTGTCACCACATCAAACTCTCGAACCGACTTATTGTACTCCGGAGGATTTCCTGCCGTCACAATTACCCAGCCCTCCGGCACCCTATGGCGGCCAAATACCTTGTACTGCAGAAATTGCAGCATGGAGGGGGCAAGGGTCTCGGAAACACAGTTGATCTCATCCAGAAAAAGGATGCCCTCCTTTATGCCGCTTTCTTCCATGGCATCATAAACCGAAGCAATAATCTCGCTCATGGTATATTCGGACACACTGAATTTCTGTCCCCCATAGTTCTTTTTTGTGATAAAGGGAAGACCCAGAGCCGACTGGCGGGTATGATGAGTCATGGAATAAGATACCAGAGCAATGCCCATTTCCTGAGCAATCTGTTCCATAATAGCCGTCTTGCCGATCCCGGGAGCTCCCAGCAGAAAAATTGGTCTCTGACGCACCACGGGCACTCTGTATTCCCCAAATTCATCCTTTTTTAAATATAGATTCACCGCATTTTTGATGTATTCCTTCGCTTGTTTAATATTCACTCCTGTTGTTCCTCCAGCTCTTCACTTTCTAAAATCACCTTCATACTCCAGGGAGGCACGGGAGCCCGATGCTCGTCCTCATCCAAAAAGGCAAATATCACATCATAGTCCGGCATCCGCTCCGGATATATCCCATAGCCATCCGTAAAATAGATAAGTCCCTTTAAATTTTCAAACTCTCCCTGCCTGCGCAGCTTATCCACATATGCAAACACAGGGCGAAAATCAGTGGCTCCAAATCCGCTTAGCTTTCCATATTCCATAAACCTTTGAAAATCATCCTCATTTGTAATCTTCGTATCACTCTGGACTTCATTGTCACATTGAATAATATGCACATTTATTTTATGAAAAAAGTTTTCAGCCCCTTTTAAAATAGAATACGTCTTCTGTAAAAAAGCCTTCACTATGGCTCCACGACAGGATGCCGAAGTGTCAATCGCTATGACAAATTCCTTTACCTTATTTGTCTCTTTATACTCCAGGGGTTCAATCAACGGAAGATTTCCGTAATGTTTCAAGCCATAGGTGTAATAAATGTAGTCATATTCTTCATCATTTACGGTAATATCCTCCCCCATCACCATGAATTTTCTCAGAATGCCGCTGTAATCATAGCGATCCCTGGTGGTCTCCTCCAGATTTTTCTCCAGGCTTTCCGCTCCGGACTTTGCCCGGGTAAAGGACTTCAGATCCGCCTTTATCCTTTCGCTGATCTTCCTCCACTGCTCCTGTGTAATCTCCAGTTCCTCCCGAGGCTTCCAAAGCATATGCTCGTCTCTTTTAAACAGCCTGGAAAGGGCTTCCTTTTCGTTATCCGTGGGAGGATTACTGCGAAAATAGCGGTATATCCTCTCTGCAGTGAGATGACCAACGTCTTCTCTGAGGACTCTGAGCTTTTTCTCTGCGTCTTCGTCCTGCTGCAGAGAAGCCCCTGGAAGTTTCATCTCCAAAATAACATTTTCCACTGCCACATCCACGGCCAGATCCCACAGCGGTGCATCCAGCTTATCATACTGAAAGCTGTGGCAAAAAATACAGTGCAAAAGAAGATGCAGACAGCATCTGGTGACCAAATGGGTATCCTGGCGATAACACTTCAGTACAAAGACCGGGTCATAAAATAAAGCAGAGCCATCCGTGGCCATACACCCTGAATTCGTACTTTCCTTCATTGTCAGCCTTGCCAGAGCAGCATCAAAAAATCTCAAATGAATCAAAATATCATCATGAGCCAGCCTCATTACTTTTGCTGCAAGCCCTGAAGTCCTTTGGGTATCCGCCTCCATACTGACCTCCTTTTGACGTTTGTTGTACCAGTATACCATACTTTTTCATGCCCTGCATCCTGCATTTTAAGCCGTTAAACTTTCGTATTATCCTTTACAACGTAAAAAAGCCCGGCATATTTTCGTATGTCAGGCTCCTCCACTTTTTTAATGCTGATGCAGATATTTTTCCCTGGTTGCAAGACCTCCCCGGATATGGCGCTCGGATTTATTGACGTCCAGCACTTTCCTCGCCTGCTTTGCAAGAGCAGGATTGATCTGCATCAATCTGTCTGTTACGTCTTTATGTTTCGTAGTTACTAATTAGAACGGTTTCATCGAGACCTAAGTCACCGAACAATCGAAGGTAAATATCCACATTGCCGTCCTTGTCTACCTCGATTTTCTGAATGATTCTTTTTAACTGCTCGTTTGTCATCTGCCGAACATCGGCAATATCTTCAATTTGCTGAAACGTACTGTTTAAAACAGCTTCTAATTGCTCTCCTTTGGTAAGGTGATAGGAAACCATCTTCAGCTCATTTTCCAAACGCTCGATATTCTTACGCATCCCGCCGATTTTCTCACCCAGTTCCTCACGGGAAATCAGATCATCGGCATACATATCCATATATTTCTGCCGAATTTTTTGCAGTTTGGAAAGCTGGGCGGTCAATTCCTTCTCATATTCCAGATTTTCGTCTTTGGCTTTATACACCCGCTGAAATTCGCCTACGACATAACGAATCACTTTCTTTTTTTGTTTGAGAATTTCTGCAAAATACTCCTGCAATACCTCAATCAGCTCATTCTCATCCACCACAACAGCATTTGGACAGCTATCAGCGCCTCTCCCGTTATGCCCGGAGCAAACCCAGCGGACATAGGTGTTCTTATAGGTCCGGACAGTTCGCCGGAACGACCAGCCGCATTCCTTGCACTTAATTAAAGTAGAAAAAAGATGCTTGTTGTTTTGCCGTTCGTGGGAAATGTTGAAGGCATCATGACGAGAGCGAAGAATTTCCTGCGCCTGCTCGTAGGTTTCATCATCAATAATTCGGAGTTCCGGTCGTTCCACTACGATCCACTCTGTTTCATCTTTCTCTTTTCGCTGACCGGTCAGGAAATCCGATACTTCCTGTTTGCCGTTGATAATTTTCCCTGTATAAAGCTCATTGGTCAGGATACGGCAGGTTGCATTCTGACTCCACTTGCAGTTCCGCTTGGTTTTTAACCCTTTCTCATTGAGCATATTGGCGATTTTTGCAGCCCCATATCCTTCTTTCGTATACCATTGATAGATTTGCCGGACTACCTGTGCTTCTTCCTGGTTGATCGTCAGATTAAAATAATCTCCGATTGTTTTATCATAACCATATACAATATTCGGTACACGTCCTTTTTCCGCATTCATCTTCTTACCAAACTTGACACGCTTGGAAGTATTAGCGCTTTCTTCCTGCGCCAGCGCTCCGAAAATAGTCAGCACAAATTCGCTGTTGCCCATGCTGGTCATGTTCGCAGTCAAAAACTGTGTTTCTATACCCAGGGATTTCAGCTTGCGGACGTTTTGCAGCAAATCCACCGTATTCCGGGCAAAACGGGAAATATCTTTGACCACTACCATTTCAAAAAGACCGTGTTCCGCATCCGCCATCATACGCAGAAACTCTTTTCGGTTTTTAATCTTTGTGCCAGAAATCCCCTCATCTGCATATAGGCGCACCAGGGTATCGCCAGTGCGCTTTGTATATTCAGAAAAAAATTCTTTCTGCGCTTCCAGACTGTTGAGCTGGTCAGCTTTATCCGTGGAAACTCGGCAGTAAGCAGCGATATTCATATCAGACAACCTCTCTGTCATATCTATTACGTTCTGTTACGACCTTATTATACCACGTAACGCTGCATTGTAAACATAAAAACAAGACATCGTCAAATTTCTTTTAACAATGTCTTGCCATGTGTATTTCCATACTTTTAGATTTATAATTCAATAGTAATTATTTCCTTATATTTATTTTTCATAATCAGTTCATCAGCATTTTCACTCAAAATCTTATAAGTATGATTTCCGATAGTATCTGCCATATTATTGGAATTATATTTAACACCCAATGCTTTAATTTCATCCGCAGATGCAAAGTAATATTTATCACTCTTTGATTTCATAAGATTTCTAAATAATTGTTCTTGCACGTTTGATAATTGAACTTCAATAATATCAGCTAAAAGTAATTCATAATGTTTAAAAACATTACCGTACATAACATCTGTCATATGTCTGCCACAGTATTTATACGTTAATGTTCCAAATGTATTTTTATCTAAAATCCCTGCGCTGAATATCTCTTCAACAAACTCTCTGCTAAGATCTGATATATTTTCACGATAGTGAGTCTTATCAAATCTTTTGACAAATTTTCTTAAATCTCTATTTTTCACCAATAATCGGTAATCTCTCTTTGTAATTTCATTCACCAGAATTCTATCATCATTTTCAACAGGAATATTATCTCTGAGATAATCCGCTTCCTCCTTATAAAATTTATATGCCCCACCTACTGGCTGATACTTTTTTGTTCTTGTACTCTGTGCTAAAAAGTACTTACCATCAACTTTGATTCTAAATAAATAAGCAAATGATATTCTAATCATTTTTCTCGCAGTTCGTTTTGTTCCGTCTCTGGAAGAACAACTTCTGTGCGATAGAATTTATTCAGTTCTTTTGAACAAGCATACATGATTTTTTCATCTCCCTGCTATTTTCACATATGTTTTCAGGTTATTGATGATGAAACTTCCATTTAACAGTCTCCGGCAAATACTTTACCAGTTCCTCCACCAACTCATACACCTTCGTTCCCGGTGCAATATCTGCCGGCATTCTACCTTCTCCCTCTTTGATGATACGTTTTGCATATCGAATTGCCAACTTCGGATTGCCCTTCTCCAGAAGAACTTCAAAAATCTCTTTCATATTCTTCTGGTATTTTCCAATCCCCAATTCTTTAAACTTATCGTTTAAAAATGAGACATATTCCGCTCGATGATTATTTGCTGTGTAGTAAGCAAAGTGCAGGAGAAACCAGAATTCAATACACTCATTGCTCCATGCAGCATGGTACTGCACATCCGGATTTTCCTGATTTAAGTGTTCTGCCCTTTGCACTACACCATTAAAGTCTTTTGCCGGGAAGCTGTCTTTATCGTATACACACCAAATCTGCCCTTTCTTGATTTTGTTTTTCTTTACATACTTCTCAGCCATTCCAATCACACGCATGGTTTCCGCCTGACATGGTTCTATTTCTATCAGCACCATATCACGATAAATCGGATTGTCTTCAATATAGCGCTTAAAGCCTTCAAAGTATGATGGTTCTGTCTGCTGACCTTCACAGAAGATATAGTATCGGAATTCTTTCTTTTCCAAATGTTCCTGTCGGCGTTTTTTCTTCCACGCCTCCATTCCAGCTTTCTTAGGCATTGACCTTCCCCCAATCTATGATTTTTCTGAGGTACGGGTCAGCGCCATACTTACCTTCCAGATACTGCTTATCGAATTTGGCATCCTTACGAACAGACGCACCCTTTTCGTTTTTAAACTCAACCAGAGAATACAGCTTTGAATTTTGGCGGTTGCCTTTCGCAACAAACCAGATTTCGTCTCTTCGGAATACCTCACTGTTCATTGTAGACAAATCATGCGATGTGAAAATTAATTGCGCTCCATGTTGATTAATCTTCATATTGTTGAACATCATAATAATGTGCCGTAGCAGTACCGGATGAATTTTAGCATCCAATTCGTCAATAACCAATGTCGTTCCAGAAACAAGACTATTTGCAATAAACGGCAATAACCCAAACAATTTCTTTGTACCACTTGATTCCTCAGATAAATTTAATTCAAATTCATAGTCATCAACAATGTGCATGGTATAAACCTCAATCCGTTCATTCTCTTTTTCTTCAACCCTGAAGTTTGCAATATCCAAATCCATTTCCTGAATCATTTCCAAAAAGAGAGTCTTTACATCTTCGGAAGTTGCAATTGCCATCCCAAGTTCCTGAATTGGATTTCCATAATTCAAGAAGTCAATTCCATATTCAAACCAGTTCAGTATATCATTTACCACTTCATTCTTTTTATGGGTAATTCCCAAATAAGAAAGTAGTGTTAATGTCTCGGAAAGCTCATCACTAATTTTCAACCTTGCGAATGCTCCCTTTAACTCGATTCCTTCAGAAGAACGTTCGAAAAGAGCCGACCTTCTGCCTGTATCGAATTTCACACGATCTAATCTCTCATACAGAACAATATCTTTCTTTACTGTCAATATATACCGATATTCTGCCGTTTTTGTACGAAAGAAAAGCTCAAATTCCGTAGGGGCTTCTTTTTCTTTCTCTCCAAAAGCAAATGGTTCTATCAAAATTTTTCTCATTTGGAAAGGGCGGTCGTTATTATCATCAGTTGCATATAAGGGACGTAATACTTTTGCTGCCAATATATGAAGCGCTTCCAACACATTTGATTTTCCACCACCGTTAGGTCCATAAATGGCAGATACTGGTAAATATAATTCTCCATCTCTATCTTTGATTACTCTGTCTTCATGTTCTGATATTGCAGCGGCTTGCATATCAAAAGTCATTTCATCTCTGATACTTTTGAAATTTTTCACTGTAAATTGGCATAACATAATATCTACCACCTCCGATATTTATATTTCTATTATATCACTTTTGCGAGTTTTGTAAACGTATATGAGATATTTTCTCAAATATGCGCCCATAATTTTATTTTCAGTAAAAAAAGACATAAAAAGCACCCAACGTTTTCCTACGCCGGATGCTCTTCATGACTTTTTTGCTCCATTAATGGCTGAGTCATAACCTTTGCAACTGCTTTTTCCACCTTCTCTGAATTAGCTTCAATCAACATTTTTACCAAATAGTTGGCGGTTACTTCCGCCGTATTCGGATTATGAAATCTATAATTAAGTTTTCTTTTTTTCATAGCGGAATCGCCATCTCCTTCTTTGTTCCCTTGTCCATAGTTATGAGAATTTTTACCAAAATATCCCTGCTAAATATTTCATACCTCCGCAAATCAGAAAGCCAGACAAGGGATACTGGCAACGAACCTCGAAAAACCTGTAACCCACCGTCTGGCTTACCATTCTTACTTTTCATATTTTCTTACAAAATCTTGTTGCTTTCGTTGTCATAGCATTATAAAAGGGAAGACAGTTGCTAAAAACGCCTTATTTTATGGGCTTTTATCGTATCTGCATCCCTGTTTTCCCGGCAACAAACCCAGCAACCAAATAGTAATCAACTCCGCAACAAGCCATATAAATCAGGCGATCCACTCCTTTGGCAGTTCCAGCTGACGGACTTCTTCCTCGGTCAGCTCCACAAATTCATCTTCGTTGCAGGGCATTTCGTTGCCGGATGACACCCGTTCCCAGCCACGCTGACGACCATATCCGGCAAACATCCGTGGATTGGAGAAAGGCTTCCACCCGGTCACCACCGTGTTCATGATCTCGTTGATGTTGTGCAACTGCCAGCGTTTCGGCTCCTCAGAGGTGTGCCCCAACGCTTCCTTGAAAAGCTGTTTGGAGCAGACCATAGTTCCGGTGTAACTTTCCAAAAAGCCAGCAATCATACCGGCTTCTGTGTCCTCCGGCATAAAATTCTTTTGAACCTCTACCAACTGCCTCTGAATCGACTTGCTGAACTTCATGGAATATTTGCCTCTGCGATAAATATTCATGGATTCTGCCCACACCTGTAAGAGATAGGCTCTGGAATCCGCTTCATTCTCCAAAATGTGAACATCCGCATCCTCTGGATATACCATGATAGGCAGGAACCGGCGGTTCCCAGCTCTGTCCAGAGGCAGAAAATCCAGCGTATTGGAAGTCCCGCCAAACACACACTGCCGCAGCCGGTCTTTGGGCTGAGTCTCATAGGGTGTCCAGTAGGTTTCCTTTTGACGGCTGATAAAGGAACGAATCTCCTCAATGCTTTTGGCATTGCTGGTTGCCAGCATTTCCGACATCTCAATAATCCAGTGCCCTTGCAGTTTAGCAAACACCTTATCATCATCCAGCTTTTTCAGGTTATCGGAAAACCATTCGTCCCGAATGGCAAGCAAACGGAAAAGGTAGATTTTCCAGCTCCCTGACCGCCCACCAAACAAAGCATTTCCTCATACTTGGAACCGGGATGAAACACCCGATGAATGGCTCCCAGTAGGAAGTGTTTCAGCATTTCTTCCACATAATCACTGACCTCCGCACCCAGGAAATGATGCAGACAGAAACGTATGCGTGACTGCCCGTCCCACACCAGAGCATTCAGGCAATCCTGTATCGGATGGTAGCAGTTGTCATTTGCCACAATAGATAATGCCGCCAGCATTTTCTTCTCACTGGTCAATCCGTAGTTCTGCTCGAAATAGAGAAGAAGATACTTCACATCTGTATCAGTCAAAGCGCTGGTGGTTTTGCGCCATCCCAGACTACGGACAATATCCACCCGATCAGTCAGCAGGTTCAGCCGGATAGCATCCCGCAGCAATGGGTCATAGCGGAATACAGTCTGACAGTTTTGAATGGTGTTAGCAGGTTGACCTTTTTCCGTTGTTGCAAGTCTCTCCCGCACCTCATCAACACTCATCTCAGGCAATAAGGCATCGGCGGTCTTCATCACAGCCTGCCGAATGTCTGGCGGTAAACTCTGAAATTCGCTGTTCAATTTTTCTCACCTCTTTTCCATGCTCTGCAATCAGCTCCGCCCGTTCCACGATGCTGCCGGTCAACAGAATATCCAGCAGATATTCTATATAGGATTGTTGCTGTAAGACTTCCACAAAGAGTGGATGCCAGGTATCTTCCTGCTGTTTGAGAGCATATTCTATTTTCCAATGTTCCAACAAATGCAGATAGTCGCACAATACCCGAAAACATTTCTGTTCTGCATGATGGTATCGCTGTTCTTCACTGATTTTCATCCTGACCGGCTTTCTGCCTGGCGGATCATGTCCTCTGGCATCGAAACCGACAGAGATATCTTCTGCCAGCTTCAAGGCTGCTTCCTTACTGCTCAAGTCAAATAGGAGAGAAGTAAAGTCAATCACATCCCCGTCTGCCTGACAGCCAAAGCAGTGAAACGCCGGTCAACTTTCATGCTGGGATTCTTATCATCATGAAAAGGGCATCGTGCCATTCCGTTCCGGCTGACCGGAATGCCATAAAATACCGCAGCACTTCTGGTGGTTACATTCTGCTTAACTGCTTCAAATACATTCAAAATTCCACCTCCAGACATAACAAAAGACATCCAATTTCGTTCCAAAATCAGATGCCTTACAACTCCATATCCTGTTTTTTCTGTTGTTGCTTTTTCCTGTTTTCTTCCCGCTGGGCGCTGTCCTGTTTGGACTGGTTCAGAAAAGCGATAATGGATTCTTTTGCCTTTTTCTGGATCTGTTCCTTGCCTGCCTGTTTAACTTCCGGCTGCATCAGTTTCTTCTGAATTTTCGTCAGCGCCGACTGTATAGCGTTTTTGATTTTTACGATGATACCATCCATCTGGGCGGCAGCATATTCCCGTTCCTTCTGAGGCGCTCTTCGCTCCGGTGAAAGCACCCATTTCTTTGCTTCCTCCACGAATCAAATATCTTCTTTATGCGTTTCCTGCCGGACAGTATCGGTCACGACTTCCACCACCTTGTCATAAGCAACGCTGGATACCTCATCAATCAAACTGTCTACATTCTCAATTTTTAGGGTCAATTCTTCCAGCTTCTATTCTTGCTGGACAAGTTTTTCTTTCTGTTTCATCAGGATATAATCCTGTTTTTCCAGATACGCTCGACCACCATATGACGGTTCCTGTTCCAGATGAATCCCATGCTTACGGCTAATGTCAAAGAGAAGCGTCCGGCAAACCGCATCAAAGACCTGTTTGCGATTGTTATTCTTACCCTTTGGCTTGTCTGGGTCGGGCAACTCAAATCCCAACTTCTCCAACGCCTTTTCTTGCTGGGGACAAAGTTCCCCATACCGATTTTCGCAGTCGAACACATGACGCTCATGGATATGGGGAGTACCCTCGTCCAGATGCAGCGCCCAATCCAAAATGTGGATATGGGAACCGAATCGTTTTTCAAATTCCTCATAAAATTCACTGACAATGAGAGCCAGTGTTTCCGGCGGGACGGATTCCTCTATCATCCCAATCTGATAGATACTTTCCTCCGGACAGGTCTTATTGCTTTTCAGCAAATCCTCCACGGTGCGGTTGCGCTCGGTATGCCGTGTTTTTTTCATTCCGAGCATTCTAAGCATCCACATGGTCGGCGTAATGCTCGTAGTAGTACATCCGTTCAATTTCTTCAAAGCTGAAATCCGGCTGTTCCGGGTTTTCCCGGAATTTGTGGATGCTAAATCCCCGGTAACAGTCCCAGTATACGTTTTACTGTACACGTTCAGCGTCAATGTGTTCGCTGTTTTCTACATCAAACCGGCGATCATTGTGCCGTGGATTGTAGGTTTCATGTTTGCCGGAACGTCCGTTGTGCCGTGTCAATTTCAATTCTTTTCCTTCCATTTCCACTTAATTTTCCGCTGGGGCAGAATCGGCGGAGCCGTCAAACCTGCGGATTTCTGCGTCAGGTAATACCCAGTACGAATTGACGCAAGGCATCAACTCTCCCTGGGCAAGGCGTTTCACCCTTGACCCGATGGGGCGGCTGCCCTCAACCTGCCAAAGGGCTTTGCCCCTTGATCCCAACAAAGGGCCGCGCCCTCTGTACTCTTGCCCGAAGAAGCTGACTGCTGCAAAATGTTGTCAGCCGGCTTCTTCGTTTTTTCAGAACTCTCCACTGGAGCCTCCTGAGAAAATTTCAGGCGATGACTATCCACATAAATCGTAAACTATCACCGCCTGTTCTCGTATGCCGGTACCTGCATACTCAATTTTATAAATTGCCATATCAATTCATCTGTGCAAATGAGCAAAACAAAACGACCAACTTTTTACGGTTGATCGCCTTTGGCTTAATCATTTTCCTATGCTTGTGAAAATTGAGCTGTTTCAACAATATTTATTTCTGCTTCAGTCATGCCTACTAACTCATAAATATATGTATCAAATTCTTCAAATATCATTTCTTCAAATTTTTGCTCATTATAAGGAAGAATAATAGGCATAGCTTTCAAAAAAGCATTTTTGTAAATAGAATACCCATTTGCTTTTGGTACTGATACTTTTTTATAAATGTAGGTGGCAAGCTTCGAATTAAGGTATCTATGAATAAAGGTTTCATATTTCTTATAATTCGTTTTCAACTCAGCTCCACAAACACTATCCGTATAGAAACATTCATCTACAAGCACAAAGTCATTCACTAATCCAATTTCTGAAAATACAAATTTCCTATTATAAAAATGTTGCATCTTTCTTGGATTCCATAACTCAAACCAGTTTTTACTGCTTCTATTAAAATACTCTCTGCTGAGTAAAACTTCTTTTCTTTCCGAAAGATACGCATACATGTTAGGTGCACTTTCCCTTAACTCATTTTCTGAGATACACACCGTTTTTCCTTCTTTATCAAGATAATATGGATAAAAAACCTTATATCCTCCGTCATGTAAACATCCTCCACCTACATCTTTTCCTTTATATGCAGTATGCAAATACTTTTCTTCAAGCTGTAAAGCCAAAATTATTGAATTATCAATCAAATACACATCATTATTACCGGTAACTATTCCCTGTGATATGGATTCTGTTATATCCCCAAAGGTAACCTTTGATGCTTGTTGTACTTTCTCAAGAATAGCATTTGTTTCTGCTTTTTCAAGAATCCATGTTGGTTCTGTCAAAGCCACTTGCTCTATTTCATGTGCATTTCTAATATTTAGATTTTTATTTAAAATTCGTATTTTATTTTTATCCTCTATTATTTTGCTCGCTCCGAAAATACAAGTATAAGTCAGCGCAGCCTCGAAAATCTGATAATCCGAAAAATCTGCAATATAGCGAATTGCCGTGTTCTTCAAGAGTAAATCTCGAGTTTTCTTTCCATAATTTCTTTTATAGAAATAAGAAGGACAAATGTACGAGATAAATCCACGTTTTGAAGCCAATTGTAATGCACGCTCGATAAAAAGAACATAAAAATCATATTTTCCATCCGCAGTAAAATAGTGCTTCTTATTATATTCTTTATTCGGAACGTTGTGGAAACCAATATAAGGTGGATTGCCAATTACAATATCAAAACCTCCTTTTTCACGGAACACTTTTGCAAAGTCTAACTGCCAAAGTATGTATGGCTTTGATGCCAGCTTTGTACTCTGTTCATAACGCTCCATTCCATCTTTATCTAGGGTATTTTGGATTTGTGTCCTGATAACAGTATCTCTTAAATCTGCAATCTTTTCTTTAATTTGTTGCTTTTTCAGTGTATCATCACAACAGAAAAGCTCGTCTTGTGCTTCTATCAACTGCTGAACAAATTTGTCAAAACTTGATTGAAATAGATTCTGCTGTCCACCCTCATTTTCGGATCCTAACAACTTACTTTCATTGATTAGTTTTACGCCCTCAAATTCATCAATCAAACTATTTCCACAAAGAATATTGCTTTCCAAGTTTGGCAGTGGCAATGGATTCTTATGTCCATCCGCCCAGCTTTGAGCATCTGGATTGATTTCATCATCAATCACCAACGACAACCACAAACGAAGTTGTGCAATATCTACCGCAGACGGATCAATATCAGCTGCGAAAATACAATTCTTGATGGTTTCATATTTCAGATTGTGAGGTGAACGCTCCATCTGATACATCAGTCTGGTATCGTATGCATTCATTGTAATTGCCATGTACGCAGAAACATTCTGTCTTGCACGTACAATCTCATTTAACATACCAAGCGGAAAGGCACCGGAGCCTACCGCCGGATCTGCAACTCGAACATTCTTGAGTGCATCATCTAGCCCCTTTAATCGATTCACTTGTTCTTTGAATGACAAAATTTTCCCTGAAATCAGCAAATCTCTATTAAAGTCAAATTCCATATGAGATTTTCCAGGTTGATCATATACACGAATTGTCTTTTCTGTATCTTGCTCACGCATGAGATCCCCATATAATATAAAATCTCTGATGTCGTCTTCTTCTATATGCAAAGTATTAGTCAAATAGTTAATCAGACTTTCCTGACACATATAATGCACAATTTCACGAGGAGTATAGAAAGCACCTTTGGATTTTCTGTCGTTTACTTCCAACAGATTTTCAAATACCTTACCCAGCATTTCAGGGTCAATGGCTACTTCACGTTCCATCGGCTCATCTTCACTCATTGTAAAATTATATCTGTCGAAAATATCCAAAATACCATCTGCTTCACGCCCCTTAGTCGCAGCATTGGAGAACATTTCATTCGGAATATTAAAATTATTGTGTTCCCAATCATATCCGTCAATCGGTTCAAACAAACCGCCGGACAGGAATGGAATTCTGCAATGCAGGGCGGGGCAATATCCCTGTTCTCCACGGTTTACATTCAGTGCATCATAGAATAGCGGTTCCAGTAAATCATCAAAGAAATTTTGGTTCTTCTTTTCTGCAATTTCAAAGAGCTTACGCATAAAATTGTGCGGACCACTGCCCCAAGGCTTACCTTTCACGCACATGGCTAGAACAGCTTCATCCTCGTCACTGATTGTGTTTAATCCAGCACTGGAAATACGATATGTACCGTCTCCAACAGGACGATAAACAATCGGAATCAGTTCTCTGGATTTTGCACCACGGGCATAATAAGCATTTTTGTATTCTTTTTCAGTTAAAGTGTTTGGCCATGCACCTACACCTAGCCAACCTTTTTTCTGTAAGAAATACAGAAATACAATCTGTCCCATCAGTTTCTTTGCAAACTGCGCAGAAGTGAAATTATGCTGTTGCGCTTCAATACGGAAATCTTCATTTTCTTCCAGCTTCTCACGCAACTGATGAAATTTCTCGCAATACAGTTTGAAAAACTCATCTGTAACCTTTTCAACGCTGAATGCATTTTCCAGATCATCCAGTGTAGGATGTTCCGGATCTGCCATGCTATCAATAATAAATCTTTCAAATCGGCTGATTGCTGTATGGCATGGTTCATTTTCGCCTACCAAATAGGAATATCTCTTTGCCGGAGTCAGATTTTCCGTAGTTTTCAGATGTCCATTCTCAATTTTTATTTCATAATCGAGACGAACAAAAGACAATCTCCATTTCGGCTCACCTTCCGTATAGAAGGCAATAAGCGCTGCATCTGCATTGGCGTTGTCAATCAGCTTTTTGGCATAGCTACGCTGAGTACTTCTGGAATTTTCAACATAACCTGCGTTTTTCAACTGCACCGCCATGATAACAATATTCTTTTTATCCGATGTTTTAAAATTACCCACATGAATGGAACCTTCAATATAGGATGAAAAATTCGTAAACTCTTTTCTGAAGTTATCCGGAGACACCATACTGACTTTCGGAAAGATTTCTTGAATCAAATCAACATAATTTTTTGTAGCATACGGACTTTTCAGTATTATTTCTATCTTTTTAACAACAGCATTCATTTATCGTGTACCTCCCGTCTTCAGATAGCAGGAGAGAATTATTTGTTTTTCTCCATCTACCTGTACCTTTTGGTTCTTGCGTTCCTCGAAGTATGTCGGAGGCACTAATTTCAGGATTTCATAGTAAAGCTCTAGAACATCTCCAACAACTTTGCTCTTTTTCATAACGTCCTTAGAAACCTTTGCCGGAATCTCACCGTTTTCCCAAAGAGAAATCAACTTATCTATGATCTGCTCCTGGTCATCAGTAAGACGTGGCTCTACTTTCATTGCTTTCAACAAGCGAATGATTTTCGCATCGTTGCCGGCAACCATTACTTTTTCCGTAGATACTTCTTTCTCTGCTACAAGCATCTGGTCGAAAGCGGTGCTATTACTTTCAAAGTGTTCATAAAATTTACTTGAAACACTAACTTTCGCATCAGCCGGTTCTGCCTTAATCAAATCAATCGCCTGCATAAAGGACAGTTGCTTTGTTTCAGCTTCAGAACTGACAAAAAATGTTTTTAATGCACCCTGACGAATAAAAGTAACAGTAGAATTTTCTGATACTTTTTCAGAAGCCTTACCAGCCTTTGCCTTTTTCGGCAAACGCTTAATCATAGAGAACAATTTCGGGTCGTTGTCACGAATCTGGCGAATAATAGCCAGATAAGCCAATTCAGGGTTGGTACTCTCTTCCTCACCATCCAGATCTGATGTCAAATCCGAGAAAAGCTTCTTAGAAGATACTTCTTCATCATCAGACAGATATTTAATATCTTCGCCAAGGGTATCATAGAAAGCCTGTAATTTTTCTAGAATACGTTCTTCCAGAGGCATCTGCTTTTTACTTTGTGCAGTTGGGAAGAAGTTGAATACATAAATGCGGTCATATTCCGTACCAACACGGTTGATACGACCAACACGCTGCATGATGCGGGTAGGGTTCCAAGGAAGGTCATAGTTCACAAGGACATTCGCACGATGCAGGTTGATACCCTCTGCCAATACATCTGTAGTGATAAGAAGGTCATATTTATCATTGTTTTTATTTTTGAATTTCGGATTGAAACTATCTTCAATTTCAACTTTCAATGAAGCACTGCTCTGACCGCTGAAATAGATAATTCTTTCTCCGTAGATTTCCTTTAATTCTTCATACAGATACTGTGCTGTTTCTGTAGATTCGGTAAAAACAATAGTCTTTTTATCCCTCATCAGCGCATTCGTTATAAGATTACGCTTAAACTCATCCAGCTTCGGATCATTGCCAATCAATAACCAGATGAACTGCATGGATTTCAGCTGTGCCAAATCTGCCTGTAAATCACGGAAAAACTGGGAAGAAAATTCCTTCGTCTCAAATTCCATGACATCCTGCTGTTCAATTAGATACATCAGTTTCTGTGTATTGCCATCATCCAGTAGGTCATACACATTTACTTTCTTGCTGATATAGATTTTTCCGGTCTTGGACATTTCAATGAACTTTTCATAGGATTCAATGAAACGCTCCAAGGTCTTACGGAATGCATAAAAACTGCTTTCCAGACGCTTTACAAGGATACCTTTCATAAATCCGCCCATGTTGCGCTGCGCAGTGAGCATAGTTGCATACTTCTTTTTATCTTTCAGATATAGCAAGGGTGTGTAACGGGCATATTTGAAATCTTTGATGATATTGATTGTCTGAGAGAACGCATCATCCGTTTCTTCATCAAAAGAATAAATGATTTTCTCAGGACTTCCTGCTTTTGGGAAGGTCAAACCCTGTTTCGCAAGGTCATCTGCATAATACTGTTGGATTTCGCTTCTGGTACGACGAATCATTACCTCACGAATCAGCTTATCACGGATTATCTCTGAGTTTTCTCTAAGCTGTTCCATATATGCGACTGAACCTTTTGGTTTCTTTGCAAGTTTTGCATTTAAGTTACGGAAAAAGCCTTCAATATTTTTAATGCCGTTGATTGTGCCACTTTGCTTTGCTTGGAACAAATAAATCTGATTTTCCACATCACTGGTATAATTGTTAATAGGTGTTGCAGAAATTAAAATAACCTTCTTTCCACGACAAATCTGATGCAATTCTGTAAATGCCTCTGTGTCACTGTTACGGAAACGATGTGCTTCATCAACAAACACATAAGAGTACTTGTCAGTTCCCTTGGCAATAATCTTGTCCAGTTTACCAAGTGACTCCACATCACAACGGGCAACATCAAATTCCTGCAAAACACTTCTCCAGTAATTAACCAACACCGGAGGACACACAATCAGTTTGTATGTGTTTCTATTAAAACTGTTTGCCAGCATTGCGCAGATATAAGTTTTGCCAAGACCTACAACATCAGAAATGAACACGCCATTATAAGCATCCAGTTTCTGTCTTGCCTGTGTCACAGCATCAATCTGGTACTGTAAGCGCATATATCCTTCTGGAAGCAATGTTTCAAAATTCTCTTTATCTGCATTGATTTCTTCCTTGAAGAATTCATACAGTGTTTTCAAATACAGCTGATAAGGAGTAATGTCGTCCCTCATCCAAGTATGCTGTTCTACGGCTTCTATATAAGTGTCTCGAATATCCGTACCCTGTGCCCACAATTCTTCAAATTTATCCAATGCAAACTTGACATCTGCGTAATCTTTCAGTTCCACATTAAACTCAAGATTATTCACCAAGCCTGCTTCAGAAAAATTACTGGAACCAGTGATAACACTTCCGAATGTGTCCGGCACCTTTTCTTGATCCTTGCGCATAATATAAACCTTTGCATGAATAGGCGCTTCGGTGTACATACGTATTTCCAACTTTCCAGATTTCAGCCAGTCTATAAAAACACGGACACCTTTTTCAATCTGTGCAGAGCTTGCCGCTGTTTCAAACTCTTTTTCAATTTCATCTGCAATAATATCTTTGCCATCAGCAGTTGAGATTGCAGCATACTTTGCTTCGTCATTTACACGGTCAATGATTTTAACCGTATATCTATCCATATTTAATCCAACCAATATTCTAATTTTTTCGACTTGTTCTAGAGCTTCGTACATTTTGAAAAAGCCACTGGCTCTGAAATAACCAACCAGAACATCAAAGAATTGTGTATTGCTTTTCAGAATGGCAGCAAAGCGGCTGTATAAGTCTCTTTCCGGCTCATTCGTAAAAAATTTCAAATCTGTGTGCACCATGATGTTTCCTCCTGTGTTATCTCAAACGACACTTTCCAAAATGTGTACCTTTTCGACACAAGAAAAAATCCACTTTGGCGTACGATAGAAAGCCTTTAAATATCTAGAAAAACGCTTATTTTTGTGGTATGATTTAGGGTAACGAAAAAATCAGGCATTTTACAGAAAAGTACACATTCCTGTAAAAATATCTGTTTACAATAACCTGGCTTTTTCGTAAATTTCCACTCTGTAGCGAAATGTGGACATTGGCATTCCACACGCTTTCGCAGCTTCCAAACCAGTAATTTTTCCGTTTTTCCATTGCTGATATATCTCATGGAAATTTTCCGGCAAAGGCTTCGGGGGTCTTCCAAAACGGACACCCCTCGCTTTGGCGGCGGCAATTCCTTCAGCCTGACGCTGCCGGATATTGGAACGTTCATTTTCCGCCACAAAGGACAGCACTTGCAGGACAATATCGCTCAGGAATGTGCCCATCAGGTCTTTGCCACGGCGTGTGTCCAACAGGGGCATATCCAGTACCACAATGTCAATCCCTTTTTCTTTGGTCAAAATCCGCCATTGCTCCAGAATTTCAGAATAGTTTCGTCCCAGACGGTCTATGCTCTTGATGTAGAGCAGATCGTCTTTTTTCATCTTCCGCACCATTTTCCGGTACTGAGGGCGTTCAAAATCCTTGCCGGACTGCTTATCCACGAATAAATTCTTTTCCGGGATAGACAATTCCTTCAGAGCAAGAATCTGCCTGTCTTCATTCTGGTCTCTGGTGCTGACACGGATATAGCCATACAGATTTCCCATTGCTTTTTCCCTCCTTTCATGCGGACCCGGAAAACAACTTCCGAATCAAACGATCTTTCAATCTTTATGGTACTGGATACTTAATACTCTTGAATAAACAGACTGTGAAAATGTCTGGTGCAGACCCTGCATTTTTTCGTAAATCGCCCTAATTTCAGGCGATTTTTTCTTCTGTCTGTACAATCTGAAAGCCATGCTCTCTGGCGTAGGCGCTGGCAGCGGCTTTCCGTTCCTCGCTGTAGGGCGGGATGAGCCGGACAGACAACCGGGACTTATCCAACAGATAGGTCTCGCTGCCTTCCGGTGTGCTGCGCTCCAACCGGCAAAGTAGCGGATACTTCCGGCTGAACTCTGCCAGCCTACGTTTCAAACTGGCGTTAAAGGTGTAAATACTGGCAAGATTCTCCGCCTCGTTCCAGTTGATGATGGTTTCTTTCTCATATTTAGACAGATTCGTCATACAAATCCTCCTCATAATCGGTGTTATTTCTCAAGACACACAGGCTGCGCTTGAGACGGCGGTATTCGTTCATATCCATGCGGAAATGATGGTAAAAGCCTTTATACTAACTTTCCGACATTTCCGTTTCCATCTTCCGGGCAAACTCCAACATCCTATGTTTTGTTTACGGATCAACCGTCAATCCTGTCAGCCATTTGAGCCTTGTCACTGTGTTGTGGTAATTAGGACAGGCAAAGGCATACAGCACGTTCTTTTCCTGAATACTCAATCTCATGATTACGCCGTCCTTTCTTTTCTGTTTTCATTCTGATTTCCGCTATTGTCCAGCTAGTCAAAAAAGGCTCGCTTGCTGACCTTAATCAGCCTGCCGCTGCGGACTGCCAGGAACCCCGGCGTGTGTACTAACTCATAGGCGCTGGCTCTGGAAATACCCATGATATGCTGAATATCCGTAACATCCAGAATCAGGGGCAGAGCGTCATAGTTGTTCCATTTCGTTTTTTCTTTCATATCGGTGTTCCTCCTTTATTTGAATTTCTTTCATATTTATTTTCCGCATATTTGCCGTTCTACCTGTTCCGTTTCCTTCATGCTGCCCTGCTCGACATACATGAGTCACCGATTTCTCGATACGCTCGCTCTCCGTTTTCGGAGAGGTCATGGCGGTTTATCTCAGTTCAGACGGTCACTCAGTTGTCAAGGTACACGTTGGAATGAAATTACCATCTGATGTCAGCATATCGCTTAAAACTTGACAAGACAATAGCTTTGAAGTACTATTGGTGTAACATATATAACTGAATTATAAAGTTACCATAAAAGAATAGGAGGGGATAGCATGGAATTTGAATTTGTACGGCACGAACCGTTTTATGACCGCATTTTGCTTGTTCTAACACTGGACAGACAGAAAATGAAGGAACGTATTTTAATAGGTGAAGAACTGCAAATCCGGTTTCGTTTGCAGGGATATGAAGATGCAGAAGTGCTGTGTGATGTCACACGCCCTTTGGGAACTATGCTGTCAGCTTTTGAGCATGACCCGGATGGGGAATGGAACCGCTTTGGTCTGACACCTCTGAGAGAAGCCCTTCACTCTAACCGTTGGAAGCAGCCCGGACTGGAACAGATCTCCGGAGATTTTCTGGCAAAAAAATATCTCACCGGTGATCCGGTGAGAATGTACGCAGCGCTTCGTATCTGGAACGAATATTTGAAGGCAAGAGAGCCACGGGATCGGGAAGCTGCCTGCGAGCGTTTTATTGGGAAAATGAATGGCTTTACTGCCTTATTTATGGGAACTCCTCCCCTTGATTTTGACGAGGATACGGGGAAATCAAAACGTTTGAACATTACCATGCATATTTATGGCTCTGTGCCGCAGGAAGATACCTGTCTTGAACTTTGGTATCCTGACAGCAAAAGGAAAATGGAATGTGTTGCTGCCTATTCGTCCCTGTATCCGCTGATTATCTATTATCTGAACCGCCTGAACGATTGGGGACTGTATTTCCGAAAATGCAAAATCTGCGGGAAAGTATTTCTTGCAAAAAGCCAGCGATATGAGCTTTGCAGTGATAAGTGCCGCAAAAAGCAATCCCTCCAGAACAAGCGTGAGTTTGATGAACGAGCCAGAGAAAACAATTATGATCTGCTCTACAAAAACGAGTGTCAGAACTGGCGAAACAAAATCAATAAGGCAAAGAAAACCCCCGGATTTCCTGCTGACCGTCTAGAAGAAATGCTGGTTGCTTTTGAATCCTTCAAAAAAGAAGCATTACAACGGAAACAAGCTGTGAAAAAGAAAACAGCCAGCCCGAAAGAATTTTCGGACTGGCTGCTCCGACAGAGCAATATTATCGTAGAACTTGGTGGTAGAATATAAATAGTACAAGATAGACGTGAAAAATCCTTAACATACAAGTATAATGAAAACAGACTTGGAGGAATGATTCATGGCTAAACAGTATACAGAAGAATTTAAGAAAGATGCCGTAAGGTATTGGAAGGAACACCC
>CALWRA010000017.1 GCA_944383825.1 uncultured Acetatifactor sp. | reverse complement strand
AACAGCGACGTTTTAGTGTAGGTTGGCTCGATTTTTGTTGTGATTTATGATTATGCCTTTGTAAAGAAACCTAATGTAATGATTGTTGTAAAAGATATTGATTCGTTTTCTTTAACCATATTACAAATACAGGCATCTGTGGGAACGTTAATAATTGCAATAATTGCATTAATAAC
Source organism: uncultured Acetatifactor sp. (assembly GCA_944383825.1). Lineage (GTDB taxonomy): Bacteria > Bacillota > Clostridia > Lachnospirales > Lachnospiraceae > Acetatifactor. The sequence goes on along the minus strand of CALWRA010000017.1, from coordinate 60,308 downwards.
AGGAAATATTTCTGATTCTTATATGGGAGTATCAATTAGCGATTTCTATTTAAATATAAAACCCTGGAAGTTGACGCAAAAGATACTTATTTTTATTCTGCTGGGATTTAGTTTAGCAGGAGTAATTTTTCACTCACTCAAACTGTATAATAGTGTTTTTTACATGTTTGTTGCTACGTTAGTGGCAATATTGTTGTCTATAATAGAAATGTATTCTGCTTTTAAAGGGAGAAATAAACAAAATCAGGAAATAGAAGCATATGTCAATTATATGTTGGAAAGCGACATAAAGATGGATTGTAAATTGAATATATATAAAAACTTTGTTCTTGATTGGAAGAAAGAATTAGATTCCCAAGATAAACAAAGTTATGAAAAGTATCATGAAATCTTTAGAAAATGTATGTTGGCGCTGTGGGATTATAGAACAGATAAAGGATTAGGGGCGATAGAGCAGCAATGTTATAGTATGGCATATTGTCTTCTGGGATCAGAGAAGAACACCATAAAGGAAAGAGGTATTGAGTTTATACAGGATGTGTATGATGTGATGTGGAGTTGTGTTTGTAAAGATTTTACAGACAATAGAACGTTACTTGACCAATATGAAAGCGAATTTCCGTTATTTGCGGAGATATGTAATGAATTGGTACAAAGCATGGATGAGCTCAATATTGAAAATGTGGAAAAAAGAATCAAGTTTGGTAATTTGGCAGATTCAATACAAAGAGTCGCAATATGGCTTCGGTATGACAAAAAGAATGACGAAAATGATAAGAATACAAAGTATAGAAGATATGAATATAATTTTTCGAGCGAAATTAGTGAATTAAATTCTTTTGCAAGACATATAGGATATTATTTGGGAAAACAGCAAAATAAAAACAATGTTGCAAATTATCGTGTTTGGGCGGATGTTTTGAATAGATGGAATCTATTTTCAACATATAATATTCCTGAAGGAAGAACAGAGGACTTTCTGAAGTCTAAAGTTTCTGCATATTTTAGTTACTGCTATGGAATGTTGGTTAATGGACAGGAGAATGTTGTTAAGCAAGGATTATACCTTCAAGGGATGAAACAGACTGTTATGTTGGACAATAAGTATCAAGCTTTACTATATTTAGTTGTTCATTGTTATGTTTATTATTTGGCGGTAAGAGAAGAGGATGATTGTGTTCCAGAGAAAATTAGGCAATCAGCAAAGAATGTTTGGGATGATAAAAAGGTAAAAGAGGCATTTGTGGAGTATTTGAATATGCTATCTGAAAATTCAGAATGGTTAGATTTAGACGTACTGGATCAAATGTATAGTATAGTGGACAGATATGAGTTATTTCCACAAGATGAATCTGTTAAATCCATGATCATAGAATATGTGGTATCGGATTTCTATTTATTTCTTATTTTGTTTATGTCTCATGAATTTTATTTGCCAGAATTATTGGAAAGAAATATTGATGATATGAAGGCATTTAGATATGTATCGGATGGAAATGAGAAGAAGACGAAGACAATGCTTAAGAATCTATTCAAAATGATTTTTACAGGAAATAAGACAGAGGAACAAATAGAGGTTGAGGTTGACCTGATGTATGATAGCCTTGAAAAAATGGTTAAGAAGAAACAAAAGGAAAGATATGTCAGATTAGCAAGAGAGTCGCAAGCAAACTATGAGACCAATATAAATGAAGATGAAATTTGTGAAAAAATACGAAAAGATACCATTCAAAAAATCAAAGAAAGATTTGCACCTGTTTTAGTAGAAAGCGATGAAAAGAATGGTGTTATAAAAATTAAACTGTTGAATTTATCGGATTACACGGATTCGGTAGGTCATAAAAGTACGGATGGATTCCACTCTCATATGGATGGGATGTTCTTGTATGGTATTGAACGGTTTTTGTATAAGAGAAAGGTTGTCGAGATTAAGAGTAGATTTGATGATTTTTCAACCGATAAGGATTTTATGGAATACTTGGCTTCGAATGATTTGCATTTGCTTCTGGGCTCACAGTTTATCTTAAAAAATAGAGATTATAGAATAAGTGCGGAGTATAAAAGGTTTTTGGATGATTATAAAACAATATATACCGCTGTTGTACAAGATGGAGTTGCTTTAAAAGAAGGTGCGATACAGATATGTTTGCATGATGTCAATGTTTCGATTCACTCGCAAAATATAAGAGAGGCTGATGTGGAATATAACAAAGAGACTGGGACATACAAGTATTCAATCATGAGTGGACTCCCAATTGATTTTGATGAGGATGAACTTAGAGAGTTCATTTATAATAATCGTAAAGTCATAAATGTAACTGCAAAAGTATCTATACAAGTAAATGAGCAGTTGGTTGGAACGGTTTTTACTGGGAGAAAAAGAATATAGTATTATGAGAGGAATCAGTGGAGCACTGGTTCCTTTTTATTTTGGAAACACTTTGATAAAATAGGAAAAAAAGAATATCAAGAATGATAAATAAGAAAAAAATAATATTTCTGGGTTGAAATAATCCTGGCATTGTGTATAATATAAGTAGAAAGGTGGTAATGGCATGGCTGCAAATAAATTAACTATTGATTTATCAGATCGTAATAAAGAAATTTTAGAAAAGATTAAAACGGAAAGACGAATGCCATATGGCAATACAATAAATAATTTGATAGATACGTTTTGTGATATACCAGAATCAGTGAAAAAAGAGCTTTTAACATTTATCAAACCAAGAATAAAAGCACTTTATAAAGAAATGGATGTGGCAGAAGATTTTCTTTTTAGAGATTTGGCTATGCAAAGTCAAGCATACATAGATATTGCAACTTTTCTAAATGATGGAAGGCGCATTTCTATAGAAAGCATAGAGTCAGAGCCGACTTTAACAAAGTATCCTGTTAGAGATGGTATTTTGATTTGCCCTGATGATTGGATTGTGCTTAATCCGGAGCAAGCAGATGTAATGATGTATGCTGGAGTTGTAGAATGTCGCAATTCAGAAAATTTTGGGAAAGAAAACTTTGGAGAGAAAATACCGCATTTTGTATTTTTTTCAAACAAAAAATATGGAAAAGAATATGATAATTATTATACAGACCACATAAATAAATTGTGCGTTCAGGTATGGCCAAATTTTCAGAAAGTAATTGAAAGTCAGGTCGAACCTATAGATGATCCGGAAAGACCAGGATATCAAATCAATGCTGAGGAATGGATGAAAGCACCAACAATAGGACATTTTTCTGTGTATGAACATGGTGATCCAATATATGGAACTAATTATGAACCGCCTGCAGGGGCAAGAATTATAAGAACAAATACGGATGAAGAATGATTATGGGAGGTAATATGCATATGTTTCATTTTTTGAAGAAAAAGAAGAATATACCTGATAATAGTGCGAAAAGACGCCCGCTGAATCTTCCGGTTATTACTGAAAAAGATAATACACCAGAAAAGATTGCTGAATATTTAAAAAGTGGGGTTCCGATATGGGCATGGTATAATGCTATGGATAAGTCGGTAGATGAAAATGGAAATTGGAATAATAATGCCTTGCTTGCGCTTGAAAAGGGACGATTTGATGGATTTGCAATGTTTCGAAAGGAAGATGAATTTCTGTGTAAATACACCCTTGAGATATTTAAGGATGGTGAGGAATTGCATTTGCGACTTGAACAGATAAGAGAATTAAAAAACTCTAATATTATGGAAATTATTAACGGAGATTTACATGAGGCATATGAACTTTATTATGATGATGAAAATGTGGCAGCAACAATGTCGTTCTATTGTCATGATATAACGCCTGAAAAAGCAAGAAAACATCTTGCCCATAACCGAATAATGTATGTAGGAGAAGAGCATTTCATTAAAAAAGCGAAGGTTGTTTGAGTACATATTTATGACGGATAATTTAAGTGTTTTTTGTGTAAAATAATTTATGATATGCAGTTGACACAGCCTGTTAATTGTCATATTATAATTATAGAGAGGTCTCCATTAACCTTATGGTCTTGAACCATAGAAGAGATGAACATTAAAGAAGGTCTCCATTAACCTTCGGTAATCAATCCGTAAAGAGATGAACATTAACGAGTGGGAAGCTTAGTCTTCCCACATTTTTTAATCTAAAATACAAAGGAGCAGTATTATGTTCACACTAGAGGGAAAGTTGACATTTATCAACATTGACCAGAGTTACCTCAAAAAGCTGCATGATGCATGCTCAGAGGTGTATTACAAGCCAAGCGGTTACGAGAATAAGCCATACATAGGAATTTTGATAAATAAAAATGACAGAAAATATGTAATTCCGTTATCTTCAGCTAAGGCGAAGCATAAGACCTGGAAAAATGTCGATAAAGAATGCTATTTGGTTTATGAGATGGCAAAGAAGTCCAGTATGGGACAAGGAGATATTTGGGTGGCAGCAGAAGATGATGATGTAAAGCATATTCTTTCTGTTATGGATATTAAGAAAATGATTCCGATTGTGGATGGTGTTTACAGTAGAGTAAATATTAATCCTGAGGACGCAGATACCGATGATGTCAAGAAATATAAGGATTTGCTAAATAAGGAATATTCCTTTTGCTTGAAGGTAATTGATGAAGTTATCGGAAAAGCCAACAAGTTGTATGACAAACAGATGGCTACCGGAAAAGTGGTTAAGTTCTGTTGCGATTTTAAGGCATTAGAAGAAGTGGCAGATAAATAGAAATAGAAGCGGATGGCTCGTGCGAGCCATCCGTTTGTAACTATAGAGAGATGAGTCTAAAACACCTCCAAACTATCCTCCGCGTCCACCCATGCCTGCATCTCGCCATCCAGCGCAAGCCGGGCATATTCCAGTGGATTATCAATCGCCAGAGCATTCAGGCACCGTTGGGAATTAGGTGTGGTCTGTATCCCAGATTCTGCCTGATTACAGTCAATCCGGAGGATGTAGCCGTTATAGTGGTTAATGTCGATGCTGTTGTGCATCGGGTTGTATCTTGCGTGTATCAATTTCATTGTTATCAGTCCTTTCGTTTAAATTGGAGGTAAAAGCTCATGGGCTTATTTTGGACTTAAAAAACTTTCGAAACAGATATAATAATCACAAAATGTACCATTATATAAAATAGAACATCACTAGAAATATTCAAAACAATACAAGTTGTGATATTAACAGTCGTGTTGCTACGATTATCGAGTAATCTTTGATAGTGTCTCTAAAAAGCTCGATTTTATGGGGCTTTCCAAGAAATTGGAAAGCCCTTTTTTATGTTTTGAAATAGGTGAAAAAAATAGCAAAAATTGAGTTAGCGGTGCCAAGAAAGAATAAAAAAGTGGAAAAATTGCTAGATATGAATATAATGAAAATGGAGAAAAAATAAAACACATGAAAATTTAAAAATGTGTTATAATATATTTACAGCTGGACGATATAAATGATAGAGTGACATGGGTGTCAAAAATGATGCAGATGTCTTAAAAATAATTGACTAGCCATTGTTTAAGTGCTATAATTCTAGTGCTATACATTATTTTGGCGCAGATGTTATGTGACGAGGATAATAAAGGAGGATGTAATATGGCTAACGTCGGAAGAAAGCTTGGCGTTAACATCAGAACGTGTATGCTGGAAGCTAACATTAGTCTTGATAGCTTTGCCAAGCATTTGGGGTATTCAATTAAAAGTGTGTGGAATGTTATCGAAGGAAAGGTTATAATTCCTCCAGTTGAACTAGATAAGATTGCAAGTCTTTTTGAAACAACAAAGAGTGAATTGATTAATCGCGAATCAGATACTTTAGTACCTGATTTGCAATATATGAAAGAGTTTAGCAATCCTGACAATTTGGATAGAATATTGGATTTGATGGATGAATATGTGGAACTTAGAGAAGTTGTGTAAAGGGAAAAGCTGTACGAAAGTACAGCTTTTTTGAGGTGACAAATGGATTGGGAAAAGATAGTTGAGCAAATTCCAACGGTAATAGAGAAAGTTAGAACAGATTATATTCTGAATAACATGATAATTAAGGATGATATATTTGGAATTCTAGAAAAGCATTGTACAGTTGTATATTATCCGATAGAAAATGAGATTAACTGTGGTTTTCACACAAAGCGTTTTGTTAAAAATAAATTAGAAGACTTTGTGTATATAAACACTGCAAAGACTGTTGCAGAACAGGTTTTTGCAGCAGCTCATGAGCTGGGACATGTATGGGGTGTTGCTACTCAAGTGTGGGAACTGGCTGGAGAAAAAGGTGTATTAGAGAGTAAGATAGGAGAGCGAATTATTAATAGATTTGCAGCGGAATTATTAATGCCAACAAAAGAATTTAGGAAAACTTTTTGGGCGCATATGGAAAAACTGGATCTTGACGCTAATAGGCTAAGACTTGTCGATTTGGTTCGTGTCATGGTATTACAGATGAATGATTATATGGTTCCATATGAATCCGTAAGAAGGAGAGTCGTTGAAACAAAGATTATTACTCAGGAGCTTGGAGAAACTCTTTTGAAGAATGAAGAAGCTATATTGCCGTTGATCAATGCTTTTTCAAAAGACCAAAATACAATGTTAGATAGAGTGACCGCAAAGAAAACAATTCCCGGTTTAAGAAATTTGTTAGAAACAGTTGAAAAAACCGGAGAATTAAGCATTTATACCATCAATAGGATAAAGAGAGACTTTGATATTGATGATATAAATGGGACTGATGATATTGTGGAAATTTCTATAAAAGGGGGTAAGCATGGGGAAAACTGAGGTTATTGTAGACACCTGTTTTCTTCAAAAGTTATCTTCAGAAGGTAAGGCAATAGAAAATATTAAAAAGATATTGGCTGAGTTAGAGTACATCCCGGTTGTGCATCCATATATTTATGAACACGAATTAGCATTACATTCATACTTTGTTCGTTTAGTCGAGGATGGGTATATACGGGTAATAGGATATAACGAATTTCATAAAGATGCGGTGGATAAGAAGACTTATGAAGCTTATTATGATGTACTATATGAAGAGATGAGACTGACTTTGGAAGCAATGAATAGTCCTAAGCAAGTAGAAAAATTGTGTCTACAAAAAGGACAGACAATATACAATACGCATAAGCAGGGTAGTAGTATGGGGGATGTTCATATGATTCTGATGGCATCCTATTTGCAAATGCCCATTTTGTTAACTGAAGATTCGGATATTGAGATGTTGCGCGACATAGCTAAACGACGAATGCGATTAGGACAATATTCGTTGCAAATACTTAATGGTGTTCAGCTTATAGAGGAGATTGCCAAAAAGCAAGATTCATCAATAACAGTTAAAGAGATAGAAGCGATTTTAAAAGCCATGCGAGAACGAAGTGTTGTTTCAAGTATAAAAGCAGTATGGCGAGAGAATCATCCTGTGTAAAGGGTAATATTATGGAATAAATAGAAGAGGCGGGGGTGCGGACATTTTCCTGGACTGGTTACGCAACCATACCAAGGCTCTGCCGATATTCCCAAGGACTCATATTTCCAAGTGATGTTTTAATCCGCTTTGTATTATACCATAGCAGATAATTGTTGAGAATGTCAATGAACTCTGATATTTTAACGCCCGTCCAATCCTGACAATAAAACATTTCATTTTTCAGACGGCCAAACAGATCCTCACAGGCCGCATTATCAGGAGAACAACCTTTTTTAGACATTGAACGTTCCAGACCTGCTTTCTCCATACGTTCTATCCAACCTGGCCACCGATAGTGCCAGCCTCTGTCTGAATGGATCAGCGGACGATCCCCTTGCGGCAAATGGGATATCGCCTGGTCGAGCATTGTGTTAACAAGCACAAAATCAGGGGGAGTGCTGATTGTCCAGCCGGGAAGCAGCCCATCAAAGCAGTCCACAAGTACCGACAAATAAACTTTTCCGGCAGGCAAGGCAAACTCGGTAATGTCCGTCAGCCATTTTTGATTCGGCTTATCTGCATGAAAATCCCGTTCTATTTTGTTGGGTACGGCCGGGGAGATTTCTCCCTGATAGGAATGATATTTTCTGCGCCGTTTGCAGATAACAATCAGTCCTTCTTCCCGCATGATCTGGCGAACCACTTTCTCTGAAATTGTGCACTCCTCCCGTTTCAGAAGACCATAAATGCGCCGGTATCCATACCGCTGTTTATTTTCGTGGAAAAGCGGAAGTATTCTATTACGAATATCACTGTATTTATCGGGTTTCTTTTTAATGGCTTCCTGACAATAATAGCTGCTTTTTGATAATCCCAGCCGTTTCAGCAGGTCAGGCAGTGAGTATTTACTCTTCAGGGCATCGATCATCACTGCCTTCTCTCTGTTTTTGAGAGCTGTCTGATCGATGCCGGGGTCTTTTTTTAAGACATTCATCGTCTCCTTTAAAATATCAATCTCCATCTGCATATCTCTGATCTGAGCCTGTAATGGAGCAAGATCGGGGGTAGATGCTGTGGGCGGGGCACTTTCCGTGAGAGTACCGGGTTTGATATTTTTATCATTCATCAATGCAGTAATACCTCCATGAAGATATTTCCTGCGCCAACTGTAAATGCTGGCTCTGGTGTAACCGATATCTTCTGATACTGATTTTATACTTTCCCCGAGCTCAAAGCAACGATGAATTGCATCCTTTTTTACTTCAACAGGCGGATTTTGTGGATGTTCTGCTGTGTTCACCAGTTTCAAGGGCTTTCGTTCCGACTTGACGGATCCTTCGTTGGCTATCCATGTGTAAAGTGCCCGTCTGGTCGGGTAACCAAGGACTCGAATGGTGGTGGATACCGATCTGCACTGATGATATACTTTTAAAGCAGTATCGATTTTCTCTTGCGAATACATTCTAATTCAGCTCCTTTCGGAGCCCTTGGGGAGTCCAACTTTTTGTCCGCATCCCCCACTCGAAAATCACGTGGTTACATTTTATAACCGCATCCACTTACTCATGAAAAAGGTTTAAAAATTACATTCATTTTTAAGAGGAATGCCTGTGAGCATGTCCGTTGAACTGAAATCTGTTTTTATGGCAGGTAATAATACCCTCCTTCTGCAGCTTACTGATCTCGCTGCATAAAGCGCTTCTGTCCACCGCCAGATAGCTTGCCAGCTGTTGACGGTTAAAGGGAATTTCGAAGGAGGAGCTGTTTGCCTTCATGGATTCGGTGGACAGATAGGACAAAAGACGGTCACGGATGGTTCGTTTACTCAAATGCTCAATTTTCTGCGTGAGACTGATATTTTTCTGAGCCATGGCATTTAAGAGATTATAGATCAGCTTCGTGTGATAGACGCATGCGGAGGAACAGACAGTGAAAATTCTCCGAAAATCCAGAAACATGACTTCTGCATCGGTGCTGGCCAGCACATTGATTTCCGCTGGCAGCATTGAAACGCATGCGTAGCTTTCCGCAAAGGTCATGCCTGGAGTTATTTCCTCGAAAATAGAATTATTGCCCCAGTGATCCGCTTTTTCTATCAGTACAAGACCGGAGAGCACCAGACCTACCAAGTGATTGTTTTCTCCGCTTCGTATAATATATTCCCCCTTTTGAAAACGTATCTTTTTGGTAGACAGGCATTTCAGCATGGTACGGATTTCGCTGTCCCTGATTCCAAGAAACATATTTGTATTTTTAAGCAACGGCATGTATGTCTCCATAAAATGTTTCTCCTAAAAAAATATAAAAGTTGTAATTACAACAGAATTATTGACTCAATTATAGTATAATGGAAAAAAAATATCAAGAAGCACGTAGAGGGTCTTTTTTCAGAAGAGGTGATTGTATGCAGAGAAAGAAAACAACAATGGATGGAAATCAGGCGGCTGCTCATGTTTCCTATGCTTACAGCGACGTAGCAGCGATTTATCCGATTACTCCGTCCTCCACTATGGCCGAGGTTACGGACGAGTGGGCAAATGCAGGAAGGAAAAATATTTTCGGGCAGACTGTTCAGGTGACGGAGATGCAGTCCGAGGCAGGGGCGGCCGGAGCCGTTCACGGTTCTCTGGCAGCCGGAGCTTTAACTACCACATTTACGGCGTCTCAGGGTCTTCTTCTTATGATTCCCAATCTGTATAAGATTGCGGGCGAACGACTGCCGGGAGTGTTCAACGTGGCGGCCAGAACCATCGCCAGCCATGCCCTGTCCATCTTCGGAGATCATTCCGACGTATATGCCTGCCGTCAGACTGGCGCGGCAATGCTTGCCAGCGGTTCGGTGCAGGAGGTTATGGATTTAACTCCTGTGGCGCATCTGGCGGCAGTTGAAGGAAAACTTCCCTTTATCAATTTCTTTGATGGCTTTCGCACATCTCACGAGGTGCAGAAAATTGAGGTATGGGATTATGATACTTTAAAAGAGCTTCTGGACATGGATGCGGTAAAGAGCTTCCGCAAAAACGCATTGAATCCCAACCATGCAAGGCAGATGGGTTCGGCCCAGAATCCGGATATCTTTTTCCAAGCAAGAGAAGCAAGCAACACGGCATATGATGCCCTGCCCGCCATAGTGGAAGCCTACATGAAGCAGATCAACGAAAAGATCGGAACCAACTATGGATTGTTTAATTACTATGGCGCCGGTGATGCCGAGCATGTGATTGTGGCAATGGGCAGCGTGTGCCAGACCATTGAGGAAACTGTGGATTATCTGAACGCTTCCGGCGCAAAGTTGGGAGTGGTGGAGGTTCATCTGTACCGGCCTTTCAGCGCCGATCATCTGATCCGGACAATTCCTGATTCCGTAAAGAGGATTACTGTACTTGACAGGACCAAAGAGCCGGGTGCCATGGGAGAACCTTTGTATTTGGATGTGACGGCTGCTCTGCGTGACAGCAAGTTCAGCCAGATTCCTGTATTTTCCGGAAGATTTGGCCTAAGCAGCAAGGACACCACGCCCAGTCAGATCAAAGCGGTGTTTGACAATGAAGAGAAAAAGAAATTTACTGTAGGCATTGTGGATGATGTAACCCACCTTTCCCTGGAGATCAAGGAAGAGGTACATACAGCTCCCGAGCATATTTACAGTGCGAAATTCTGGGGTCTGGGAAGCGACGGTACGGTTGGAGCCAATAAGAATTCCATTAAGATCATCGGCAACCATACGGATAAATATGTACAGGCTTACTTTTCCTATGATTCCAAGAAGTCGGGAGGAGTTACCGTATCCCATTTAAGATTCGGAGACGATCCCATTAAATCCACTTATCTGATATCCAAGGCGGATTTTGTGGCGTGCCATAATCAGTCCTATATGCAGAAGTATGACATAGTGCAGGATCTGAAAGAGGGCGGCATATTTTTGCTGAACTGCACATGGGATAGGGCACAGCTGGAGGAACATCTTCCTGCCGCGGTAAAACAGTTTATAGCTAAAAATCATATTCGGTTTTACACCATAGATGGCGTGCGCCTGGGCAAGGAGATCGGCTTAAACGGTAAGATCAACACGATTCTGCAGTCGGCCTTTTTCTCTCTGACGAATATTATTCCGAAAGAAGACGCAATTCAGTATATGAAGGACGCTGCTAAGGCAAGCTATCAGAAGAAGGGCGATAAGATTGTACAGATGAATTATCAGGCTATTGACGCAGGCGCGGACAGCATGGTAGAAGTGGATGTTCCGGCACAGTGGGCTGAGGCGGAAGATCAGAATCAACAGTCGGAGTTTTTGCAGGACAGAGCAGAGGTAATCAAATACGTTCAGCAGATTCAGCAGACGGTCAACGCTCAGAAGGGAGATTCTCTGCCCGTGTCCGCATTTATGGATTATGCGGATGGCTCGGCGCCATCGGGTACTTCTGCCCATGAACGCCGCAGTACTGCTGTGGATATTCCGGTATGGAAATGTGAAAACTGTATTCAGTGCAACCGTTGTGCTTTTGTCTGCCCTCATGCAGTCATTCGCCCTGCGGCTCTTACAGAGGAGGAAGCGACCAATGCTCCGGACAATGTAAAGACCATTCCTATGGTTGGAATGCCTGGAATGTATTTTACGATTACAGTGTCCCCGGCGGACTGTGTGGGTTGCGGCTCCTGTGCCAATGTATGTCCCGGAAAGATGGGAGCAAAGGCCCTTGACATGACTTCAGTGGATTCTCTTCCGGAGGAGCAGGTGAAAGCATGGCAGAAACAGTTTGATTATGCAAAGGTCCTGCCTGCAAAGCCGGAGGTAGAGGAGAAATTTAAGGCATCTACGGTGAAGGGAAGCCAGTTTAAGAAGCCGCTTCTGGAGTTTTCGGGAGCCTGCGCGGGATGCGGAGAGACTCCTTATGCAAAGCTGGTTACGCAGCTTTTCGGAGACAGAATGTATATTGCTAACGCGACGGGCTGTTCCTCTATTTGGGGCAATTCCGCGCCTTCAACGCCGTACACCACGGATGCGGCGGGAAGAGGTCCCGCATGGTCAAATTCTCTGTTTGAGGATGCTGCGGAATTTGGATACGGTATGTTGCTTGCACAGAGAAGCATCAGAGGCCGCCTGCAGGAGGAGCTCTGTGCACTGCAGGAACAGACGGGAAGCGAGGCATTAAGAGAAGCCATCGGACAGTGGCAGGAGACTTTCCAGAATGGAACGCTCAATGGCCCGGCAACCGAAAAGCTGGTGGCGTGCTTAAGCGATGCGGTGAATAACGGCGTTGACGTTGAAAAGGTTAAAAATATTTTGGATGAGAAGGATTTCCTGGGCAAGAAGTCCCAGTGGATCTTCGGCGGCGACGGCTGGGCATATGATATTGGCTTTGGTGGACTTGATCATGTAATGGCAAGCGGACAGGATATTAATATTTTGGTATTTGATACGGAGTTGTATTCCAATACGGGCGGACAGTCCTCTAAATCCACGCCTACGGGTTCCACTGCTAAGTTTGCCGCAGGCGGTAAGCCTACCCGGAAAAAGGATCTGGCGAGCATTGCCATGAGCTACGGCAATGTGTATGTGGCACAAATCGCCATGGGAGCGGATTATAATCAATGTGTGAAGGCGATATCCGAGGCGGAAAGCTATGAAGGACCTTCTCTGATTATTGCGTATGCGCCCTGCATCAGTCACGGAATTAAGGCAGGGATGTCCTGTGCCCAGACGGAAGAAGAAAAAGCCGTGAAGGCCGGATATTGGCATTTGTTCCGATATGACCCCCGCAATAAAGCGGCAGGAAAATCAGCCTTTGCTTTGGATAGCAAGCTGCCTACTGAGAATTATCAGGATTTCCTGGCGGGAGAGGTACGTTATGACGCATTGAAGCGCGCAAATGCGGAAAGGGCAAAGGAGCTGTTTTCCGAAGCGGAGGAGCAGGCAAAAGAGCGGCTGGCTTATCTGGAAAAACTGGTTGTCCTGTATGGTTCGGGAAAAGAATAAGAAAGTGTATTCAGCTGTCGTAAGACAGTTGTCACATAAAATGAAAAAGAAAGGAAGCAATTATGAAAAAATATGTTTGTGAGGCATGCGGCTGGGTGTATGACCCCGCAGTAGGTGATCCCGATGGAGGTATCGCACCGGGAACGGCATTTGAGGATATTCCGGATGATTGGGTTTGTCCTCTCTGCGGTCTTGGCAAGGATGCCTTTGTGGAAACAGAAGAATAAGGCTTCTGAAGCACAGTAAAATTTCATACAATCATGTGGAAGGCGTTCTTTTTATAGGTGAGAACGCCTTCCTTTTTCATTTTTGAGAGCTCCTTGGAGAGAGCGCTTCGGTCCACACCCAGATAATCGGCCATTTGCTGGCGGTTAAAAGGTATGGTAAATTCACAGCTTCCGCTTTTCTTCGCCTGATGGGACAAATAGGAAACCAGTCTGCCCCGGATGGATTTTGAGGAAGTGAAAAAAATGCGTTGGGACAGATTGAGGTTTTTCTGCGCTGATATACGCAGAAGGTTTTGAACGATCCTTTGGTGAAAAGAGCAGGCGCTCGGGCAGGGCTGTGTCAGCTTCCTCACATTTAGGAAAAGGACACGGCAGACGCAGGCGGCAGTCACACTGACCATAAGGGGTTCCCCTGGGATCATGGCGTATGTTTCCGCGAAAATCTGTCCCTTTCCCACTTGATCCAGAATACTTTTACTGCCCCATAGGTCATCGTTTTCGATAAGGACGGAGCCTTCCAAAATCAGTCCCAGGCATTCCGCCGAATCCCCCGCATGGTATATAATTTCCCCCTTCCGATAGTTTTTTTCGGATGCCCGGAGGCAATGGAGCATATGATGAATCTCCTCCGGGGAGATGTCTTTAAACAGAGCGGTGCCGGTAAGAAACGAGTAGTTCATTTTTCCTCTCATTCTGCCGATTTATCGGCTTTTTTATATTTTGTTGTTTTAACAACATACTTTTTGGAAAAAGCATAATATACTGTTTTTACAAAGTCAAGACAAGAGATTTCATAAGGAGGATACAGAATGTTGCGTAAAATTATTCAGATAGATGAGGAAAAATGTAATGGCTGCGGACTTTGTGCAAAGGCATGCCATGAGGGAGCGATAGGCATGGTGAACGGAAAGGCAAAGCTGCTGCGGGACGACTACTGCGATGGCCTGGGCGACTGTCTTCCGGCTTGTCCTGTAGGCGCTATCTCCTTTGTCCATAGGGAGGCGGCGGCATACGATGAGGCGGCCGTAATGAAAAACAAGGAGAAAAAGATGAAGGAGCAGGGAATGAGTCTTCCCTGCGGCTGCCCGGGAGCTATGTCCAGACAGATTAAGAAGGAGGACATACCAGAAAGCTGTGCAGATGGACGGGAAAGACCGGGAGCAGGCGCAGCAGTACAGAATCAGAGGGAGCTTTCCGTCTCAGAGCTTAGGCAATGGCCGGTACAGATCAAACTGGCTCCTGTGAACGCCCCTTATTTTCAAGACGCCCATCTGCTGATTGCCGCAGACTGTTCAGCATATGCCTATGGAAGTTTTCACAACGATTTCATCCGCGGAAAGGTGGTTCTGATCGGCTGTCCCAAGCTGGATGAGGGAGATTACACAGAAAAGCTTACGGAAATTATCAGCAGGAACAATATAAAGAGCCTTACCATAGTGAGAATGGAGGTACCCTGCTGTGGGGGAATTGAGCATGCGGCAGTGAATGCGTTGAAAAACAGCGGAAAGTTTATTCCATGGCAGGTGGTGACCATATCGCTGGATGGCAACATATTGTCTTGACCGCGCGCAGGGCTGGCATAAGCTGAAAATTTTACCTGAATCTTAGCTAAATTTCACAGAATTCTGATTGTATTCCATGATAAAAATGATAAAATAAAGATTAGAACGAAAAATGCAGGGCTGGATGACAATATCCGGCCTTGCTTATCATTGAGTCCAATAAGGAGAAGCTTATGCCGGGAATGTATGCTCACTATAGAATGGGTATGGAAGTGAAAAATGATGTGGGAAAAAGAGAAAAGGAGATTATTGAAAAATATCAGGAGCTGTATTTCATCGGCCTTCACGGACCGGACCTCCTCTTTTATTATAAGCCTGTAACGGCGGATCCAGTGAACAGAGTTGGCTACAGGCTTCACGAGAAACCGGGGAGATACTTTTTTACAAGGGCAGCCCAGGTGATAGAGTCTCATCCGAACAAGGAAGCATATCTGGCCTATGCCTATGGATTTATCTGCCATTTTGCCCTCGATGTGACATGCCACGGATATATCAATAAGAAAGTGGGGGAGAAAACTGCATCTCACACGGAAATTGAATCGGAATTTGACAGGGAATTGTTGGTAAGGGACGGGAAAAATCCTGTGAGACAGAAAATGGCGGAGCATATAGCTGCTTCCCCTGAAAACGCAGAGATTATTCAGGAATTTTTTCCGGAAATAACCGCTAAGCAGGCGCTAAAGGCGCTGAAAGGAATGGTATTTTATAATAATCTTCTGACAGCGCCCTCTCCTATAAAAAGAGGTTTGATTTATGCCGTATTGAAAATATCCGGAAATTATGAAAAAATGCAGGGGCTGATTATCAATTATAAAAGGAGTGAAAGGTGCGTTGAAACCACGAAGAAGCTTACAACCTTATATGGGCGGGCAGAAAAGCTGGCAGTGGAGCTGATTGGGGAATACGGTCGTTTCCTTATGGGAGAAACCAGGCTTTCTGCCATATATTACAGAACCTTTGACGCTGAAATGCCGGAGGGCGAGGGGGAAGAAGAGCGGGAGGCGGTGCGGAAGAATGCTTCGGATGCGGGGCAGAAGAAACAGGCACGCAAAAAGAGAAGAAGACGGGCTGTGTAATCGGAAGGTACGGCTTTGAGAGAAGGAAGAATCGAAGATCAGGGAGGAGTAAGGAATGAAATTTCAGATGACAAAGGAAGAGAAGAGCTGGATTTTATATGATGTGGGGAATTCCGCTTTTACCCTTCTGATTTCCACCATTATGCCCATTTATTTTAATTATCTTGCAGACAATGCAGGGGTTTCCTCAGTAGACTATCTGGCCTACTGGGGGTATGCGGCGTCCATAGCCACACTGGCGGTGGCGTTGCTTGGACCGGTATTCGGCACACTTGCAGATACGAAGGGATTTAAAAAGCCAATATTTCTTGTTTTTTTGCTGGTGGGGGCTTTTGGATGCGTCGGCTTGGGCCTGGCAAAGCACTGGCTTGCATTTCTGGTGATTTTCGTGATTGCCAGAGTGGGATATTCAGGAAGTCTGATTTTTTATGATTCTATGCTGCCGGATGTAACGGACAGGGAAAGATTGGACGGCGTTTCCTCGCAGGGCTATGCCTGGGGATACATTGGAAGCTGCATTCCCTTTGTAATCTGTCTGGGACTTGTATTGGGGGCAGAACCTCTGGGGCTCTCTATGGAGATGGCTATGGCGCTTGCCTTCGGCGTGGTGGCGGTGTGGTGGATCGGAATGACGGTTCCGCTTTTAAGAACATACAAACAGAAGAATTATGTGGAAAGAAAAAAGAATGCGGTAAGAGAGAGCTTCCGGCGAATTGGAAAAACCCTGCTCAGTGTTAAAAAGGAAAAAAAGATTTTCCTTTTTCTTCTGGCGTTTTTCTTTTACATTGACGGCGTATATACCATTATCGATATGGCCACGGCGTATGGCTCAGCCTTGGGGTTTGACAGCACCGGACTTTTGCTGGCTCTTCTGGTGACTCAGATAGTGGCTTTTCCCTTTGCCATTTTGTTCGGGAGACTGGCCAGGAAGATTCAGACCTACAAGCTGATTGCAGTATGTATTGTAGCCTATTTCGGCATTGCCGTTTTCGCCATGTTCTTGTCCAATCAGACGCAGTTTTGGATTCTTGCCGTGCTGGTGGGAATGTTCCAGGGCGGTATACAGGCTCTGTCCAGATCCTATTTTACTCAAATCATTCCAGCCAGCCAGTCAGGAGAATATTTTGGCCTTATGGATATCTGCGGCAAAGGAGCTTCCTTTTTTGGAACCACTATTGTCAGCGTTATGTCTCAGATTACCGGCGACATTAACAAAGGCGTAGGTATGATTGCAGTGCTGTTTGCCATCGGGATGGTGTTCTTCGGAATGGCGGTCAAGGCCAGAAGCCCACAGCGGGAAGAGGAATGCGTTTACAGCTCATCCGGAAGAGAGTGATGGAAATTAATCCTGTGACATAATAGAACGGTGTTTTGCTGCCGAAAATATCGCTTCCCATGTTTCCATTGCTACGCCCTCCAGCGTCTGTTTTCTTATTGCCGCAGATGGGTAATGCGGGCATTCGTTTCCGGTGAACATATAGGCTAAAATTGCGGTGAGCAGGGTAACAGGCACCGGAAAACTGGCTGCTCTATCGGCAATTCGCTGTATAGGAGTCTGTTTTGTAGTATTGATTGCAGCGTTTTGGCGCTGCAATCTTTTTGTGGTTTTTATTGGGAAAAAGCAAATACCGTCTTTTTTAGAGAGACAATAAGTGAGAGGAAGCAAAGAGTTTGAGAATTCCGGTGTGATTTTAGTATTATAGCAAATAGAGAAAAAGAAAAGCCGCTGGGAGAAAAATCCTCCCCTTGGTAATATATAATAAAAATTTTCAGGGATTTTTATTTGATTTTTCAGCCTATTCATAGTACTATAAATATGTGCGAAGGTGCAGAGAGATGGGAAAACCGTCCCCCTGCTTTTTTACTGAGGGGGCGGGGCAAGGGGTTTATAGGTTTCCTCTTTGAACGGCAAATAACCTAAATACAGTATAGAAGGAGTAGAAATATTGCTGCACAATGAATTATTACGAGAAAAAGTTTACGAATCTATCACTTCAGTTCTTCCAATCACAATCATCGTTTTCCTGCTTACCATAACAATTGCCCCGCTTACGCCGGGGACTATGATGCTTTTTCTGTTTGGGGCAGTGCTTCTAATTGTTGGAATGGGTTTTTTTACCTTGGGAGTGGATATGTCCATGATCCCTATGGGGGAGGGTATCGGAGCGGAGCTTTCCAAAGCTAAGAGGATTGTGCTCCCTTTGGTGATTTGCTTTGTACTGGGAGTTGTGATCACCATTGCAGAGCCAGACCTGCAGGTTTTGGCTGAACAGGTTCCCTCCATTCCCAATTTGGTGTTAGTCTGGACGGTAGCCATCGGGGTGGGATTATTCCTTGTGGTTTCCCAGGTCAGAATGCTCTTTAAGATTCCAATCTCATTCATTTTACTTTTCTTCTACGCGATTGTTTTCCTGCTGACTTTCTTCACACCGGCGGATTTTATTCCGGTTTCCTTTGACTCCGGAGGAGTAACCACGGGGCCTGTAACAGTTCCCTTTATCATGGCTCTCGGTATTGGTATGGCTTCTGTGCGAAGCGATAAAAACTCCAGCAGCGACAGCTTCGGTCTGACTGCTATCTGCAGTATTGGCCCCATACTATCCGTGATGATTCTGGGAATCTGCTACAGTCCGGAGGATGCTGTCTATTCCATGGTAAATATTGAGGAGTTGGGAAGCACTAAGGAAGTAGCTATGGAATTTGCCAGGGCATTCCCTACCTACATGGAGGAAGTGGCAGTGGCGCTGGTGCCTATAGCGGGCCTGTTCATCGTATTTCAGTGCATCTTCCGAAGGTTTCACAGCAGGCAGCTGCTCAGGATTTTTTCGGGATTTTTGTACAGTTATGTGGGACTGGTGTTGTTTTTGACGGGGGTAAACGTGGGATTCATGCCAGCAGGACAGTACATCGGCTCATCTCTTGCAGGAGGCAGCCAGTCCTGGGTGCTGATTCCCATTGGAATGGTGATCGGCTATTTTATCGTAAAGGCGGAACCGGCAGTTCAGGTGCTTACCAGACAGGTTCAGGATGTGACAAACGGTTCCATTACCCAGAAAGCCATTGGGCACAGCTTATCCATAGGGATTGCCTTTTCCGTAGGAATTGCCATGCTGCGTATTTTAACGGGATTGAATATCATGTGGTTTCTGGTTCCCGGCTATGCCATTTCTCTCACAATGACCTTCTTCGTTCCCCAGATCTTTACAGGTATAGCATTTGACTCCGGCGGAGTAGCCAGCGGTCCTATGACCACTACCTTCCTTCTGCCGCTGGCAATGGGGGCCTGTGAGGCGGCGGGCGGAAACGTGCTCACTGACGCTTTCGGCATTGTGGCTATGGTTGCCATGACGCCGCTTCTTACCATTCAGATGCTGGGGCTGGCGGACAATATCCGCAAACGGATCCGTAAGCGTAAGCTGATTATGCAGCTGAAAGAGGTGGAGGACAGTATTGTTTATTTTGATTAACGGAGGTGAGTGGAAACAATATGGCCGATAAAAAAAGCTTGAAACTGATTATAACCTTTGCCGAGAGGGGAAAGGGGAAGACTCTGGCAAAGCTCTACACACAGCAGGGGATATTCTGCAGCTATCAATGCATGGGAAGGGGAACTGCCTCATCGGATCTGTTGGATGTCCTGGGCATCGGAAGTGCTGAAAAGGATATTTTGATCAGCATGACATCAAATGATAAGGCGGACAGGCTGCTGAATAAACTGGATAATGAGCTGCAGGATGATACTTACGGAAGCGGCATTGTATTTGATATTTCTCTTACGGGGCTGAACAGTCTGATTGCTACGTTAATGCTAAACGGGCAGGAGAGAGGAAATGGAGGAGCGGATATGGAAGCGAACACAGATCACAGTCTGATTTTGGTTGCAGTGAATCAGGGACATACGGACGATGTGATGGACACGGCAAGACAGGCGGGAGCCAGAGGAGGCACCGTGATCAGAGCCAGATGGGCAGGACCGGAAGATACAAGCCAGTTTTACGGGATTTCCGTGCAGTCTGAAAAGGAAATTATAGCGATTGTGGCTGCAGGAGAGCGGCGCAACGCCATTATGGAGATGATTAATAAAAAGCATGGATTAAAGACGGAGGCGGGGGCGGTAATCTGCAGTGTAGGCATTGAGCACTATGTAAAATTTTCATAGGCTTTCCGTGGGCAGAATATTTTGTCTAACAGAGGAGGAGAGCGGCATGGAGCTGCGGGTGTTAAAATATTTTCTTATGGTGGCAAGGGAAGAAAACATTACAAGAGCGGCAAAGCTTCTGCATGTGACACAGCCCACCCTTTCTCGCCAGCTCATGCAGCTGGAACAGGAATTGGGAATAAAGCTGTTTCAACGGAGCAATCACAGCATTATCTTGACGGAGGAGGGAATGCTGTTAAAGCGGCGGGCGCAGGAAATTGTTTCACTGGTGGAAAAGACGCGCCGGGAGCTTTCCAACAAAGAAGAGGAAATTGTAGGAGAAGTGTCCATAGGCTGCGGGGAAACCAAAAATATGTCGTTTCTTTCCGAGCAGATTACGATGTTTAGAAAGCGTTATCCTTTTGTAGAGTTTCACATTCTCAGCGCCACAGCGGATGACATTAAGGAGCGGATAGAAAAGGGGCTTTTGGATATTGGACTTTTGGTGGAACCTGTGGATATTGGAAAATATGAATTTATCCGCATGCCTCAAAAGGAACAATGGGGAGTCTTGACTAGGGATGACAGTATGCTTGCAGGCAGGGAATTTGTTACTCCGGAGGATCTGTCAGGGGTTCCGCTGATAATGGTAAAACGGGAAGACGTAAGAAACCGGCTGTCAAACTGGTTTGGAGATTACTATGAAGGACTTGAGATTGCAGCCACCTATAATCTTTTACTGAACGCGGTAAATATGGTCAGACACCAGGTGGGATCCGCTCTTTGCTTTCAGCTTGACAGCGGATATTCGGGTCTGTCGTTTATCCCCTTTTCACCCAGACTGGAGACAGGGGCTGTTCTTGCCTGGAAAAAAAATCAGACTTATTCCAGAGCGACGCAGAAATTTATTCAGTTTGCAAGAAAGCATATTATAGACATATATGATGATGCCATCTAGAGACTGTTAACCTCAAAGTATAAACTTTATAACGAAACGAGACTTCTTAAGAAGTCTCGTTTTTTTTATAATATGGTTGTAAAAGCAAGATTTGCCTGAAATGGCTGGGAGGGCCGTTTTTTTCTTCCGGGGATCTGCTGGAAGATATTCAGGCACGGATTGAGAATACAGGACTGTAAGGCGTCCATAAGGAGATGAATGATTTTATGAATACAAGAGTTTTAGGAAAGGATTTAGAGGTTTCGGCCATAGGTCTGGGGTGCATGGGATTTTCCCATGCTTATGGTGTGCCTATGGAGGGAAGGGAGGCGGTTCGACTGCTGAGAAGGGCGGCCGAGCTGGGATATACCTTCTTTGACACTGCCGAGGTTTACGGTACACCGGAGGACCCCCATATAAATGAGCAGCTTGTTGGGGAGGCGCTGAAGCCCATCCGGCAAAAAGTGTTGATTTCCACTAAGTTTGGTCTGAGGTTTGACTTAGAAAGTGGAAAAATACCGTATCCGCTGGTTCCTGATTCCCGCCCGGAAACGATCAGAAAATCGGTGGAGGGTTCCCTTAGGCGACTGAATACAGACCATATTGATCTTTATTTTCAACACCGCATTGACCCGAAGATACCTGCGGAAGAAGTGGCGGGGGTGATGGCAGAGCTTATTCGGGAGGGGAAGATTACCCATTGGGGAGTTTCGGAAGCAAATGAGGAATATCTGCGGCGTGCTTGTAGGGTGTGTCAGGTGACAGCGGTGCAGAATCGTTATTCCATGATGGCGCGTTATTATGAAGGGCTTTTTCCGGTTCTGGAGGAATTGGGGGTAGGGCTGGTGGCCTTTTCTCCTATGGCGAATGGGTTTTTAACGGGAAAATACGGTAAAGGGGAGCTGTTTGACAGAAAATATGACTATCGCGCTTTCATGCCTCAATTTACTGATCGGGCCATTGATCAAAATCAGGAGTTGCTGAGTCTGCTGAACCGACTGGCTAAACAGAAAAATGCCACTTCTGCGCAAATCTCTCTGGCGTGGATGATGTGTAAGCACTCATGGATTGTCCCCATTCCGGGAACGCGAAAGGAAGAAAGGATGAAAGAGAATGCAGGAGCAGCCGACGTGCAGCTGACAAAGCAGGAGTTGGAAAAGCTGGATGAAGCGCTGGATCATATGGAGATGTCTTCGGTGTATCAATGATTTTGGAGGTATCAATATGGAACGTCCTTATGTGATTTGTCACATGTTTTGTTCTCTGGATGGAAAAATTGACGGCGCATTTATGTCAACGCCGGAGGCAAGGCCGGCTCTGGAAGAGTATGGAAGAATCAGAGAATTCTATCAGTGTCAGGCGATACTCTACGGAACTACTACTATGGCGGAGGGATTTTCTGCCGGAATTCTCTCAGGACTGCCCAAAAGCATGGGCAGGTATCCGAAGGAAGATTATGTCGCGGTAAGTGAGGAGGAAAATTATATTGTCTCTGTTGATCCCGAGGGTATTTTAGGCTGGAACAGCGCTTATGTCGAAAAAAAGGAAGGGCCAGAGCGCATGTCATTGAGGTGCTGACAGAGCGGGCTTCTACCGCCTATCTAGAATATCTCAGAGAATTTAATATTTCTTATATCTTCGCCGGCCGGGAAGCGTTGGATTGCGGATTGGCCCTCCATAAGCTGAAAAATCTGTTTGGCATAGACAGACTGATGCTTGCAGGCGGAGGAACGATTAACTGGTCCTTTTTGCAGGAGGATTTGCTGGATGAACTCAGTTTGGTAGTGGCTCCCGCAGCGGATGGCGATACATCCTCTGTTTCTGTTTTCGAGAGAGCCGATTTTCTTCCTCCGAGAAAACCGGCGGTTTTCCGGCTGGGAAGCGTACATGCTATTGCGGGGGATGGACTTTGGCTGCGTTACCTGTATCGGCCGGCTTCCCTGCGTAGTCGGAAAGAACAGCTGAAAGGAGATGAAGAATTATGATTTATGGAATAAGAAAAAGGATGACGGCTGCATTGCTGGCTGGGGCACTGATGTCTGCTCTGGGCGCCTGTGGAAGTTCACAAGAGAACGTAAGACGGGAGGAGACGGCTGCTGCAGCCGATTCGGTTTCTGCCGCGGACAGAGAAGAGTCTGTGGCCGGAGAGGACAATATATTGATAGCTTATTTTACGGCTGGGGAAAACAGCGGCGTGGATGCGGTTTCTTCTGCAAGCTATATCACCGTCGATGGGGAAGCGGTGGGCCGCCTGAGGGCTGTGGCGGATATGATTCAGGATAAAACCGGCGGAGAGCTGTTTTCGATCCGGACCTCCGTGGTGTATCCCACAGATGGCGGAGAGCTGATTGACTATGCTGCCCAGGAACAGGATGAGAATGCCCGGCCGGAATTGACCTCACACATTGATAATTTTGAACAGTACGATATTGTCTTTGTTGGCTACCCGAATTGGTGGGCTGACCTTCCCATGGCAGTCTACAGCTTTTTCGATGAGTATGATTTTTCGGGAAAGACCATCATCCCTTTTAACGTTCACAACGGAAGTCGGTTTTCCCGTACGATAGAGACCATTCAGGAGCTGGAGCCCGACGCCCTTGTGGTAGAGGAAGGTTTTACAGTCAGTGAACGGGATGTGGCCGAGGCGCAGGAGGATGTAACTGCTTGGCTGGAAGGATTGGGTTACTGACAGAAAGGGGAATTTCCATGAAAAAGGTATGCCCTGTCTTTTTGGCCTTGCTGGGCGGAGCGGTCCTGATGGCACTGGAAGGCTGCGCTGTTTCTTTGGGTGAAGACAAGGTTGGCCGGGGAGCTTTTGCTTCAACGGCGACGCAATTTGCCTTGGAGCAGGAAAAGGATAGCTCTGAGCTTTCTCAAATTCCGATTGAGGATAACATTTCTGCTGGTTTTACCGTTGGACAGATTCTGGAGGGCTCAGAAGGGCGGATCCACTATAGCTATTATCTGCCCCGGGAGTATGATGGAAGCCGGGAGTATCCCATGATGGTAGTGATGCCGGGATATGACAGGATGTGGTTTGGACAAGAATCCCAGGGAAGCAATCTGGACTGGAACGGATTTCGGGTGTGGACGCAGATGGAAGAAGATATGATTGTGGTTTCGGCCCAGTTGACGGACTGGGGCGAGAGATCTGCCAGGCAGGCCATTGAACTGACGGAGTACTTTTTAGAGTGCTTTTCGGTGGATCCCGACCGGGTTTATGCAGCCGGCTACTCTGCGGGAGGAGAGACTATGTCCCGGGCGGTGGCCATGCGTCCTGATATATATGCGTCTTATCTTCACGGCTCCTCCCAATGGGATGGTGAGTACGCTCCTATAGCAGAGAACGCAGTGGCCGTATATATTTTTATGGCGCAAAGCGATGAATACTATGGTTCTCAAAGAGCCCAGGATGCTTATGACGGCCTGTACGAGGCTTATCGAAATGAAGGCTGGACGGATGGGCAGATTAACCGGGTGCTGCAGCTGGAAATCCCGGATGACGCTTACTTTAATGAACGCGGTATTTACGGAAATTACCACGGTGGAGGCAATGTATTATTTGAGAATGCGTCTATTTTGGAATGGGTGGTGTCTCACAGCAAATCCTATCCTGACACTATGATTCTGGATCCGAATGGTATATAATGATATGGATCTGAACGCATAGATCTGAAGAAAAGGAGGAGAGGGCATGAGAGGGCGACATTTTGCAGGAGCGGCAGCAGCGCTGCTGCTTTTTCTGACAGGCTGTTCCTCACAGAAGGAAACAGCAGGCACGGAAAGCACTTTGTTTGCTATGAACACCTACATGACTTTTACTGCATACGGGGAGAATGCGAAAACCGGTCTGGAGGAAGCGGGGGATTTGATTCGCTATTTGGAGGCGCTTTGGACGGTTACTGATGAAGGGAGTGAAATTTACGCTGCCAATCACAGTGGAGGTACGCCTGTAACGGTCAGCGGAGAAACGGCAGAGCTGCTTTCCTTTGCGCTGGAAATGGCGGAACTGACAGGAGGCGCGCTGGATCCTACAATATATCCGGTACTTACTGCCTGGGGATTTACAACGGACAGTAAACAGGTGCCTTCTCGGGAAGAGCTTGAATCCCTTTTACAAAATATAGGATATGACAGAATTATTTTGGAGGGAACCACTCTTACCGTTCCGGAAGGCATGCAGCTGGATTTGGGAGCAGTGGGAAAGGGCTATGCAGGTGATCTTGCGGAAGAAAAGCTGAAGGAGCACGGAGTCGAGTCGGCAATCCTCAGTCTGGGAGGAAACATTCAGGCCGTTGGTTCCCGGCCGGATGGAAGCGACTGGAGGATCGGACTACGCAGCCCCTGGGAGGATGGAAACATGGGGGTGTTGGAAATCAGTGATGCTGCAGTGGTAACCTCAGGAGGCTATGAAAATTATTTTGAGGATGAGGATGGAAATGTTTACTGGCACATTCTGGATCCTGCCACCGGATACCCTGCCGTGTCCGGGCTTTTGTCGGTGACAATCGTGGGACCGGAGGGAAGGCTCTGCGATGCGCTTTCCACAGCCCTATTTGTCATGGGGGCAGATCGGGCCGAAGACTATTGGAGAGAGCATGGGGGCTTTGAGATGATACTGGTGACGGAGAACCATGAAATTCTGATAACGGAGGGAATTGCACAACGGTTTACACAGAGTGCTGGAAGAAAGGAGACAGTGACAGAGATTGTAAGATAGAGACCGTCCCGGCTCTTTAGAAGAAGGAAATATTTCAGAAGGAGATCTGGTGCCTGCTGTACGGAGGTATGCTTGAGAAAAGCGGTTTTGTATGCTAAACTGTTTACTGTATCCAAAACAACATGGACAGGAGACAGAAAGATGAATACAAAAGAGGTAAAGGAAAAAGGCATCAAAGGTATCAAGACTGTCATTTACGGCCGAACACTTTTTGTTGTGGCGGCGTTTTTGATACAGTTTGTTCTGCTTTTTATTGCGTTTATCAGGCTGAGAGAATACAGCTTTATCATTTACGGCTTTTTTATCCTGCTCAGTGTCATAGTGGTGCTGCGCTTGTTTAACAGGGAGGGAACCCCGGATTTCAAGCTGGTGTGGATGCTTCCCATGGTGATGTTTCCGGTATTCGGCGCATTGTTTTATTTGTATATCGACACACAGCCGGGGACAAGGATTTTGAAAAAGAGGCTGCATGACATTGATCAGAAGCTGGCGGAATTTACGCCTCAGAATGTGGAGATCAGAAAGAGTCTGGAGAAAGAAAATGTCCAGCTGGGTCGTTTTGCTGATTATATGCAGTCCTGCGACAACAGCCCGGTATACGGAAACACACAGGCGGTCTATTATCCCCTGGGGGATGATCAGTTCCCGGATATGATTGCAGAGCTGAAGAAGGCGGAAAAATTTATTTTTATGGAATATTTTATTGTAGAGGAAGGGTATCTGTGGGAGAGCGTCCTTACGATTTTGAAGGAGAAGGCAAGGCAGGGAGTGGAGATACGCTTTATGTACGATGATACCTGCTCGCTGTGGTATCTTCCTAATTTTTACCCCAGGCTCTTGGAGAAAGAGGGTATCCGCTGCAAAACCTTCTGTCCCATTAAACCGATTTTCTCTTCTATATATAACAACAGAGACCACAGAAAAATAATTGTGATTGATGGAAAGGTTGCCTTTACCGGCGGCACAAATCTGGCAGATGAGTATATTAATAAAAAAATGCGCTTCGGACATTGGAAGGATACCGCCATTATGCTGAAGGGGGCTGCGGTGGAAAGGCTTACCTACCTGTTTCTGGAGATGTGGAGCGTATCGGAGCATACGGAGGAGGATTACGGAAAATATAAGTCTCCCTCTCAGGCGGATGTGCCCTGGGACGGCTATTTTATCCCTTACGGGGCAAGTCCTTTCAGCAGAGAGCGTGTGGGAAAAAGAGTATATCTTGATATTTTGAACACCGCATGTCACTATGTGCATATTATGACGCCGTATCTGATTCTGGATAACGAGATGATGATGGCCCTGACCTATGCTGCCAGAAGAGGAGTGGAGGTGGTGATCATCATGCCGCATATCCCGGACAAGCAGTACGCTTTTGCGGTAGCTAAAACCTATTATAATGAGCTTCTGGAGGCAGGAGTGAGGATCTGCGAATATCTTCCGGGATTCGTTCACGCTAAAATATTTGTTTCGGATGATGAGAGGGCAGTGGTGGGAACCATCAACTTAGATTACAGAGGACTGTATCATCATTTTGAATGCGGCGTGCTTTTGTATCGGAATTCACAAATTGGCGCTGTTGAGAGAGATTTTCAGGAAACTTTGGAAAAATGTGTGGAGATGGGACCGGAAGATTATAGAAAGCAGAACCTTTTTGTGAGATTGGAAGGCAGGCTTCTTAAAATGCTTGCTCCTTTAATGTAAAGTAAATCACGTCTATGGAGGGAGAAAATGATAAGCCAGTTTTCCAGAACAGAACTTTTAATCGGCGAGGAGGGAATCAGCAGTCTTAAGAAGGCCAGAGTTGCCATATTCGGCATCGGCGGAGTGGGAGGATATGTAGTGGAAGCGCTGGCCAGAAGCGGGATCGGCGCCTTTGTGCTGACGGATAATGACAAGGTGTGCCTTACGAATCTGAACCGCCAGATTATTGCCACCCACGATACCATTGGAAGATACAAGACGGATGTGATGTTGGAACGGATTATGTCCATCAACCCGCAGGCAGAGGTAACTTTGCACAGGTGCTTTTATTTGCCGGAAACATCAGGACAATTTGATTTTTCCTCCTACGATTATGTGGTGGATGCAGTGGATACGGTGACTGCAAAAATCGATCTGATCATTCGGGCGAAACAGGCAGGCGTACCTGTTATAAGCTGCATGGGAGCAGGCAATAAGCTGGATCCGACCAAGTTCAGGGTTGCGGATATCTATGAAACCAGCGTCTGCCCGCTGGCGAAGGTCATGCGACGGGAGTTGAAAAAACGGGGAATAAAGGGACTGAAGGTGGTTTATTCTACGGAGCAGCCTTTAACGCCGGGAGAGACCTCTGAAAACACCGGAAGACGGTCTACGCCCGGGAGCATAGCCTTTGCACCGTCCGTGGCGGGGTTGATCCTTGCGGGAGAAGTGATCCGAGATATCCTTAAGATTTCTTAAGCAGGCGGCCGAGGCGGGAGCTCTTTTAGAAAACTTTCGACATTTCTGCGACGGCTTTTCTGTTGGCTTTCGCCAAAAACTGCAGACTGATCAAAAAAGAGGCTGAGGGAAACTTTTTGCAAAAAAACTCGTTATATAGGGCAAAGGGGTCATTAGAAGGGAGGAGAATATTGAAGGATACGGAAATCATCGACTTGTATTGGGAAAGGAACGAAAGAGCCATCGCGGAGACGGAGATTGTCTACGGAAAATACTGCTATGGCATTGCTTACCGTATTCTAAAAAGCAGGGAGGACTCTGATGAGTGTGTCAACGATACGTGGCTGCGCGCCTGGAATGCAATTCCTCCGAAATACCCTCAGCGCTTTGCGTTGTTTCTGGGCACGATTACGCGTAATCTTTCTTTTGACAAATGGAAACGGAAAAATGCAGAAAAGAGAGGGAACGGGCAGATGATGGCAGCGCTGGACGAGCTGGCGGAATGCGTTCCCGCGCCTTCCGGTACGGAAGAGGTTGTGGAAGCGGCATATCTGGAGCGGCTGATCAACGAATTCCTCCGAACCCTGCCAGAGAAGGAATGCAACATATTTCTGCGAAGGTACTGGTACGTGGAGGAGTATGAGGCGATTGCGAGACGGTACCAAATGAAGCTCAACACGGTTAAAACCTCCATTTTCCGCACTCGGAAAAAGCTTAGAGCTTATTTGGAGCAGGAGGGCATACGAGTATGAGAGAGGAAAAGCGTCAAGGATCCATGCGGATTTTTCAGGCTCTATCGGGAGTTGACTCGGAGCTTTTGGAACGCAGCGAGACCGAAGGAAAAAGACATGGGAATTCTCTTTTTGCCGTAAGAAAGGGAACCGGAATACTGGCTGCCGCTGTCTGTTTTGCAGGGGCTGGCGTTGCTTTATGGGGTATGAATGAAGTCAACTTTTTCAGCTCCGGGAATACAAGAACCATGGAATCCGCTCAGGAAATCAGAGCGGAGGACTCCGCTGCGGGAGCGGAGCTCCCAACAGAAGACGGCTCTGGTACTGGGATTTCAAATGAAGACCATATAGTGCCTCAGCAGGAGACTGCCAAAACAGAAGGAACGGAGCAGGATTCGGCTTCCTTGAGCGGGGAGATGCCACAGCAGGAGCTTACCTGGCAGGAGGCTCTGGCCGTGGAGATTTTGGGCGATTATCTGCCCGCAGATCTCCCTGAGGGATTTGAGTTTGAGACGGCAAGCAGTATTTTTTCCGAAACAGGACAGACCCTTCATGTGAGATGGGTAAATGGAAGGGATGAAATCAATCTGTTTATTTCTGCGGCAGAGGCGGATGAAATTGTCTTTGTGGATATACAGACTCCGGAAGCCTATGATGTTCGTTTGTATGATGTCCCCTATGCGGACTCGGTTCCGGAGGAGTACAGGGATTCCTTTGAACACCCTGTATTTAGGAGCGGTGACTTGAGCCTGGAGGTGATTGCCGCCCGCATGGATGATTATGACGACGCTGGGGACACCTCTACCCCCAGAGGAATTTTTGCAGTATATTATGAAGAGGATGGGGTATTGGTGCGCTTCAGCGGAAGAGCAGAGGCGCAGAGTGTCTGGAGGATGTTTACGTCTATTCAGCAGTAAAAAGGAAAATGCTTCTTGGATTGATCCGGGAAAATGCGCAGGAATGCTGATCAGGAGCTTTCGTTTTCCAGCATCCGGTAGCCGATGCCGATTTCCGTAAAAACGTATTGGGGCTGGGCCGGATTTTTTTCTATTTTCCGGCGGATATTAGCCATATTTACCCTGAGGATCTGGTTGTTGCTGTCCATATAGGGTCCCCATATGGCATTCATTAGATAGCTGTAGGTAAGCACTCGTCCGGAGTTCTCCGCAAGCAGGGTCAGTAGCTGGTATTCGATTTGGGTCAGGTGGATCTCTCTGCCTGCAAGCCGTATCAGCCTTTTTTCAAAATTGATTTCCAGATCCAGAGCGCGATAAATTCTGTCGGGAGAAACGGGATGACGGTGGCGAAGGGAGGTGCGTATACGTGCCATAAGCTCCGCGGTGCCGAAGGGCTTTGTAATATAATCATCGGCTCCCAGATCCAGAGCACTGACCTTATCTTGCTCCTTGGATCTGGCGGAGATGACAATAATGGGCACACTGCTCCATGATCGAAGCTGTTTTAAAATTTCACAGCCATCAATATCGGGAAGTCCCAGATCCAAAAGGATCACATCAGGGCAAAGAGAGGCGGAAAGGCTGAGTCCCTCTCGGCCGCTTAATGCACTGGTGACCCGGTAGCCGTTGCTTTCCAGGGAAGTGGTGATGAAGCCGCTGATACTCTTGTCGTCTTCAATTAATAGTACGGTGATTTTCGTGTTCATTTTATGATTTCCGCTCTGGGGCGGCCTTTCAATGTTTTTTCGGAAGCGTAAAAATAAATTCTGCGCCTTGCCCGTGATTGCGTGCAGTCAGTGTTCCGTGGTGAGCCGTGATAATTGTTTTGCAGATAGACAGCCCGATTCCCATACCCTTATGGGCGTCGGAGGTGTGGGAGGGAGCATGGGCGGCGCCCTCAAACAGGTTGTCCAGCATAGATTCGGAAATGCCTATGCCGTAATCCCGAACAGTAAACGATACATAATGGGGATGATCCTCCACGGTGAGATCTATGGGACTTTGGCTGCCGGAATGAACCAGGGCATTTTCCAAAAGATTGATGGTAACCTGCTCTATTAAAATAGCATCCATGGGAAGCAGAATAAATTCATCTGGAATATGCACTCTGATCTCCCCTGAGGGATAGCGTTTGTGAAGTTTCTGCAGAGCTTCCGATATGACCTCTTCAACAGGCTCGCTACTGGTGTTGATGCTCAGATTATCTCCCTTAATTCGGGTGACGGTGAGAAGATTTTCCACCATATTCAAAAGCCAGTTGGAATCGTTGTAAATGTTGGTTACAATCTCCTTTTTCTCTGATTCCGAAAGTCGGCTCTGGTTTTCCAGAAAAACGGAGCTGTTGCCGATCATTCCGGTCAGAGGTGTACGCAGATCGTGGGAGATGGCTCGCAGAAGATTTGCCCGCATTTTTTCCACCTCTGCTTCGGCAAGCTGCTTTTCCCGCTGGGCAATGACATCCGCCTGCATTGCCAGATGAGAGGTCATTGTGCTGGTAAAGAGGGTGACTGCCAACATACCAATAAATGTGATTGGATAGCCTGTAAGAGTAAAATTCAGACGAAAATATGGATACGTAAACATATAATTGACGCAGGCTACCGCCACGATGGAACAGATAATGCCGTACAAGTATCCTACGCAGTAGCGGGCAACCAGCATCAGAGCCAGAATAAAAGCCAGAACGATGTTAGCGGTATTGTCGGGAACAATATGAAAATACAAAGCGGAAACACCAGTGGCCGCGCTCATGCAGAATATTGAAAAAAGTACGCTGAAAACATGCTGCTTCCATAGGGGAAGCCTGCGCAGTTTTTTACTCATGGATACCTCCCTCCCGCTGCAAGGGACAATTCTTCATACTTAGTATAACTGTTTTAAGCCAAAGAAGCAACTTGGCGCCGTAAAGATAGCGTTAAGAACAGGCAGATGTATCAACACCGCAGATGCTTGCATTGCTGAAAGAATTTGGGTATGATAGGAAAAGAAATCAAAGAGGACAAGGATCATGGCAAAGACAGACAGACAAGGCTTTCTTGATATTCTTCGGGTGGCGGCTACCTGTGCGGTGGTATTGCTGCATACCGTGACAGGGGTGATGGATGCAACGGATATGAATGCATATCCCCTGGAGAAAACGGTGTTTCTTGCAATTATGGATTTGATTACCTGGTGCGTGCCGGTTTTCGTGCTGATTTCAGGGTATCTGTTTTTAAATCCCATGCGCAGGATCACCTTCGGGCAGATGCTCAAAAAATACTGCAGACGGATTGTGATAGCTCTGTTTATATTCGGGGTTCCATATGCCTGTATGGAGCAGATTATGGCTCAGGGGTCTTTCAGGGCTTCTATGATAGGCAGGGCGGTGCTCATGGTGCTCCAGGGACGATCTTGGTCCCATATGTGGTATTTGTATATGATTCTGTTTCTCTATTTGATTACGCCTGCGTTAAAATATATGCTCAAGAGGATGCCCGGGTTTGTTTTGTACGGGATGCTTTTTATACTGTTTGCGGGCAGCAGTATTCTTCCTTTTATAAAGAAGCTTTGTAATCTGGAAACGCTTTTTGCTTTTCCGGATGGGGGAATTTATCTTTTTTATTATTTGTGGGGCTACCTTTTTGCCCTTCCTGCCCAAGAAGAGACGGGCAGTGGACGGATTACCCGGAAGGTATCAAAGAAAATTGGCGCGCCCATATGGTATGGAGCGGTTTTTGCCGGGATTCTTTTGGCCATGGGAATGGTTCTCAGCAGGCTGTTTGAAAGCTATACCGTGCAGATGGCCTATAATTATCCTTTTACGGTGGTTTTGTCCCTGCTTCTGATGTGGATTTTCAGAGAAGCCGAAGGAAAGCTGAAAGAAAAGCACAGAGCTTTCTGGGTAAGATCAGGAGCGCTGTGCTTTGGGGTATATCTTATTCATCCTGTGTTTGTAAACTTTTACTATAAGTTTCTGCAGACAACTCCCTTGAATTTTCCAGAGGAAGCCTTTGTTCTTGGGTGTATTCCCCGTATTTTCGCGTCGCTTCCCCTGTTCTTTTTCGGAGCGCTTTTGCCGGCGGTCATTGGAGCCTGGGTGCTTATGAAGATTCCGGTAATGCGCAAATATGTATTGTGATCGGGATAGGGTTATGAGCAGGCATAATGGGACGGAAAGGAATTTATTCCGCCGCCCTGGAACTTACCCACCGTCCGGAGGCTCCGCAAGGCAGAATCAATCCGCTTTCCGTTACCGGAAGACCGATTTCTCCGGCCTGAACCCTTCCTCCCATGGACTTTGCAATTACAACGTTTATCATATAGGAGAGCACGGAGGGTTGTAATCCGGTCGTGTAGGAATTAATCAGGAAAAAGAGAGCGTCTCTGGAAAGAAGCTGCGGGATAAGCTGCAGGAAGGGCCAGATGCTTTCTTCTATTTTCCATATTTCGCCCTTTGGCCCCCGGCCATAGGACGGGGGATCCATAATAATGCCATCATATTGGTTTCCCCGCCTGATTTCACGTTCCGCAAATTTGGTGCAGTCATCCACCAGCCAGCGGATGGGGGCCTCTGCAAGATGGGAGGCAAGGGCATTTTCCCTGGCCCAGTTCACCATTCCCTTGGAGGCGTCCACGTGTGTTACAGCGGCTCCCGCAGCAGCGGCGGCCAAAGTAGCGCCGCCCGTATA
This sequence comes from uncultured Acetatifactor sp., assembly GCA_944383825.1. GTDB lineage: Bacteria > Bacillota > Clostridia > Lachnospirales > Lachnospiraceae > Acetatifactor. The sequence continues at coordinate 26,509 of CALWRA010000017.1, read as the reverse complement.
GGCGAAGAGATTCAATACTTTTAAAGGGCGGTCCGCCGGGCGTCGGGTTTGCCTGATCAGCCGGGAAAACCACTCCCAGTTTACGGCTTGCTCGGGGAACAGCCCCGTATGCTTGAAGCTGAAGGGCTTCAAGCGGAATGATAAGGGGTGCTCCGGCACAGATGAAAGAGTGTAGGAAATACTCCATTCTTCAGGGAGGTGAAAAAATTCCCATTCTCCGCCGCCTTTGGAGCTGCGGTGATAATGTCCGTTTTTTTCCCTCCAACCCCTGTGCCTGCGGGGGGTGCCCCAGATCACCTGAGGATCCGGGCGCACCAGGAGATAGTTTCCCCAGCGCTCCAGCTTTTCGCCTGATGAGGTGTCTAGTACTTCATAATCTTTCCAACCATCTGCAATCCACATTTTTTATTTTCCTTAATTTGTACTATTTATAGTTCGGTTTTGGCCTTCATGAATACAGCGTCGAACAATATGCCGTTTCCTTAATACAATACTATACAACAGGATGGGACGGGTGGCAACCATATGTATAGTTCGATTGACGGCGCAGTGTAGGAGCAGAAATAATTTCGAGCCATTGTACGAAAAAAAATACAAAAATTAAAAAAAAAGTCTTGCAAAGCCAGGAACTTCCATGTATACTATCAAGTGCTGTGGCATGATAGCTGTGAAGCGAGAGGTTGCTGCCTGTCAGCAATGGCAAGCAGGTTTTCCGTGGAGCGAATGTCAAGTTAGAAAACTGACGACAAGTCACTGTACCAGTTGGATAGTCTGCAGGAAGCAGAAACGACGTGTAATTTCAAGTCCGGGAGAAGAAAGCGTTGCGCAAGGGCTTGAGACACACACGGGAGAGTGTACAGTCACCGCTTGTCGTACCAAAGCGAGTTCATCGCTTGTAAAAGTGCGAAAAGGAGGCGACTTTTTTTATGGCAAGTCAAGTAATGAGGATTACACTGAAGGCTTATGAGCATCAGCTGGTTGATGCGTCTGCCAGAAAAATCATTGAAACAGTAAAAAAGAATGGTTCCCAGGTGAGCGGACCAGTTCCCCTTCCCACCAAGAAGGAAGTTGTGACGATTCTGAGAGCGGTACACAAGTATAAGGACTCCAGAGAACAGTTCGAACAGAGAACTCATAAAAGACTCATTGATATCATTGCACCGACGCAGAAGACAGTTGACGCGTTGCAGAGACTGGAAATGCCGGCGGGTGTTTACATTGATATAAAAATGAAAAACAAATAACAAAGCCTCTACCTAGACGTAAGAACACGATGCCTTATCAGCAGGCAGGGGAAGCTTCTGCAGGGCAGAACCGGCGTGTGGCCGGGGAATCCCGGGCCGGAACTTCCGGCAGAACCGCCCGGCGGTTTTGTCTGGTCCGCTATGTAGACACAGGAGGGCCGTGAGGCGTCTCCTGATTAAGAAGCCGTTTATGCGGCAGAATGAGAGGTAAAAATGAAGAAAGCAATTTTGGCAACTAAAATCGGAATGACCCAAATCTTCAATGAAGACGGTACGCTGGTGCCTGTAACCGTGCTTCAGGCAGGTCCCTGCGTGGTGACTCAGATTAAAACCGTTGAAAATGACGGATACAGCGCTGTGCAGGTTGGGTTTGTGGATAAAAAGGACAGGATTATCAACAAAGATGCAAGCGGCAGAAAAGAGCTTGTACACAGGCACGGCGTAAACAAGGCTGAGCAGGGACACTTCAAAAAGGCTGGTGTCAGCTCCAAAAGATATGTGAGAGAATTTAAGCTTGAGAATGCTGAGGAGTACGCTCTGGGAGCTGAGATTAAAGCGGATGTTTTTGCTGCCGGAGACAAGATTGACGCTTCTGCGATTTCCAAGGGTAAGGGCTTCCAGGGCGCTATCAAGCGTCACGGACAGCACAGAGGGCCCATGGCACACGGCTCCAAATTCCATCGCCACCAGGGTTCCAACGGCGCCTGCTCTTCGCCCAGCCGAGTGTTTAAGGGGAAAGGAATGCCTGGACACATGGGCTGTGTAAAGGTAACTGTTCAGAATCTTGAGGTTGTCAGAGTAGATGCGGAAAAAAATCTGCTTCTGGTTAAGGGCGCTGTTCCCGGACCGAAGAAGGCTTTGGTAACCATCAGAGAAACCGTTAAGGCGCAGGCTTAATAAGGGCGCGGAGAAAGGAGGATCATTCAGATGGCAAACGTATCTGTTTACAATATGGAAGGCAAGGAAGTTGGCACGATAGAATTAAACGATGCGGTATTTGGTGTGGAGATAAACGAGCATCTGGTGCATATGGCCGTTGTGCAGCACCTTGCAAATAAACGTCAGGGAACTCAAAAGGCTAAAACCCGTTCCGAGGTGTCCGGAGGCGGAAGAAAGCCTTGGAGACAGAAGGGAACCGGACATGCAAGGCAGGGTTCAACCAGATCTCCTCAGTGGACCGGCGGCGGCGTTGTGTTTGCTCCCGTTCCCAGGGATTATTCCTTTAAAATGAATAAAAAGGAAAAGAGAAAGGCATTGAAGTCGGCTTTAACCAGCAAGGTTCAGGGAAGCAGCCTGATTGTTCTGGACGAACTGAAGCTGGACGGAATCAAGACGAAAAAATTTGTAAATGTCATGAATAACCTAAAGGTGAGCAAGGGACTTGTAGTGATTGCCGACAATGACGCGAATGTGGTTATGTCCGCAAGGAATGTGGAGGGTATCGATACTGCTCAGGCAAACATGATTAATGTGTATAGTGTAATGAAGGCGAAGACGATTGTCCTTACAAAGGATGCGGTTGCGAAGATTGAGGAGGTGTACGCATAATGGCAGATATTAAATACTATGACGTGATCCTCAAACCGGTTATCACAGAAAAGAGCATGGCCGGCATGGGTGAAAAGAAATATACCTTTCTTGTTCATCCGGAGGCAAATAAGTCTCAGATCAAAGAGGCCGTGCAAAAGATGTTTGAGGGAGTAAAGGTAAAGAAAGTCAATACCATTAACATGGACGGCAAGAAAAAGAGGCGCGGAATGGTAGTGGGCAGAACGGCAAAGACCAAGAAGGCTATGGTCTGGCTGACGGAAGACAGCAAGGATATAGAGATTTTTGCAGGCCTGTAGGCTCTGGCTGCCTGCGCTGCCCAACAGATTAAGGTATGCGGCTTTAAATAGAGCTGCGCAAAAAATCAGATAGCAAAGGAGATACAACAATGGGAATTAAGACATATAACCCATATACACCTTCCAGAAGAAATATGACTGGCTCTGACTTTGCGGAAATCACAAAGAAAACTCCTGAGAAGAGTCTTTGCGTTTCCCTGAAGAAGAATGCCGGACGGAATAATCAGGGTAAGATTACCGTAAGGCATCGCGGAGGCGGTTCCAAAAGAAAATACAGGATTATCGACTTCAAAAGAAACAAGGATGGTATTCCTGCAACTGTAATCGGCATCGAATACGATCCCAACAGAACAGCCAATATTGCGCTGATCTGCTATGAAGATGGACAAAAGGCTTATATTATCGCTCCGGAGGGACTGACCGATGGTATGAAGGTCATGAACGGTCCCCAGGCGGAAGTGAGATTGGGCAACTGCCTGCCTTTATCGGAGATTCCGGTGGGTACACAGCTCCACAATATAGAGTTATATCCCGGCAAGGGAGGACAGCTTGTCCGCTCTGCCGGCAACAGCGCGCAGCTTATGGCAAAGGAAGGCAAATATGCAACCCTTCGTCTTCCTTCCGGAGAAATGAGAATGATTCCTCTGGTATGCCGTGCTACGGTAGGTGTTGTTGGAAACGTTGATCATAACCTTGTCAAGATCGGTAAAGCCGGACGCAAGCGCCATATGGGCATCCGTCCTACGGTGCGCGGTTCTGTTATGAACCCCAATGACCATCCTCACGGCGGTGGTGAAGGAAAAACCGGCATCGGCCGTCCCGGCCCCAGCACTCCTTGGGGCAAGCCTGCTCTTGGTCTGAAGACCCGTAAGCAGAAAAAGGCTTCTAATAAGCTGATTGTAAGAAGACGCGACGGCAGAGCGATCAAATAATTTGTTTTTAGAGAAAAACAGGAGGAAAGACAATGGCTAGATCACTGAAAAAAGGACCATTTGCAGATGCAAGTCTGTTAAAGAAAGTAGATGCTTTAAACGCAGCAGGACAGAAGCAGGTTATCAAGACCTGGTCCCGCCGTTCTACGATTTTCCCTTCTTTCGTGGGACATACGATTGCGGTTCATGACGGCAGAAAGCATGTGCCGGTATATGTGACGGAAGATATGGTTGGACACAAGCTCGGAGAGTTTGTTGCAACCAGAACCTACCGCGGACATGGCAAGGACGAAAAGAAATCTAAAGTCAGATAAGCAGTTGCCGTGACCGCGCGGGCATAGGCGAAGGAAATATTATCAAAACGCACAATTACCCGGGAGGGAATTGCGGGGGAAAGCCAGGGGCTTTCTCCCAGGGCGCACCGCCCCTGCGTCTGACTGTGGGTGAGAGCCATAGCAGATGCGTTTATTTGAAAGGAGGACAATTTCTATGGCGAAAGGACATAGATCCCAAATTAAGAGAGAGAGAAACGCGCAGAAAGACACAAGACCTTCAGCTAAATTATCATATGCCAGAGTTTCCGTACAGAAGGCATGCTTCGTGCTGGATGCAGTCAGAGGAAAGGACGTGCAGACTGCGCTTGGCATTCTGGAGTACAATCCCAGATACGCTTCCAGCCTTGTGAAAAAGTTGCTGAAATCAGCAATAGCCAACGCTGAGAACAATAACGGCATGAACCCCGAGAACCTTTATATTGCAGAGTGCTATGCGAATAAAGGACCTACCATGAAAAGAGTAAGACCCAGGGCACAGGGAAGAGCTTACAGGATTGAGAAGAGAATGAGCCACATCACCATTGTGCTGGACGAGAAGAAGTAGGGAAAGGAGCTTAAAACAAAATGGGACAGAAAGTTAATCCTCATGGCCTGAGAGTTGGAGTTATCAAAGACTGGGATTCCAGATGGTACGCGGACGGTGAGTTTTCCGATTATCTTGTGGAAGACTTTAACATTAGAAAATTTCTGAAAAAGAAACTGTACAGCGCAGGTGTTTCTAAGATTGAAATCGAGAGGGCATCTGACAGAGTAAAGGTAATTATTTATACTGCGAAGCCGGGTGTTGTGATCGGAAAAGGCGGCGCAGAAATCGAAGTGACCAAAAAAGAACTTTCAAAGCTGACTGACAAGAAGGTTCTTGTTGATATTAAAGAGATCAAAAGACCGGATAAGGACGCTCAGCTTGTTGCAGAGAACATCGCGCTGCAGCTGGAAAATCGTGTGTCCTTCAGACGAGCAATGAAATCCTGCATGGGCAGAACAATGAAGGCAGGCGCGCTGGGCATCAAGGCTTCCTGCTCCGGGAGGCTGGGCGGCGCAGATATGGCTCGTACTGAGTTTTACAGCGAGGGAACCATTCCTCTTCAGACACTGAGAGCAGATATCGACTACGGCTTTGCTGAGGCGGATACTACCTACGGTAAGGTCGGAGTAAAGGTATGGATCTATAAAGGCGAAGTACTTCCTACAAAAGGAAACCAAATGGAAGGGAGCGATAAATAATGTTAATGCCGAAGAGAGTAAAACGTCGTAAACAGTTCCGCGGATCCATGGCGGGAAAAGCCCTGAGAGGCAATACCCTTACCTATGGAGAATTCGGACTTGTAGCTATGGAGCCGAGCTGGATCAAATCCAATCAGATTGAGGCGGCCCGTATTGCGCTTACCCGTTATACAAAGCGTACCGGTAAAGTGTGGATAAAGATTTTTCCGGATAAGCCCGTGACGGCAAAACCTGCGGAAACCCGTATGGGTTCCGGAAAAGGTTCCCTGGAGTACTGGGTGGCGGTTGTTAAGCCCGGACGTGTAATGTTCGAGATTGCCGGAGTTCCCGAGGAGCAGGCTCGTGAGGCATTACGTCTTGCTATGCATAAGCTTCCTTGTAAATGCAAAATCGTTTCTAAGGCAGATTTGGAAGGCGGTGTATCATAATGAAATCAAATAAATTTGTAGAAGAATTGAAAAACAAGTCCGAGGCAGAGTTAACCCAGGAGCTTGTTGCTGCGAAAAAAGAACTTTTCAATTTGAGATTCCAGAACGCAACCAATCAGTTGGACAATACTGCAAGAATCAAAGAGGTAAGGAAAAATATTGCGCGTATCCAGACTGTCATAACCGAGAAGGCAAGAGCGTAACCGCATGGTGTGCGAGGAAAGGAGATCAATCGTGGAAAGAAATTTGAGGAAAACCCGTACTGGTAAAGTTACCAGTAATAAGATGGATAAAACTATTGTTGTTGCAATCGAAGAGCATGTGAAGCACCCGCTTTATAAAAAGGTCGTGAAAAGAACCTACAAGCTGAAGGCCCATGATGAGAAGAATGAGTGCAGCATTGGAGACACCGTAAAGGTTATGGAAACAAGACCGCTATCCAAAGACAAAAGGTGGAGACTTGTAGAAATTGTAGAAAAAGTGAAATAAGCCATCACGGCGAAGGAGGAAATCATGATTCAGCAAGAGAGCAGACTGAAGGTTGCTGATAACACCGGTGCAAAAGAACTGCTTTGCATTCGCGTTATGGGCGGCTCTACAAGAAGATATGCACAGATCGGCGACGTGATTGTTGCTTCCGTTAAAGATGCAACACCAGGCGGCGTTGTAAAGAAGGGTGACGTTGTGAAGGCAGTTGTTGTGCGCACTGTAAAGGGAGCCCGCCGTAAGGACGGCTCTTATATCAAATTCGACGAAAATGCCGCCGTCATCATTAAGGAAGACAAAACCCCCAGAGGAACCCGTATTTTTGGACCGGTAGCAAGAGAGCTTCGTGAAAAGCAATTCATGAGAATTGTTTCCCTGGCTCCCGAAGTATTATAAGGAGGTGCCATATGTCGACAATGAAGATTAAAAAGGGCGACACCGTGAAAGTGATTGCCGGTAAGGATAATAATACAGAAGGCAAGGTGCTTGCTGTTGATGCCAAAAAGGGCAAGGTTCTGGTGGAGGGCGTAAATATGATAACAAAGCATTCCAAGCCTTCCCAGGCGAATCCTAACGGCGGTATCGTTCAGAAGGAAGCTCCTATTGATATTTCAAACGTTATGCTTGTTGTAAAGGGTAAGACCACAAGAGTGGGCTTCAGAGTGGAAAATGGAAAGAAAGTTCGCTTTGCCAAGTCAACAGGCGAAGTAATTGACTAATCAATAGGAAGGAGGAAATATTACGTGAGCAGACTGAAAAGTTTATACAATGACGAAATTGTAGCAGCAATGACAAAAAAGTTCGGCTACAAAAATATGCTGGAAGTTCCCAAGCTTGACAAGATCGTTATCAATATGGGCGTCGGTGAAGCGAAGGACAATGCCAAAGTTCTTGAAAATGCCGTAAAGGATTTGGAGACCATTGCAGGACAGAAGGCAGTTCTTACAAAGGCAAAAAAGTCCGTTGCAAACTTTAAGATCCGTGAGGGTATGGCTATTGGCTGCAAAACTACGCTGCGCGGCGAGAAAATGTACGAATTTCTTGACCGCCTTGTGAATCTGGCGCTCCCCCGTGTGCGCGACTTCAGAGGCGTGAATCCGAATGCTTTCGACGGAAGAGGCAATTATGCACTGGGCATTAAGGAACAGTTTATTTTCCCTGAGATCGAGTATGACAAAATCGATAAGACCAGAGGCATGGACATTATTTTCGTAACTACGGCAAAGACGGATGAAGAGGCACGTGAATTACTGACACTGTTCAATATGCCTTTCGCGAAGCAATAAGGAGGTAAATTCTGATGGCTAAGACATCAATGAAAGTAAAACAGCAGCGCAAACCAAGATTCTCCACTCAGGCTTATACCCGCTGCAAAATCTGCGGCCGCCCGCATTCTGTTTTAAAGAAATATGGAATCTGCAGAGTGTGCTTCCGCGAGCTGGCATATAAGGGGCAGATCCCCGGTGTGAAAAAGGCCAGCTGGTAATTCGATATATGCACACGAAATTCATGATTCAAGTCAAATAAACAAGGAGGAAACTAAATCATGACAATGAGCGATCCTATTGCAGATATGCTTACAAGAATCCGTAATGCAAACACTGCAAAACATGATACGGTTGATGTTCCCGCTTCCAAGATGAAGCTGGCGATTGCCCGGATTCTTCTGGAGGAAGGATATATTAAGAAATATGAGGTGATTGAAGAGGGAAGCTTCAAGACTATTCATATTACTTTGAAATACGGCGCAGACAAAAGTGAGAGAATCATTTCCGGAATTAAGAGAATTTCCAAGCCGGGCCTTCGCGTGTATGCAGGCAAGGAGGAGCTGCCCAAGGTGCTGGGCGGCCTTGGTATTGCCATTATCTCTACCAATCAGGGCGTTATCACGGATAAGAAGGCGCGTGAGCTTCAGGTTGGCGGCGAGGTTCTGGCCTTTGTGTGGTAATAGCATGGAATGAATTTTAAAATATTTTAGGAGGTACGGGCATGTCACGTATAGGAAGAATGCCAATCGCGATTCCTGCAGGCGTTACTGTAGAAATTGCAGAAAATAACAAAGTGACCGTAAAAGGTCCTAAGGGCACACTCGAAAGAGTGCTTCCCAGCGCAATGGAAATCAAGGTTGAGGGAACGGAAGTGCTGGTAAGCAGACCCAATGACCTGAAAAAAATGAAATCCCTTCATGGTTTGACCAGAACCCTGATTCATAATATGGTTGTTGGCGTTACGGAAGGCTTTGAAAAGAAGCTGGAAGTAAACGGCGTTGGCTACAGAGCGGCAAAAGGCGGCAAAAAGCTGACCTTAAACCTGGGATACTCTCATCCGGTGGAAATGGAGGATCCCGAGGGCATCGAGACTGTTGTGGAAGGCCAGAACATTATTATTGTAAAGGGCATTGACAAAGAGAAAGTAGGCCAGTTTGCAGCCGAGATCAGAGATAAGAGAAGACCTGAGCCTTACAAGGGCAAGGGAATCAAGTATGCTGATGAGACAATCAGACGCAAAGTCGGTAAGACAGGTAAGAAATAGATAAGGAGAGTATGAAGATGGTTAGAAAAGAGTCCAGACAAGAAGTTCGTGTGAAAAAGCACAAAAGAATTCGCAACCGCTTCAGCGGCACTGCAGAAAGACCCCGTCTTGCTGTGTTCAGAAGCAATAATCATATGTATGCTCAAATTATCGATGATACGGTTGGAAATACCTTAGTGTCTGCGTCCACTCTTGAAAAAGAGGTTAAGGCGGAGCTGGAAAAAACCAACAACGTTGAAGCGGCGGCATACCTTGGAACCATAATTGCAAAGAGAGCGATTGAAAAGGGTATTAAAGAGGTTGTATTTGACAGAGGCGGCTTTTTATACCATGGAAAAATCGCAGCATTAGCTGACGCGGCCAGAGAAGCTGGCTTGGAATTCTAGGAAAGGAAGAGGAATACATCATGAAACATACAATCATAGATGCAAGCCAGTTAGAGTTGACTGATAAAGTTGTAACGATCAAGCGTGTAACCAAAACCGTGAAAGGCGGCCGTAACATGCGATTCACCGCTCTTGTGGTTGTGGGCGATGGAAACGGTCATGTAGGCGCAGGCCTTGGAAAGGCTGTGGAAATTCCTGAAGCGATCCGCAAGGGAAAGGAAGACGCAATGAAGCATCTTGTTGAGATTGCGCTTGATGAGAACAACTCCATTACCCATGATTTTATCGGGAAATATGGTTCTGCAAATGTTCTTCTGAAAAAGGCTCCCGAGGGTACCGGTATTATTGCAGGCGGTCCCGCCCGTGTTGTATGCGAGCTTGCCGGCATTAAGAATATTCGTACCAAGTCTCTTGGCTCCAACAATAAGCAGAATGTTGTTCTTGCTACCATCAGCGGATTAAGCCAGCTGAAGGCTCCCGAGGAAGTTGCAAGAAAACGCGGCAAATCTGTTGAAGAAGTATTGGCGTAAAGAAATCTTTTTACAATTTTTCGCCGGCCAGGAAAGGAGAACGACAATGGCAGATAAGAAATTGAAAATTACTTTGGTGAAATCCACCATTGGAGCTGTGCCAAAGAACAGGGCGACCGTTGAATCCATGGGACTGCGCAAGATCGGCAAGTCCATTATACTTCCTGATAATGAAGCTACAAGAGGACAGATTCGCCAGGTACGTCATTTGATTAAAGTAGAAGAAGTTTAAGTAAAAGGAGGTGTCAGGAATGGACTTATCTAATTTAAGGCCTGCTGAAGGTTCCAAACACAGTAATAATTTTAGAAGAGGGCGCGGACACGGCTCAGGCAACGGAAAAACTGCGGGAAAAGGACATAAGGGACAAAAGGCGCGTTCCGGAGCTCCCAGACCTGGTTTTGAGGGAGGCCAGATGCCTTTGTACAGGCGTATTCCGAAAAGAGGTTTCAAAAATAGAAATTCTAAAACGATTGTTGGCATTAACTTAGGCGCTTTGGAACGTTTTGAGAATGGTGCGGTTGTGGATGTAAACGCATTAATCGAAGCCGGTATCGTAAAAAATCCCAGAGATGGCGTAAAGATACTCGGAAACGGTGAATTGACCAAAAAGCTTAATGTAAAGGTGGATGCGTTCAGCGCGTCTGCAAAGGAAAAAATTGAAGCTCTTGGTGGAACAGCAGAGGTGATGTAATGCTTGCAACGCTGAAAAACGCATTCAAGATCAAAGAGATCAGACGAAAAATCTTTTTTACCATGGCTATGTTGGTTGTGATCCGTCTCGGATCACAGCTTCCGGTGCCTGGTGTCGACAGAGAGGCCTTTGCGGCATGGTTTGCGGCCCGGACAGGCAATGCGTTCAGTTTTTTTGATGCCATAACAGGAGGCTCCTTTGAGAACTTTTCCGTTCTGGCATTGAGTATCAGCCCTTACATTACCTCATCTATTATTGTGCAGCTTTTGACCATTGCAATTCCCAAGCTGGAGGAGATGCAGCGTGATGGAGAGGACGGAAGAAAGAAAATCGCTGCTATTACGAGATACGTAACGGTGGTGCTTGCGCTTATTCAGTCTACGGCAATGGTAATCGGCTTTGGTATGCAGGGGTATCTGGTGGAGTACAATGCGCTTAACGTAATTACGGCAATTGCTGCTCTTACCGCAGGAAGCGCCTTCTTGATGTGGATTGGCGAGAGGATTACGGAAAAGGGCGTGGGAAACGGCATTTCCATCGTTCTTGTAATTAACATTATTTCCAGGCTGCCGCAGGATCTGTCCCTTCTTTTTGAGCAGTTTGTGTTTGGACAGGCGCCTGCCACCGCAATTTTGGCAGTAGTGATTATTTTTGCTATTATCATCGCTATGGTGATACTGGTGATTATTTTAAACGGCGGCGTGAGAAAGATTCCGGTGCAGTATGCAAAGAAAGTGCGCGGAAGGAATATGGTGGGCGGACAGACCTCCAGTATTCCGCTGAAGGTGAATACCTCCGGCGTTATTCCTATTATCTTTGCCCAGTCCATTATGCAGATGCCCATTATCATCTGCACATTTATCGGATATCAGGGAACGGGCATCTGGGGAGAGATACTGAACGGACTGAACTCCGCCAACTGGTGTGTCCCCAGCCAGCCTCAGTATTCCATTGGATTGCTGGTGTATATTGTTTTAATTGTATTTTTTGCGTACTTCTATACATCTATTACCTTTAATCCGCTGATGGTCGCTGACAACATGAAGAAGCAGGGCGGCTTTATTCCCGGAATCAGACCCGGAAAACCTACCAGTGACTATCTGAGCAAGGTTTTAAATTACATTGTAATTATCGGGGCGGTGGGTCTGATTATTGTTTCCGTCATACCCTTCTTCTTTAACGGTGTGTTTGGGGCAAGCGTCTCCTTTGGAGGCACCAGCCTTATCATTATTGTAAGTGTCATTCTGGAAACCATGAAGCAGATCGAATCTCAGATGCTGGTCCGCAACTACAAAGGTTTTTTGGAGGACTAACTGATTTTTGCACTAAGACAAGGGTATCCGGATGATGCAGGTCATTCGGATACTTTTTCCGTATTTGATATTGCAAAGTATTTTTAAAAAAGTTAAAATATAAATGTTGTGTAATGCGAATTGAGTTGCGCCCTGCGGGGCGTAACAATGGCGCTGCGCCCGATGAGGCAGAACGGAGGACATTATGAAGATTATCATGCTGGGAGCACCTGGAGCAGGCAAAGGAACTCAGGCAAAAATGATTGCTGAGAAATATGGAATCCCTCATGTTTCCACCGGAGATATATTCCGGGCTAATATTAAGAATGGAACGAAGCTCGGTTTAGAGGCAAAGAAATACATGGATCAGGGACTTCTTGTTCCTGATGAGCTGACAGTCAAGATTCTTTTGGACAGAGTGGCGCAGCCGGATTGTGAAAGGGGCTATGTCCTGGATGGGTTCCCAAGAACCATACCTCAGGCAGAGGTTCTGGACGAAGCGCTGAATAAGCTGGGAGATGCTATTGATTATGCCATAAATGTGGAGGTGCCCGATGAGAACATTATCAGGAGAATGTCCGGAAGGCGCGCCTGTGTATCCTGCGGTGCAACATATCATGTAGAGCATATTCCGCCCAGGCAGGAGGGCGTTTGTGATAAATGCGGTCAGGATCTGATCCTGCGGGACGATGATAAGCCGGAGACCGTACAGAACCGATTAAAGGTTTACCATGACCAGACCAAGCCCCTGATTGACTTTTACAGTGGAAAGGGGATTCTGAGAACAGTGGATGGAACGGTTGATATGAAGGATGTATTTGACGCCATAGAGGCAATTTTAGGCTGAGCAGAGGGCTTTGCGGCCGTACAGGAAAGGGAGTAAGGCAAGATGGCTGTTACAATCAAGTCACCGAGAGAAATTGAACTGATGCGGGAATCCTGCAAAAGGCTGGCGGATGTTTTCCAACATTTGGAGGAAGCCCTGCGCCCCGGAATGTCCACCGACGATGTGAATGCGCTGGGAGAGAAGCTGATCCGCGGACATGGATGCGTGCCTAATTTTTTGAATTACAACGGTTATCCGGCTTCTATCTGTGTATCGGTGAATGATGAGGTGGTGCACGGCATTCCGAGAAAGGATCACATTCTTCAGGAAGGCGATATTGTGAGCCTGGATGCCGGTCTGATTTACAAGGGATACCATTCCGATATGGCCCGTACCTTCGGCGTGGGAGAGATCAGCAAAGAAGCGGGGCTTTTGATTGAGCGTACCAGACAGAGCTTTTTTGACGGAATTAAAATGGCAAAGGCAGGAAATCATCTATACGATATTTCCAATGCCATTGACGCCTCCATCAAGCCCTACGGTTATGGGATTGTAAGGGATCTGGTGGGGCATGGTATCGGCACGCGCCTTCATGAGGATCCACAGATTCCCAATTTTGCTCAGAAAAGAAAAGGAATCAAGCTGCAGGCGGGCATGACGCTGGCGGTTGAACCCATGATCAACATGGGCCGGGCCGATGTTGAGTGGCTGGATGACGACTGGACCGTAGTCACGGAGGATGGCTCCTGGTCCGCTCACTATGAGAACACTATTCTGATTACGGAGGGGGAACCGGAGATTCTTACCTTGTATGAGGGGGCTTACGCATGACCGGCAAGTTCGCGACCTCCAGGGCAGGTCATGACAAGGGAAGGCTTTATGTGGTGCTGGGAGAGGAAGAGAAATATGCGTATTTGAGCGACGGAAGGCTGAGGACAGTGGATAAGCCTAAGAGAAAGCTGAAAAAGCATATTCAGATCATTCACCGGAAGGTTGACCAGGAGCTTCTTGGAAAATTGGAAAAAAACGAAAAGGTGCTTGACGAAGAGATTAAATATGCCATTAAACAATATAACAATCTAAAAACGGAGGGAATGTATGTCAAAAAGTGATGTAATCGAAATTGAGGGAACAGTTGTGGAGAAGCTGCCCAACACCATGTTTCAGGTAGAGCTGGAAAACGGCCACCGTGTACTGGCTCATATCAGCGGCAAGCTGCGTCAGAATTTTATCCGTATTCTTCCAGGGGATAAGGTGACTCTGGAGCTGTCCCCTTATGATCTGAGCAAAGGGCGTATTATCTGGAGAGACAAGTAAATGATCAGACAAGTCAAACGTATGGCGCTGCTCCTTTTGGGAAGCGCCATTTTAGGAACCTTGCTGTTAGTGCTTGCTTTCTGTCTTCCCACCGGACGGATGAAGGAAAATGTGGCGGTGAGCGTGGATAGCATGATAAAGGATGAGGGTGAGGTGGCGGATAATCCTTTTGCCCGTTATGTCTGGGGGCAAAAGGAAACCTATACGGACGCTATTATGGTACAGAACGCCATAGAAAGAATTTCCGGAAAAAATGTCTTTGAACAGGCGATGCGGGTTTATCACACCGACCTGGAGGAGGAAATATGGACTCCCGAAGCCTCCCTGAAAGCATATTGCTCCGAAGAGGGGATGACGCAGTCTTATCTGCATGAGTATTCCCGCTACTGGCATGGGTATCTGATCTATCTGAAGCCCCTGCTTCTGATTTTTTCCTGGTCTCAGATTGTGGTACTGGGAATCGTCCTTCAGGCGCTTCTCATGGGGGCGGTCATATTTTTTTCCATAAAGAAAGGGTATCCCGGCGTAGGAGCTGCCACGGCGCTGGGTTTTTTATTTATGAAGCCGGTGCTTGTGCTGGTTTCTCTGACCATGTCCGTGTGCTTTCTCATTACGATGGCAGCGCTCTTGATGATGCTTCTGCGTCACGACAAGATAGAAGAAAAGCAGGCGTATCCGGAGGTGTTTCTGCTGATCGGAATTGTCACATCCTATTTTGATTTTCTGACCTATCCGGCAGTGACGCTGGGATTTCCTCTCTGCGCGTACTTTCTGATGAAAAAGGAGGAGAATATCAAGAAAAGCCTTCAAAAGGTAATCGGATACAGTGTGTGCTGGGGAATCGGATATGCGGGTATGTGGGCGATGAAATGGATCATTGCAGATCTGACTTTGCATACGGGTACCATAAAAGATGCGGTATGGTCTATTATCGGAAGGACGGAGGCCATCGGAGGAAGGCCCAGAATGAACGGCGGATGGTATGTAATCGGCCTGAATCTACAGGAGTATGCGGGAATGCTGTATCCGGTCGGCGCGGGGCTTCTGACGCTGGGCGCAGCGCTTTTGGTTTTGCGGGCCGCTTTGAGGCGGGGGCAGGGCAAGCAGGTGCTCCTGGGGCTGATCCCCTTTGCGGTGATTTTCTGTATTCCTTTTGCCTGGATTATAGTTATACAACATCACTCCGCCCTTCATGCAAGGTTTACCTTCCGCATTATCAGCGTGGCGGTGACGGCGGTGTGCTGCATGGGACTTGACGCCTGGCAGAGAAGCCGCGTGAAATATGGGAAAAATTGATAAAAAAGCCTTGTCAAGCAAAATTCTCTGTGGTATAATACAAGACGGTCTTTTTTGAAAGGAGGGTTTAACGTGAAGGTTAGATCATCAGTAAAACCGATTTGCGAAAAGTGCAAAATCATTAAAAGAAAAGGACGCATCAGAGTAATCTGTGAGAATCCGAAACACAAACAAAGACAGGGATAATCACCGACCTGATTGAAGTCAGGTATGTGAGTTCTTGTCCGGTTTTTATGTGCGGCTGAACCGGCGCAGCTTTTATGCGCCGATTATCATAAATATGGATAGAGCTTACGGGAGATTACTTCTTGATACCACGGCATGCATCAGGGCAAAAATGCTTCGGGGGTAAAATGTACTGCGCATTTTGTCTGCGCATAGCAGGAGCGTTGCAGTAAAAACCGTAACACGTGGCGCCGTGGAAAGATCGGATTGTGTCCGGTTGGGCGAACGCCCCAATCAATTAGTAACTAAACAGGCGTGCAAACAACAGACCAAATGTACGCACAGCGTGCAGCAAAAGAGCAGGCTGCAGAAACGCAATGAAAATGGAGGAAACGTAAATGGCTCGTATCGCAGGTGTTGACTTACCTAGAGAAAAACGAATTGAAATCGGCTTGACCTATATCTATGGGATCGGCAGACCTACCGCCAATAAGCTGCTGGCAGAGGCGGGGGTGAATCCTGACACCAGAGTAAGGGATGTGACCGATGAAGAGGTTAAGAGAATCAGCGAGGCTATTGAAAAGCTCGGTGTGATAGTGGAAGGTGATTTGAGAAGAGATGTTGCGCTGAACATCAAGAGACTTCAGGAAATCGGCTGCTACCGCGGCATTCGTCATCGTAAGGGGCTTCCCGTTCGCGGACAGCGGACCAAGACAAATGCAAGAACACGCAAGGGTCCCAAGCGTACTGTGGCAAATAAGAAGAAATAAGCAATGCGCAAAATCGTAACTGTGAAAAAGGAAACGGCATATTTTGCTCTTCCTGAAAATGAGAAAGTAGGTTAGTTTAAAATGGCTAAAAAAGTTGCAAAAAAAGTAACAAAAAAGCGTGTAAAGAAAAACGTTGAACGCGGACAGGCACATATCCAGTCTTCTTTTAACAATACGATTGTTACTCTGACTGACACTGAGGGAAATGCTCTGAGCTGGGCAAGTGCTGGTGGTCTTGGTTTTAGAGGTTCAAGGAAATCTACTCCATATGCTGCGCAGATGGCGGCTGAAACAGCTACAAAGGCTGCTTTGGTGCATGGACTGAAAACCGTTGATGTATTTGTAAAGGGGCCCGGATCAGGGCGCGAGGCGGCAATCAGAGCGCTTTCCGCCTGCGGGCTTGAGGTTGTGAGTATCCGTGACGTCACTCCTGTTCCCCACAACGGATGTCGTCCTCCCAAACGCCGTAGAGTTTAATACTCTGTTGAAGTAACCCGTTGGAAGAAAGTGCAGGGCGGCACCCCCACTGTAAACAATATGCGCGGAGGCGGGAAAACAGGGCAAGGCGGCGCTGATTGCGCCGGACGAAGATTGTTTTTACTCCGTGAGCAAGCGAGAAAATTCAGGTTAACAAAAAAGAAGGGAAATTAAAAAATGGCAGTAAATCGAGTACCCGTATTAAAAAGATGCAGATCCCTCGGCCTTGAGCCCTCTTATCTGGGATATGATAAAAAATCCAACAGAACTTCTACGAGGGCAGGTAAGAAGGTCAGTGAATATGGACTTCAGCTGAGAGAAAAGCAGAAGGCGAAATTTATCTACGGCGTTCTGGAGAAGCCTTTCAGAAACTATTACGAGAAGGCCGACAGAATGAAGGGCATGACAGGTGAAAACCTGATGATTATGCTGGAAAGCAGACTTGACAATGTGATCTTCAGAATGGGCTTTGCAAGAACCAGAAGAGAAGCAAGGCAGGTTGTGGGACATAAGCATGTGCTGGTGAACGGAAAGAGGGTAAATATACCTTCTTACCTGATCAAGGCCGGAGATGTAATTGAGATTAATGAGAAAGCAAAGTCCCTTCAGAGATATAAGGACATTGTAGAAGTAACTGGCGGCAGACTGGTACCCGAATGGATGGATGTTGATATCGAGAATTTAAAGGGAACCATCAAGAACCTTCCGACAAGAGAAATGATCGATGTTCCCGTAGATGAAATGCTTATTGTCGAGTTTTACTCCAAATAAGCCCTGTAAGCCTCTGAGGCTATATTTAACAGTGACATGGCGTCTGCTGTCATTTATGGCTTCGGAGTGCTTGCGTCTTTAGAAAAATGTTCGTAAAGGAGGGTATTTGCAGTGTTTGATTTTGAAAGACCTAATATTGAGGTTGCTGAGATTTCAGAAGACAAAAAGTACGGCAAATTCGTTGTGGAGCCCTTGGAAAGAGGATACGGTATTACTCTGGGCAATTCGCTCAGAAGAATTATGCTCTCCTCTCTGCCCGGCGCTGCTGTGAGCCAGGTAAAAATTGAAGGCGTCCTGCATGAGTTCAGTTCCATTCCTGGAGTGAAGGAAGACGTTACTGAGATCATCATGAATATCAAGAGCCTTGCAATCAAAAATAGCAGCGAGACGAATGAGGCCAAAACCGCTTACATTGAGTTTGAGGGAGAGGGCATCGTACATGCTTCTGACATCCAGGCGGATCAGGACATTGAAATTTTGAATCCCGATCTGGTAATCGCCACCTTAAGCGGCAAGGATACGAAGCTTTACATGGAGCTGACCATTACTAAGGGCCGCGGCTATGTAAGTGCGGATAAGAACAAGCACGAAGATCTGCCCATCGGTGTGATTGCAATTGACTCTATTTACACTCCTGTAGAAAGGGTGAATGTTACTGTTGAAAATACCCGTGTAGGTCAGATTACGGACTTTGATAAGCTTACTTTGGATGTATATACGAACGGAACTCTGGTCCCCGATGAGGCTGTCAGTCTGGCTGCGAAAGTACTGAGCGAGCACCTTAGCCTTTTTATCGATCTTTCTGAAAGTGCGCAGAAGGCGGAAGTTATGACTGAGAAGGAAGACGATGAGAAAGAAAAGGTATTGGAAATGAGCATTGACGAATTAGAGCTGTCTGTTCGTTCCTATAACTGCCTGAAGAGAGCAGGCATTAATACTGTGGAGGAATTGACCAATAAAACCTCAGAGGATATGATGAAGGTCCGCAATTTGGGCCGGAAGTCTCTGGAGGAGGTTTTGGCAAAGTTGAAGGAGCTTGGACTTCAGCTAAATCCCAGTGATGAAAACTGAGTTAGGATTATCCCGGTCGATAAGACCAAAGTGCGCGGCGGGGGTTTATCTCTAAATGGAGCTTGGAAACGGCGGCTGCAAACTGCCGCATGACGCATTCGGTAAGTAAGACCAAAGAGCGTGGCCGGATGTCCCATGAAGGGAGAAAGGAATTTTATTATGGCAAAGTACAGAAAACTTGGAAGAACCTCTTCCCAAAGAAAGGCGCTCCTGAGAAATCAGGTAACCGCATTGATTTATCATGGAAGGATTATTACCACCGAGGCCAAGGCAAAAGAAGTAAAGAAGATTGCAGAAGGTCTCATCGCTATGGCTGTGAAGGAGAGAGATAATTTTGAGATGGTGAAGGTAACTGCCAAGGTTCCTGTAAAGGATAAGGACGGTAAAAGGGTAAAGGAAGTCGTTGACGGCAAAAAGGTTACCAAGTTTGAATCCGTTGAGAAGGAAATCAAAAAGGATATGCCTTCCAGACTGCATGTAAGACATCAAATGCTCAAGGTTCTCAATCCTGTGGTATATGTTCCTAAGGAGGCTGCAGGAAGAAAGAGAAATACCAAAAAGGTGGATCTGGTTGCAAAGTTATTCGATGAATATGCACCTAAGTATGCAGATCGCAAGGGCGGCTATACCAGAATTGTCAAGATCGGACAGCGTAAGGGCGATGCTGCTATGGAGGTTGTGCTTGAATTGGTATAAGTCAAAATAACAGAAAGTCCGCTGTGCGGACTTTCTGCTGCGTTTACGAAAGGACCGATGGGCTTCATCGGTTCTTTAATTATGAACTTTCCAGAGACGGAATACCATTCGGCTCATAAAGGCAAGGGAAAAATAGAGAATAATGCAGTCAATAGGCAGCATAACTGCATTCTTTATCACTCTCGCGGGAAGAAGAATCATAAAAGCATTGTCATAGAGCATGGAAAGCCAAAGTGTGTTCAGAGTGCAGTTCACCAAAAGCTTTACCAAAAATTCCGCAAAAATAACGCGTTTCCAGCTCACGGGACGCCGGTATAGAATACTGCCGTAGATCAGTCCGGCAAGCATGGCGTTAAAGGTAAAGCCAAAGAAAAAGGGACCGGAAGGCGTCACAATATACTTCAGCAGATCCAGCATACCCCCGAACAGGCATCCTGCAGCCGGACCGAATAAAAAATCCACCATGCGGTTGGGAAGGCCCGAGAATCCGATACGGATATATGGGCCGGCGGAAATAGTACCTACCATGCCAAGAATCACAGCCAGAGCAGCCATCAGGCCGCATAAAACAAGATTGCGGACAACGGACAGCTCCCCAAGGGAAGTCCTGAACATTTGTATTGCTTTTTTCAATAAAAAACCTCCTTTACAGCAGTTTCCAATAACTACATACATAAAGGAGATAAATGTCTGTATGTAGCAGCGGGATGCGAATTCTGCACCGCAAGCATCTGCTTTTCGTCCGCATGACAACTCCCTGTTCATGCAGCACTTAACGCGCAAAATTCTACTCTGCCAATAAATTGATTAACAGTGACAAGACTGTTATAGCACAGAAGATTTTTTTTGTAAAGGAATATTAAGGATTTTTCTGAAAATGTTGATAATCTTTACTGCTGTTCCAATCCCCTCCCCAGGTAAAGCCATATTGTTTGAAAAGTCTGTAGCATAGATCGTTTTGGTCAATTTTATACGGAAAATTCAGAGAGCGGTCCGCATAGTCCGCTCCAGCGGCTGGAGAAACATTTACGGCGCCGTCTTCCCCATAGGTCACATAGGGATTGTACAAGGGATTGATGTCTACGGCAAGCCCCCAAGCATGTTTGGAAAGCGAGGCGCTGCCTTCCACCAGTCGGTAGTTGAAACAGGAGGTATTGTTGTCTTCCATCGAGGCAGTATCGTCCCCATCGTATTCATCGATCAGGCGCACCTTTTCCAGACGGTATTCATTCCTGTAAAGCTCATAGAAAATTTCCGTCAGATCCTGCGCAATGGCTTTGTTGCAAATCATCTCGCCCGCTGTGGGATTACCGTCAAAATCATAGTGCAAAATGTGTAGATAGCAAAGATCGTCATAGGACACAGCAGGGGGATCGCTGTCTGGATCCTCTGAAGGGGAGGGATAGGAAACTCCCGTAATATAACGCCTCAGATCATCGGAGAGAGGCTCATAATAAAAAGAGTCGGTATAGGTTACACGCTCTTCCAGCTGGAAATCGCCATTCAGTGAAGCGCCGATCAGCATACTTTCACTGCTTGAGCAGGGGGATTCCGAGACTGTAGAGCCAGAAGCCGCTTCCGAGTCAGAGGTGACTTGAGTTTCGCCCCCGTTCGGGGAAGGCTGCGTTTCATTGGGAACCTGTGTTTCAACTGCGTCCGTATTGTGAGATGAGGTCTGCTCAGAAATGCCGTTTTGCCGTGCGTATTCGGTGAGAGTCATAGAATTGCCTCCTGCAAGCATTGTAATGCTACCCACGATCACACAGATAGCAGCCAGTATTCCAAGCATTTTCAACAATTTGTTCTTATCTATATTCATGGAATTTTCCTTTCATGCACGGTTTTTGATGAAACACTGTGGCCGATTCTTCAATTAGCATATCATCCTTGACCTTTTTTGTAAATCCCGCATAGAAGATTGCAAATTAACGCAGAAATATAATCAAAATATAAATGTTATTGTAATTATGCGGCTGATTTAGTAAAATAGAAATGATTTAGACCTTTTGCCTGGAATTGAATGGAAAAAATAAGGCTTCGGAATTGAGGTAAATATGGGAATTATCAAAGCGGAAGATGTTGTTTATGAATATATTAGACGGGATGAAGAGGGCAACGTGGAAGGAATCACCAAAGCGGTGGACGACGTGTCCGTGGACATCCGAGAGGGAGAGTTTGTAGCTGTTTTGGGACATAACGGCTCCGGAAAATCTACATTGGCCAAGCACATGAATGCCATTTTAAATCCTACGGAGGGTACTGTATGGGTGGATGGAATGGATACGGGCAGGGAGGAGAATGTCTGGAATGTCCGTCAGACGGCGGGGATGGTGTTTCAGAATCCTGATAATCAAATCATTGGACAGGTAGTGGAGGAGGATGTAGGATTTGGCCCGGAAAATATGGGGATCCCCACAAAGGAAATATGGGAGCGAGTGGAGGAGAGCCTGCGGGCGGTAGGAATGTATCAGTTCAGAAAGCATTCTCCCAATAAGCTTTCCGGAGGACAGAAGCAGAGAGTTTCCATAGCCGGAGTGCTGGCAATGCACCCAAAATGTATTGTTCTGGATGAGCCCACGGCCATGCTGGATCCCAATGGCAGGAAAGAAGTAATCCGGGCTGTCAGAGGGCTGAATCAGGTGGAGGGAGTCACGGTAATTCTGATTACTCATTATATGGAAGAGATTATTCACGCTGACCGTGTATATGTAATGGATCAGGGAAGGATTGCAATGGAGGGAACTCCCAGAGAAATTTTTTCCCAGGTGGAAAAACTCAAAAGTCTGCGGCTGGATGTACCGCAGGTGACGCTGCTTGCATACGAGCTGAAGAAACAGGGAGTTTCTCTGCCTGATGGAATTTTGACTGCGGACGAGCTGGTAAAAGCCCTGGGATTGGAGTAGAAATGTCGATTATTGTAGATCATGTAAACTATATATACGGGGAGGATACTCCTTTGGCCTCCAAAGCTTTGGACGATGTGTGTCTCAATATTCCGGATGGGCAGTTTGTAGGCATTATCGGACATACAGGTTCAGGAAAATCCACTCTGATGCAGCATTTGAATGGATTGATCAGGGCCACCAGCGGCCATATTTATTTTAACGGCCAGGATATTTACGAAAAGGATTACGACATGAAAAAGCTCAGAAGCAGGGTGGGATTGGTTTTTCAGTATCCTGAGCATCAGCTTTTTGAGATTGATGTGTTTACCGATGTGTGCTTCGGCCCTAAGAATCTTGGGCTTGATAAAAAGGAAGTGGAGCTGAGAGCCTATGATGCGCTGAAAAAGGTGGGACTTCCTGATGAGTTCTTTTTCCAGTCTCCCTTTGAACTCTCCGGAGGACAGAAGCGGCGGGTAGCCATCGCGGGAGTTCTTGCCATGCAGCCCCAGGTGCTTATATTGGATGAGCCTACAGCGGGTCTGGATCCCCGGGGGAGGGATGATATTCTTCACCAGATTAAAAGGCTGCAGACAGAGACGGGAATGACCATTCTTTTGGTGTCTCACAGTATGGAGGATGTTGCGGAGTATGTTGACCGTATTATTGTGATGAATAGAGGCAGCGTCATGTATGACGATGTGCCCAGAGAGGTTTTTAAGCACTACAGAGAGTTGGAGGAGGTGGGCCTTGCGGCTCCGCAGGTGACATATATAATGCACGCGCTGAAGGAAAAGGGATTGGATGTGGATGTGAACGCCACTACCATAGAGGAAGCGGCGCAGGATATTCTCAGAGCTCTTGGAAGGAATTCGCAGTAAGCTCTGCAGATAATTTTGCCGAAGCAGGCCTAAGGGCTGAGCGGCATTGAAAATGAGGAAGCATATGCTTAGAGATATTACATTAGGACAATATTATCAAACAGAATCCATAATACACAAAATGGATCCCCGAGTAAAGCTGGGAGGAACGCTGCTGTATATTATTTCATTGTTTTTTTTCCAGAATTTTTTGGGCTATGCGGTGTCGGTTATTTTTCTTGGCATTGTGATCAGATTATCCAAAGTGCCCTTTAAGTTTATGGTAAAGGGCATGAAGGCAATTGTATTTCTGTTGATGATTACGGTGGTGTTCAATTTGTTTCTGACGCCGGGAACGCCTCTTGTGACTCTGTGGAGGCTGACCATTACCAGGGAAGGACTCAGAATGGCTCTTTCTATGGCGGTTCGCCTGACGCTGCTGATTATAGGATCATCGGTAATGACACTGACCACTACGCCCAATAATTTGACGGATGGACTGGAAAAAATGATGCGTCCCCTGAAAATCTTCAAAGTGCCGGTTCACGAGGTGGCTATGATGATGTCCATTGCTTTGCGGTTTATTCCCATTTTACTGGAGGAGACCGACAAGATCATGAAGGCGCAGATAGCAAGAGGAGCGGACTTCGAGAGCGGAAACCTGATTAGGAGGGCAAAAGCCATGGTGCCTCTTTTGGTGCCGCTTTTCATTTCCGCATTCCGAAGAGCCAACGACCTTGCCATGGCCATGGAGGCAAGATGCTATAGAGGAGGAGAGGGCAGGACAAAAATGAAGCCATTGGTGTATCATAAAAGGGATTATGCTGCATATGCCTGTATCGCGCTTTATCTAGTTGTGAGCATTATCCTCGGAAGGCTAAATCTTTGGGGAAGTATGTAGCAAAAAGAGCACAGGAGTGTGAAAGTCTGCAGGCTCGGGATAAAGGCGCAGAAGAGAGCTGCAAGTCGGGAAGAAGGGAGGAGAAATGGAACGAAAACGGGTACGTCTGACGGTGGCCTACGATGGAACCAGATACCACGGCTGGCAGTTTCAAAACAACGGGATTACAATTGAAGGCGAGCTGAACCGGTGTCTGTCGGCATTGCTGCAGGAAAAAACAGAGGTGATCGGAGCAAGCAGAACGGATGCAGGAGTACATGCCATGGGAAATATTGCTGTGTTCGATACTTCTTCCAGAATACCTGCGGAGAAGATATCTTATGCGCTGAACCAAATGCTGCCGGAGGACATCCGAATTCAAAGATCTCAGGAGGTTCCGAACGACTGGCATCCCAGAAAGTGCAAAAGCCGTAAGACCTATGAGTACCGTATCTATAGGGCGGAGTTTCCCATGCCCATAAAACGTCTGTATTCTTATTTCACTTATCACCAGCTGGACGAGAACCGAATGCGTGAAGCTGCGGCTTATCTTGTAGGAGAGCATGATTTTAAGAGCTTCTGCCAGGTAAACGCCCAGGTAGAAAGCACCGTGCGCACACTATACATGGTGCAGGTGGAAGAACAGGGAGCGGAAATTGTAATCCGCATCTGCGGAAGCGGATTTCTTTATAATATGGTTAGAATTATTGCGGGAACTCTTCTGGAGGTGGGACAAGGGAAACGGGAGCCGGAATCGCTGGCGGCAGTTCTGGAGGCTAAGGATCGAAGCGCCGCAGGGCCTACGGCGCCGGCCAGGGGACTGACACTGGTGAAATACGAATTTGAGGAAGAAATGGAAAAAAGGAGTGTTTAAGGTCTTGACACGCACGGAAGCGTATCATATAATATATCACTGTGACAGTGTTTCAAAATGCTTGGCCAAAGCCCCGGCGGAGCATTGAGATAGATAAAAAAGCCGTTCTGTGAAGTTTTAAAGTGCAGCCGGACATCTGCAGTTTGCTACGGGATCAGGACAGAAAGCGGATTTAGGCCAAAAGGAGATAAGTCCTTTTATGCTCCGCAGACAAAAGTAAAATGGAGGAAACATCATGAAAACATTTATGGCTAGTCCAGCTACAATCAATAGAAAATGGTATGTAGTAGATGCTGCTGATATGACTTTGGGACGGCTGGCTTCTGAAGTTGCAAAGGTTTTAAGAGGAAAAAATAAACCCATCTTTACGCCTCATATGGACTGCGGCGATTATGTTATTGTTATAAATGCTGAAAAGATTCAGGTAACCGGAAAGAAGCTGGACCAAAAGATTTATTACCGTCATTCTGAATATGTGGGCGGTATGAAGGAGACCACTTTAAGAGAGAAATTAGTAAAGAAGCCCGAGCAGGTTGTTGAGCTTGCTGTGAAGGGGATGCTCCCCAAGGGACCTTTAGGAAGACAGATGTACACTAAACTTCACGTATATGCAGGATCTGACCACAAGCATGCCGCTCAGAAGCCTGAAGTACTGACATTCTAAAGGACTGAAAGGAGGAAAATATATCATGGCAAAGACAGAAAAATACTATGGAACCGGCAGAAGAAAGAAATCCATCGCAAGAGTATATCTGGTACCCGGCAAAGGCGATGTCACCATTAATAAAAGAAGCATGGACGATTATTTTGGATTGGAGACGCTTAAGGTGATCGTGCGTCAGCCTTTGGCAGCTACCGAAACACTGGGTAAGCTTGACGTT
Source organism: uncultured Acetatifactor sp. (assembly GCA_944383825.1). Lineage (GTDB taxonomy): Bacteria > Bacillota > Clostridia > Lachnospirales > Lachnospiraceae > Acetatifactor. Next base: position 815 of record CALWRA010000017.1, on the reverse strand, counting down.
ATTGTAAATGTTCATGGCGGCGGATATACCGGCCAGGCAGGCGCTATCAGACACGGTATTGCGAGAGCTCTTCTTCAGGTAGATTCAGATTTTAGGCTTGTATTAAAGCAGGCAGGCTTTCTGACCAGAGATCCTCGTATGAAGGAGAGAAAGAAGTACGGCCTCAAGGCTGCCCGTCGCGCTCCCCAGTTCAGCAAGAGATAATCTGCTATTCAAACTGGTTCAAAGAGGCTCAAAAACCCCGAAAAACTGCGGTTTTTCGGGGTTTTTCCATTTCATATCTTCTGTTGCAGTTTGTCTGGTTCTGGCAGAATTTGAACTGTTCTGACCCAGTTTTTTCTCGGTAAAAATAGGATAACCGGGTGTTTTGAACCCCGTTTTCGGTAAAAAATAGGATAATCAGCAATCAAAATCGGGCCGTTTTCGAGGTACTTTTGTCCTGTGGATTGTCCATCGTTTAAGAGCCTTTCTTTATGGTTTTTCTTTTGAAAGGGCTGGCCTGATTTGTCAGGATTTGACCAAACCGAATCCGGTTTATCTTTTCTTCACTCACGGTATCCAATATCCTTAAGGCTGACAAATACTCGCACATTTGCGCTACACATCTTTGAACAGCTACAATGAAGGCGAAAAGGAGGACTGCACTATGAGGAAACAGAAATTCAAGGTATACCTTACCCCTGCTGAAAACAGCATTGTGATCCAGAGCCTCAATCGTCTGCGGAACACTCTGTTGCAGGAAAATCGGGACACCGGCTGCGTGGATGATCTTTTGCTCAAAGTCATGTGCGCCCCTGTCAAGAGAATTTGAAAAC
>CALWRA010000016.1 GCA_944383825.1 uncultured Acetatifactor sp. | reverse complement strand
GAGCTGACGTCTACTAATCGGCCGAGACCTTAACCAGGAAGGCGAAGAGGAAGGTTCAATGTTCGGTTTTGAGGGTATGAGGTGAATCATAGATTTTGGCAGAACGAGTAAAAGACAGATTGTTTTTTACCCGTTTTTTCGTTACATAAAATCATATTTCAAGTTTAGGGCATTTGGAGAGGAGGTGCTATATGCAGTATACAAGCCGCTATCAGTCCCCGTTGGGAGGTGTTTTTTTGGCGGCGGATGAACTGGGTTTAACCGGGTTGTGGTTTGAGGGGCAGAAATATTTTGCCCTTTATCTGGACAGGGGGCATGAGGAAAAGGAGCTGCCCTTGTTTGATCTTGTGAAGAGTTGGCTTGACATTTATTTCTCGGGTCAAAACCCGAATTTCACAGTACCTCTCCACTTTACAGGCACGGATTTTCAGAGGGAGGTGTGGGAGATTCTCTGTGAGATACCATACGGAAAGACTATGACGTATGGAGAAATTGCAAGACGGCTTGCGGAACAAAGAGGAGTGAAACATATGTCTGCACAGGCTGTAGGCGGGGCTGTAGGCCATAATGCAATTTCCATTATTGTACCCTGTCATAGAGTCGTTGGGGCTCGCGGCAGTTTAACGGGGTACGCGGGCGGTATTGATAAAAAGAAAATGTTGCTTGCTTTGGAGAAAGCGGATTTATAGCAGCTTTTCAATTTAAAAAAGGTGAAAATTTTTAGATTAATGTTTCTTTTTCTGTTAAATATGATATAATGTATTCATATGAAAACAAGTCTCAATAGTTTAAGATATTGGGGAAAGCAACGAGGTGGAAAAATGGATACAAAAATATTACTTGAAAATGGAACAAATGAGTTGGAAATCCTGGAGTTTACCTTGGCCGGCAATTCATATGGCATAAACGTAGCAAAAATCAGAGAGATTATTACATACCAGCCCGTTACTCCGGTTCCCAATTCACATCCCAGCATTGAAGGGATTTTTATGCCTCGTGATACTATGATTACGGCGATTGACCTGAAGAATTGCCTTGGTAGAGGTGAAGCCGAACCCAAGGGCTTGTTTATTGTAACGAATTTCAATAAGCTGGACATTGCATTCCATGTTGAAAGCGTACTTGGTATACATAGGGTATCGTGGAGAGATATTATTAAACCGGATGTCACCATATCCACGGCGGATGAAAGCGTAGCTACCGGAATTATTAAAAAAGACGGAAAACTGATTATCATACTGGACTTCGAAAAAATTGTCAGTGACATTAATCCGGAAACCGGTTTGAAAATATCTGAATTGTCAGAGCTGGGTCCCAGAACAAGAAGTAATGTTCCTATTTTAATCGCCGAGGACTCTCCGCTGCTTAATAAGCTGATTGTAGATTCGTTGAAAACAGCCGGATATGATAACTTGATACATACCGAAAACGGACAGCAGGCTTATGATGTGATAATGCAGTGTAAGGAGGACGGTACGCTGAGTGACCATGTCAGATGTGTGATTACAGATATTGAGATGCCGGAAATGGATGGGCATAGACTGACAAAACTTTTGAAATCTGACGATATTACTGCGGATATACCGATTGTAATTTTTTCGTCTCTTGTGAATGAAGAAATGAAGCGCAAGGGCGAGGCGCTGGGAGCTGACGCCCAGCTCTCAAAACCGGAGATTGGTAATTTGGTTAAAATAATTGATCAGCTTGTTATGGATAGGCATTTGGACAATTAAAGACACAAAAAGCTGGGAGTATTCCCGGCTTTTTGAATATATGAGAATTGGAAAGACTCAAAGCCGTTTTGACAATTTCCAAATAACTGAAAAGGTTGCCGGGAATGGGGAGTGAAATGGAAAATTGGATCTGTGATAAGATAAAACAGGCAGATCTGGTGCTTGTGGGCATTGGAGAGGAATTCAGTGATTTGAAACATGCGCCGGAAAAGAAAGCTTATCAGGAAATACGGGAGAGCCTCATGGCCTCCGGAAATGCTTGGATGCTTCCTGCACTTAACAGTTTTTGGTCTGGAGGCAATGACAGCAGGGCGTACCAAGGCTTATGTATGTTGGCAGAGAGGCTGTCTGATAAGAATTATTTTGTAGTTTCAGTGGCTGTGAATGAAGCTGTTGCACTGGTTCCATGGAAGGAGCATAGGCTTACCACGCCATGCGGTTCAGAAAATAAAAAGCAATGTTCCGGAGGATGCAGCGATGTGCTTCCAGAAGTGACAGAAAAGGATAAAGATACGCTTACGCAATATTTTGAAGAATCGAAACAGGCTGCAGACAAGGCAAAGGAGTTTCCAAAATGGATTGAGGGCAGTTTGGGAGTCTGTCCTCACTGTGGAAAACCTTTCATATTGAATAATATTTATGCTCAAAACTATAATGAAAACGGATACCTTGAAAGTTGGCAGCGCTATACAAAATGGCTTCAGGGAACTCTGAACAGAAATTTGCTGATACTGGAGCTGGGAGTAGGAATGCAGTTTCCCTCTGTGATACGCTGGCCTTTCGAGAAGATAGCTTTTTTTCAGAAGAAGTCGGAGCTATACCGTGTCAATGAGAAGCTGTATCAGCTGTCAGAAGAATTGGGAGGAAAAGCCTATTCAATTTCAAAGAATGCGATTGATTGGCTGCTTCACCTGTGATAAACTATAAAAAACGAAATATACAACGAGAAAGCAGAGGTAATATTATGGCTTCACAAGAAGATTATCTGGACAGTCTGCTAAAAGACTTGAACCATAAGGATACGGACGTATATACTGTTGGGGAGAACGAAGGAAAAGCGGAGTCCCGGACGGATATGAGCGATATAGAGGATTTGCTGAGATCTGTATCAGATGAAGCAAAGGATAAAGAGATGTCTCCGGAGATAGACGATCTGCAGGACATGTCCCAGGAGGAAATTGAACGTCTTTTGGAAGAAAGAAATCAGAAAAAGCAGAGCACGGATCATAAATCAGAATCTGAGCAGGATGATATTATGGATTTGCTGCAGCAGTCAGATGACAGAGATTTGCAGGAAATTCATGATTTGCTGCAGAAATCCGATCGTCAGGAGATGGTAGAGAAGGACTCGGATTCTTTGGACTATCAGGCAGAGGCTCCGCAAAATGAGGACGATGGAGACCGGAAAGACCGCAAGGCTCAAAACGAAGCCAAGAAAGCTGCCAGGGAAGCAAGAAAAGAGCAGAGAAAGGCGGCAAAGGAAGCAAAGAGAGCAAAAAAGGCTCATAAAGCTGAGGCGCTGTTGGAAACTGAAGAGCGCTACGAAAGCGCAGCTGAAGAGGATGATTTATCTTCCGGGGATTCCAGTGATGATTCTTTGGATATGGATGATCTCTCCTATGTCCGCCATGACATAGCGGATATGCCGGACCTTGATCAGCTTCATGGAGATGGAAATGACCGTGCCCATAAGGGATTTTTTTCCAGGATATTGGATTTCTTTACGGAAGAAGAGGAAGAGAGTGAAGGTATAAAGCTGTCTCAGGAGAATAAAAAGATTCTTAAGGAGATGGATAAGGAAAAGAAGAATAAAAAATCATCCAGGAAAAGCAAAAAGACTTCCGGTGAAGGGGAAAGCGCCAGAGCGGGCAGGAGAAGAGCCTTGAAAAAAACCAAGAGCAACCCTGCAAAAGCAGCTTCTTCCTTTGAAGAGGGGTGGGAAACGCCAGGAAAGAAGCTTTCAAGAAAACACATTCTTCTTGTTTCACTGGTTTGTGTGTCACTGGGGCTTTCTATCATTATTCTTGCCTCTGTTTCCGGGGATTATGCGGTAAAAAGAGAGGGCAGAGCAGCTTACTATGAGGGTGATTATCAGACTTGTTATCAAAACCTTTTCGGTAAGGTGCTGAATGAGAGCGAGCAGGTAATGTTTGGAAAATCGGAAAGTATTTTGAGAATACGCCTGTGGATCAGAGAGTACGAACTGCTCGTGGAAGAGGGGGCAGAGGTGGAGGCTTTGGACAGCCTGATACAGTCTGTAAGCGACTATCCATCCCTGTATGAAACCGCCCAGCAATGGAATGCGGGGAGTGAGGTTCAGGCAGAATATGCAGAGATTCTGAGGATTCTTTCGGAGAAATATAATTTAACCCAGGATCAGGTACAGGAGATTGCAGCTGTGCCGGGCGATGTGGAATATACAATCATTGTGACGGCTGTTGCTCAGGGAACCGATTACGAAGAATGGAAAACGCAGCAGAATCAGTTGGCCGAGGAGGAGGCGGCAGCCGAACCCCTGCCTGACGAGCTTCCCGAGGAAACGGAGCTTTTCCAGGAAAGTTTTGTGGATAATCTTGCTTAACAGGAGACGGTATGATAGCAGTAATCGATTACGATGCCGGCAACATCAGGAGCGTGGAAAAGGCATTACACTATTTGGGAGAAGAACCGGAAGTCACGAGAGATAAGAAAGCTATTTTAAAATCGGATGGCGTAATTCTTCCTGGAGTAGGCGCTTTTGGAGATGCCATGGAAAAGCTGCATTCTTATGGTCTCACGGATACGATACGCCGATGTGCTTCTGAAGGAATCCCCTTTTTGGGCATATGTCTGGGTATGCAGCTTCTGTTTGAAGGAAGTGAGGAGAGTCCGGGTGTGGAAGGGCTCTGCCTTTTGGAGGGAGAGATACTCCGGTTTCCGGAAGAGAGGGGGCTTAAAGTTCCGCATATCGGGTGGAACAGCCTGCGGTATCCCAGGAGCGGCCGCCTGTTTCAGGGAATTTCCCAGAATGCTTATGTTTACTTTGTACATTCCTATTATTTGAAATCAGCGAATAAGAATGTTGTGACGGCGGAAACGGAATATGGAATTTGCTTTCACGCATCTGTAGAAAGAGGGAATGTTTTTGGATGCCAGTTTCATCCGGAAAAAAGCTCGGAAACAGGTTTGAAAATTCTGAAAAACTTTATTGACATTACGAAAACAGGTTGATTGTGAGAAAACGATGCACACAAAAAGAATTATCCCTTGTCTGGACGTTAAGGATGGGAGAGTAGTAAAAGGCGTAAACTTTGTAAATTTTCGGGATGCGGGAGACCCTGCAGAGGTAGCCGCACAATACGACAAAGCCGGGGCGGATGAACTGGTTTTTCTCGATATTACCGCATCTGCCGATAGCAGAGCTACACAGCTTTCCTGGGTCAGAAGCGTGGCCTCCCAGGTGTTTATTCCATTTACAGTAGGCGGCGGGATTCGTACGGTGGATGACTTCAGAGAAATTCTGAGGGAAGGCGCAGATAAAATTTCAGTCAATTCCGCTGCCATTATGAACCCGCGGCTGATCAGCGACGCAGCGGATAAATTTGGCAGTCAATGCGTTGTGGTAGCAATAGACGCAAAACGGAGAGAGGGCGGCGGCTGGAATATTTATAAAAACGGGGGCCGCGTGGACATGGAGATGGATGCCGTGGAATGGGCGGCGAAGGCCGAAGCTCTGGGAGCGGGAGAAATTCTCCTTACCAGCATGGATGGGGATGGCACCAGGGAGGGCTATGATTTGGAGCTGACCCGTGCTGTGACAGAAGCCGTAAAAATCCCGGTGATTGCGTCGGGGGGAGCGGGGAAAATGGAGCATTTTTATGAGGCGCTTCATGATGCCAAGGCGGAAGCGGTTCTGGCAGCTTCCCTGTTTCACTATAAGGAGCTGGAAATCCGGCAGGTAAAAGAATACTTAAAAGAGAAAGGCGTCAGTGTCCGTTTGTAGGACCGGAGGCAGGTATAAATATGAGTATGATTGACAATGACTGGCTGCAGGAATTGGGAGCAGAATTTCGCAAGCCTTATTATAAAACGCTGTATGAATTTGTGAAGGAGGAGTATAATACGGCTCAGGTGTTTCCGCCTGCGGATGATATTTTCAATGCATTTCACCTGACCCCTTTGAGCCAGGTAAAAGTGGTCATTATAGGGCAGGATCCCTATCATAATGTGGGACAGGCCCACGGACTTTGTTTTTCAGTGAAGCCGGATGTGGAGATTCCCCCTTCCCTGGTAAATATATATCAGGAGCTTCACGATGATTTGGGGTGTTACGTTCCAAATAATGGTTACTTGATAAAATGGGCCAGTCAGGGAGTGATGTTGCTTAATACTGTTCTGACTGTGAGGGCTCATATGGCCAACTCTCACCGAGGAAAGGGATGGGAGGAATTTACCGACGTAGCTATACGGGCTCTGAATAAGCAGGAGCGCCCCATTGTTTTCATTTTGTGGGGAAAGCCTGCCCAGATGAAAAAGAGTATGCTGAACAACCCCAGACATTTGATTCTGGAAGCACCGCACCCGAGCCCTCTCTCTGCTTACAGAGGTTTTTTTGGCAGCCGGCCGTTCAGCAAAACCAATCAATTTCTGAAGGAAAACGGTGTGGAGCCCATCGATTGGCAGATTGAGAACGTATGAGGCTGGTATCTGCACTTATTACTGAATATGATCCATAACCAGGGCTGCGGCACAATTTATACTGCCGCAGCCTATTTCAGTCCAGAGCTCTTTTACTGAACGGCTTGAGAGCTCTTTGACACAGATGGGAAAATAATGCCATTCAGGCGAATATTTTCGGAAGATGTTGACAAAGGGCAAAAATTTCACTATAGTATTCCTGAATAAAACTACTAAAGAGAGCGGCGAAATGGAGAGGCGGTGAAGGGATGGAGCAGGCGATACTTGCTGAAAAGCTTTCAGCTTTTGGGCTGGGGCGGCAGGAGGCCGTGATTTACCTGTGTTTACTGCAGAACGGAGCCTTGACAGGATATGAGGCGGCCAAGCTTACAGGAATTTCGCGATCCAATGTATATAATGGACTGGCTTCTCTGACGGATCATGGAGCGGCTTATATGCTGGAGGGAACGGTGACCAAATATCTTGCGGTGGAGCTGGCGGAGTTCTGCGATAACCGCATCCGTTATCTGAAGCGTCAGAAAGACGAACTGCTGCACAATGTACCTTCCCTGAGACAGTCTGCGGAAGGGTATATAACGATTACAGGCTACAGGCACATTTACGATAAAATATATCACATGCTTTCTGAAGCGTCCAAGAGAATTTATTTTGCCGGGGATGGGAGTTTTTTGGAGCGCTGGGAGACGGAGCTTCTAAGACTGATGGAAAGGCGCATTAAGGTAGTGCTTATTTCTGATAAGGTTCCGGACGGACTTGCAGGGGCTTTTGCATGTAAAAAATTTACTTTTTACCGCACTCTTTCCCCAGCGGGCAGTTTTTTGCCGGAGGAGAATGCACAGGATGAGCCGAAACGGAAAGGACAGATTCGGTTGATTATTGATTCCGCCTTTGTGTTGACCGGAGAGGTACGGGGGACTGCAGCGGATAATTGTCTGTATACTGCTCAGGAGAATTTTGTTAGTGTTTTTAAGGAAGCCATGCGCAATGAGATAAAGCTGATTGAGATTTCGGAGAAAAATGCCCTGGAGGGCAGATAGGAGTTATTATGGAAAAAAGAGCGTTTGTTACAAAAGAAATGATTGAGGAAATCACAAAGATCTACCCTACCCCCTTTCATATTTATGATGAAAGGGGGATCAGAGAGAACGCACGGGCTTTAAAAGAGGCTTTTGCATGGAATCCCGGATATAAGGAATTTTTTGCCGTGAAAGCTACGCCCAATCCTTTTTTGATTGACCTTTTGAGGGAATACGACTGCGGCTGTGACTGCTCTTCCCTGACTGAGCTGATGCTCTCAAAGGCCATGGGAGTGGAGGGCGAGGACATCATGTTTTCCTCAAATGACACTCCCGCCCATGAATTTGCCTATGCGGCAGAAATTGGAGCAACCATAAATCTGGATGACATCACTCACATAGACTTTTTGGAAAAGACCATTGGTTATCTGCCCAAGACCATAAGCTGCCGCTATAATCCGGGGGGATACTTTTCCGTTAGCAATCATATTATGGATAATCCGGGGGACGCCAAATATGGCTTTACTACAGAGCAGCTCTTTGAGGGTTTTCGCATACTAAAGGAAAAGGGAGTTGAAAATTTTGGAATCCACGCATTTCTTGCGAGCAACACTGTGACCAATGATTACTATCCGGCGCTGGCCAGAACGCTTTTTGAGACGGCGGTAAAGCTCAAAGAGGAAACGGGGGCTCATATTGCCTTTGTCAATTTGTCGGGAGGAATAGGAATTCCCTACCGGCCGGATCAGAAGCCTAACGATATAAGAGCTATCGGGGAAAGCGTCAGAAAGGTGTACGAAGAGGTGCTGATCCCTGCGGGAATGGGTGATGTTGCAATTTATACGGAGCTTGGCCGGTTTATGTTGGGGCCTTACGGCCATCTTGTAACTCGGGTGATCCATCAGAAGCATATTCATAAGGAATATGTGGGTGTGGACGCCTGCGCCGTGAACCTGATGCGGCCCGCAATGTATGGAGCGTATCATCATATCACGGTCTTGGGCAAGGAAGACAGGCCCTGTGACCACAAATACGATGTGACAGGGTCATTATGCGAAAATAATGATAAATTTGCAATTGACAGAATGCTGCCGGAAATAGAAATCGGTGACTATATTGCAATTCATGACACCGGGGCTCACGGCTTTGCCATGGGATATAATTACAACGGCAAGCTGAAATCCGCAGAGCTTCTTTTAACGGAGGATGGGAGTGTAGAGCTGATTCGGCGTGCAGAGACACCGAAGGATTATTTTGCAACTTTTGATTGCTTTGATATATATAATAAGATAGATTGGAATGCTTAAGATGAGATATCCTGAATTTTTACCGCAAAATGGAACCATTGGCTTTGTGGCGCCTTCCTTTGGGTGTGCTGGGGAGCCTTATTACAGCGCTTTTGTAAATGCGCAGAGAAAGTTTAAGGGACTGGGCTATGGGCTGAAGCTGGGGCCGAACTGCTATGAGGCGAAGGGGGTGGGTATCAGCAATACTCCCGAAGCCTGTGCCGAAGAAATTATGGAGTACTACTGCAGTGAAGAAAATGATTGTCTGATTTCCTGCGGGGGCGGGGAGCTGATGTGTGAGATTCTGAGCTTTATAGATTTTGATAGGATGAAGCAGGCTCGGCCGAAATGGTGTATGGGTTATTCCGATAATACTAATATGACATATCTGCTGGCCACGCTCTGTGATACGGCCTCCATTTACGGCCCCTGTGCAGCAGCCTTTGGCATGGAGCCCTGGCATTCTTCCCTTGATGACGCTATGGGACTTTTGAGCGGCAAAAAGGACAAGGAGGGAAAACTTGTGGTTCGGGGATATGGAAAGTGGGAAAGAGAATCTCTGAAAAATGAGGATAATCCCTTGGCTCCTTACAATGTGACGCAGGATCTGGATATTAAAGTTTTTCTGGGAAGACAGAAGCTGGAAAAAACAGATCAGACTGTGAATTTTCGGGGAAGACTGCTGGGAGGCTGCATGGATTGCCTGGTAAATCTTCTGGGCACACGATTTGATAAAACACATGCATTTATTGAGAAGTATAAGAAGGATGGAATTATATGGTTTTTGGAAGCCTGTGATCTGAATGTATTTGCCATACGCAGAGCCATGTGGCAGATGGAGGAAGCCGGCTGGTTTCAATATGTAAAAGGTTTCCTGATCGGACGGCCCCTGTGTCTGGGGCAGGAAATTATGGGTCTGGACGCTTACGGCGCTGTTTTGAAGGCGGCATCCCGGCACAATGTTCCGGTGGTTATGGATGTGGATTTAGGCCATCTTCCTCCCATGATGCCGGTTGTGGTCGGAAGCATTGGAGAAGTATCCGTACAGGGAAACAATATTGCTCTTGATTATCGGTTACAATAAAAAACGTGCCCGGGACATAGGCTCTGGGTTTGGCAGATAGCTTTTAGAACAATGCATAAGAATGAAGAGAAAGCCTGTAAACGCAATTGTATCAAACGTTTACAGGCTTTTGCATCCTAATGCCGGCAATGGGACTTGAACCCATACGTGGTTGCCCACAACAGATTTTGAGTCTGCCTCGTCTGCCATTCCGACACGCCGGCATTTGTGAACTTCCTCACAACAAATGTAATTCTACCACAGAAATAATATATTGACAAGCAAATTTTTCTCTTTTGTGGATAAATCGTTTTTCACTAGCCTTTTTCCCCAAGATGTTGTATAGTAAATATGTATGTGTAAATGCTGTTAATGGTAGAGTGATATATGGACTGCAAAGAATTTGAACGGCTGATTCCCGGCTTTATTGCAAGGAAGATGGATTTTCAGACATTGATAAAATTTAATGAACATTTGGAGAACTGCGGTGATTGTAAAGAGGAGCTTGTGATTCAGCTTCTTGTATCGGAGGGCATGCAGCGTTTGGAGGAGGGCAGCGCTTTCGACCTGCAGAACGAGCTGAAGGTGAGACTGGACGATGCAAGGAGGAAGATTAAATTTCACAGCAGCTTTCTTTATGCGGGGGCGGTTTTGGAAATACTGACGGTGATTGTGTTTGCAGGTGCGGTTGTATGGCTGATTTCATAGGGGTAGAACCGGAGGGAAAAATGGCTGGAAAATTAGTTTTGATAGATGGACACAGTATTTTAAACAGAGCGTTTTACGGTGTGCCGGATCTGAGCAATGCTCAGGGGCTGCACACCAATGCCGTTTATGGCTTTTTGAATATCATGTTCAGGATCCTGGAGGAAGAGAAACCGGATTATTTGGCAGTAGCCTTCGATGTGCATGCGCCTACCTTCAGACACGAAATATATGAAGCCTATAAGGGAACCAGAAAACCCATGCCACAGGAGCTGCGGGAACAGGTGCCTGTTACAAAGGAGCTGTTGAGGGCCATGAATATTGTGGTTGTCGAGCAGGCTGGTCTGGAAGCCGACGATATTCTGGGAACGCTGGCCAAAAAGGCGGAGGCCGAAGGTCTGGAAGTGGCTCTGGTCTCCGGAGACAGGGATCTTTTGCAGATTGCGTCCGACCATATTAAGATCAGGATACCAAAGACCAAAATGGGCAGAACGGAGATAGAGGATTATTATGCGAAGGATGTGGAAGAGACATATCACGTGACGCCTTTACAGTTTATTGATCTGAAGGCTTTGATGGGGGACGCGTCGGACAATATTCCGGGCGTTCCAAAGGTGGGGGCAAAAACTGCCGAAGCCCTGATGACACAATTCGGTTCTCTGGAAAATATTTATGCTCATGTGGAAGAGATTTCCAAAAAAAGTATCCGGGAATCGCTGACAGAGCACAAAGATTTGGCTGATTTGAGCAAGGCGCTGGCTACTATAAAAACAGACTGCGATATTAACCTTTCTTATGAAGCTGCGGGAGCGGAAGGATATTACACCAAGGAAGCGTATCTGATTTTAAAAAAGCTTGAATTTAAAAATATATTGTCTCGGTTTGACGGTGAGCAGGCAGAGGAAGGAGAGGGAGGCATTCGAGAGTCTTTTTTACGGCTTGAAAACCTTGAGGACTGCCTGGATGCGTTGAAGAAAGCCCAGGAAGCGCCCTTAGCCGGACTTTTGCTGGCGCTGGAGGAGAACAGACTGCTTGGACTGGCCCTGTCGTATGAGGATGATGCGGTGTGTTTTTATGAAACGGCCCGTTCAGAAAAAGAGGAAACTTCAGGGGAGGGAGAGAAAGAGCGAGAGGAACAGGAAAAGCTGCGCCAAGCATTGGAAACGTTATCAGGCAATAGTAAAATTGCTTCCTTTGACATCAAAAAACAGTATGATTTTCTTTGCTGTGACCACACAGACAGGTATTTTGATATTCTCATCGGGGCATATCTGCTGAATCCTCTGAAAAATGATTACAGCCTGGAAACCATTGCGTCAGAACATTTGAGTCTGACCATACCCGGAACTGCTGAGACTTTCGGAAAGCTGAGACTTTCGGAGGCATTTACAAAGCAGCCGGAAAAATCCATGGAATATTATTGTATGGGCGCTTATGTGTGCAGAAAGGCCTGCGGGATTCTGGAGCATAAGCTGTATGACGCCGGAATGGATCATTTGATGAGGGAGATTGAAATGCCCCTTTCGCTTGTGCTCCATGACATGGAAAAAGAAGGGGTGGAGGTGCGCAGGGAGGAGCTTGAGGCTTACGGAGAGGCGCTGGTTGCCAGAATAGAGGAGCTTGAGAAATCCATACATGTCCAGGCTGGAGTGGAGTTTAATATCAATTCTCCCAAACAGCTTGGAGAGGTGTTGTTTGGTGCCATGGGAATTCCCGGAGGTAAGAAGACAAAAACAGGCTATTCCACTGCGGCGGATGTGCTGGATAAGCTGGCGGTAGAATATCCCATTGTGAAGGATATCCTGGAGTATAGGGGACTTACCAAGCTTAAATCCACATATGCGGACGGCCTGGCGGTTTACATCGGCCAGGATAATCGTATTCACACCAACTTCAATCAAACCATAACGGCTACGGGCCGGATCAGTTCCACGGAGCCCAATCTGCAGAATATTCCCATGCGCATGGAGCTGGGAAGACGTATCCGTAAGGTGTTTGTTCCAAGAGAGGGTTATGAGTTCATGGACGCCGATTATTCCCAGATAGAGCTTCGCGTGCTGGCTCATATGTCAGGGGATGAACAGCTGATTGAGGCATACCGAATGGATCAGGATATTCACCGGATCACTGCGGCTAAGGTGTTTCATACCCCTTTTGATGAGGTAACGGATCTGCAGAGGAGAAACGCCAAAGCCGTGAATTTCGGTATTGTGTACGGGATCAGCTCCTTCGGCTTGAGCCAGGATTTGAGCATTAGCCGCAAGGAGGCCGAAGAATATATCAGGCAATACTTTGACACATATCCGAAAGTAAAAGAATTTCTGGACAGGCTGGTGGAGGATGCAAGAAAAAATGGCTACGCCGTAACTCTGTTTGGCAGAAGGCGTCCGGTGCCCGAGCTGGCTTCCTCCAATTATATGCAGCGGTCTTTCGGAGAAAGGGTGGCTATGAACTCTCCCATACAGGGAACTGCGGCGGATATTATTAAGATTGCCATGATCAGAGTCTGGAAGGCGCTTCGGGAGGCGGGGCTGAAGTCCAGACTGATTCTTCAGGTGCATGACGAGCTCTTGATTGAAACCTTTAAGGGAGAGGAAGATCAGGTAAAGAAGATTCTTTTGGATCATATGAAATCGGCTGCAGATCTTAGGGTTACCTTGGAGGTGGATCTGCACACCGGCCAGAACTGGTACGAGGCAAAATAATGAAATTGCGTTTTATAGGAATCACAGGCGGCGTAGGCTCAGGAAAATCAGAGCTTTTGCGATATATCGCGAAGCATTATAAATGTGAAATTTATTTGGCGGATGAGGTTGCACACTTGATAAAGCAGCCGGGGACTGTCTGCTTCCACAGGCTGGTGGAACTGCTTGGAAAGGAGATTTTGGATGGCCGGGGGCAGATTGATAAATCCGCTATGGCCGATAGAATTTTTTCAGATGTCCAATGTCTGGAAAAAGTAAATAATATACTGCATCCTGCGGTGAAGGAGTTTTTGCTGGAGAAGCTGAAAACGGCCAGGGAAAGCGCTGAAGTGGAACTGTTCTTTGTGGAGGCGGCGTTATTGGTGGAAGCGGGATACAGACAGCTTGCCGATGAATTGTGGTATATATATGCAGGAGAGGATATCCGCAGAGAACGGCTTATGAAGTCGAGGGGATATGGCCCTGAAAAAATAGATGGAATTATGAAAAGCCAGCTTTCCGAGGAGGAATTCCGCAGATCCTGCGATTTTGTCATCGATAACAGCGGCTCCCTGGAAGAGAGCTATCGTCAAATCAATAAGAGACTGGAGGCTTTTACATGGCAGGAGTAAGGGAAAAGCAGGGACAACTGGTGTTTGGACTGGATATAGGAACCCGAAGCATTGTGGGAACGGTGGGATACAGAAACGGCGGAAAATTCCATGTTTTGGCTCAGCGGATGAAGGAGCATGAGACCAGGGCCATGCTGGACGGACAAATTCATGATATAGGCAAGGTTGGAGAGACCATTTTGCAGGTGAGAAAACAGCTTGAGGAGGATTTGAACAGAGAGCTTACCGAGGTGTGCATTGCTGCGGCGGGCCGGGTTCTCAGGACTGTTACCGCCTACGTGGAGCATACCTTCGAGACGGAAAGGGAAATTCTGCCGGAGGATATTTACTCCCTTGCCACCATGGGGGTGGAGAAGGCTTATGAAGAGTTCCACAGGGACAATGACACGGACGTAAAGTTCTATTGTGTGGGATATACTCCTATGCGTTACTATATGAACGGATACCAGATAGGAAATCTGGAGGGACATAAGGCGAAGACCATGGGCATAGACCTGATCGCCACCTTTCTGCCGGATGATGTGGTAGACGGTCTCTACAAGGCGGTGGAGCTGGCCGGGCTTCATGTGGCAAATCTGACGCTGGAGCCCATTGCGGCTATTCAGGTGGCTATTCCGGAAAAATTCCGCATGCTGAATCTGGCGCTGGTGGACGTGGGAGCGGGAACCAGTGATATTTCCATTACAAAGGACGGAACAATTGTTGCCTATGGGATGATACCGGTGGCAGGAGACAGTCTGACAGATATTCTGGTACAGCATTGTCTGGTGGACTTTGATACGGCAGAGCAGATAAAGCGCCGGGCAGGGGAAACGGAGACAGTTGAATATACGGATATTCTGGGACTTCCTCAGACCATATCCTCTAAGGAGGTATTGGAGTTGCTGGAGGATGCCGTAGCCAAAATGACGGGCATGGTTGCGGACTGTATCAAGGAGCTAAACGGCGATAAATCTGTCAGCGCGGTATTTGTGGTAGGGGGAGGAGGCATGATTCCCGGGTATACCCAGAAGCTGGCGCAGGAACTGAATATTGTGAAGGAGCGCGTGGCCATAAGAGGAGAGGAGGTCATGCAGAACATACAGTTCGAGATGGAGGATGCCAGGCGTGACGCTATGATGGTGACGCCCATCGGTATCTGCTTGAGTTATTATGAACAGAGTAATAATTTTATTTTTGTGGAGTTTAATGGGAAGCGGGTGAAGCTGTATGACAACGGCAGACTTACGGTGGCAGATGCCGCAATGCAGTCCCAGCTGCCAAATGAAGCGCTCTTTCCCAGGAGGGGAAAGGCTCTTACCTTTTCGGTAAACGGAAGAGCGCGCATGGTTCGGGGAAGTCAGGGAGAAGCGGCGGTGATACGGGTGAACAAGGAGCCGGGGGATATTCATACGCAGATTCACAGCGGAGACAGAGTTGAGGTGGTTTCTTCCACAGAGGGAGAAGCGGCTTCGCTGGAGCTGGGTAATCTGCCGGAGCTTTCAGAGCGGCTTCACGTCTTTGTGAACGGCGCGGGCATTGACCTGCCTAAGACGGCAAATGTAAACGGCAGGAGAGAAAACGAATTTTATCTCATTCAGGAGGGAGATAATATTCAGGTACATAACTGTTATACAGTGGCGGAGATAGCGGAATTTCTGGATGTTCCTTTGGGAGACAGTATTCTGGTGAACGATACGGCAGCAAAGCCGGATACAAAGGTGTATGAGAATTTTACCCTATCCTGGGAGCTTACGGACGAGAGGATAAACACGGAAGCCGACGGGGAGGAGTTGTGGGAAGAACCATACGAATCGTCGTACAAGAAAGAAGATAAGGGCGAAAAAGAGACTGAGAATAATGAAGCTGCAGAGCAGCCGGGGGATCTTAATCTGACGGTAACAGCAAACGGCAGACCGGTGATTTTATCGGGCAAGACAGGATATGTGTTTGTGGATATCTTTGATTATATAGATTTTGATCTGAAGGCTTCCGGGGGACGGGGAATCGTCACAAATTTAAACGGCAGGCCCGCACAGTATATGGAGCCTCTGAATGCGGGGGATGTGCTTGAAATATACTGGAAATAGAAGAAAGCGAGAGCGTATCATGAGATTATGTAGTATTGCAAGCGGAAGCAGCGGAAATTGCATTTATGTAGGCTCCGAGGCTACGCATCTGCTTGTGGATGCCGGAGTCAGTGGAAAAAGAACTGAAAACGGGCTGAATCACCTGGGGATCACAGGGAAGGAGCTGGATGGCATATTGATTACCCATGAGCATGCCGATCACATTAGCGGGCTTGGAGTCATGGCCCGTAAGTACGGAGTGCCCATCTATGCCACCCGGGGTACCATCGAGGCTATCAGAAACTGTGGTACCATCGGCAGGATTGAGGACTCTCTGTTCCGAGAGGTTTATGAAGATACAAAACTGATTATTAAGGATTTGACGGTGAATCCCATGAAAATATCCCATGATGCGGCCCAGCCGGTGGCATACCGCATTGCATACGGCAGCAGGAGAGTGGGAATATGCACGGATCTGGGGGTTTACAATGATTATACGGTGGAATGCCTGAAGGGAATGGACGCTTTGCTGATTGAGGCTAATCATGATGTGAACATGCTTCAGGTGGGGCCTTATCCCTATTATCTGAAGCAGCGCATTCTGGGAGACAGAGGGCACTTATCGAATGAGAACTCAGGAAGACTGTTAAGCCGCATTCTTCACGATAACCTCCAGACCATTCTTTTGGGACATTTAAGCAAGGAGAACAATCTTCCTGAGCTGGCCTATGAGGCGGTTCGCATGGAGATAACCATGGGAGAAAATCCATATCATGCCAATGATTTCCGGCTTCAGGTAGCGGGAAGAAGCGAAATGTCGCCGGTCATCAATATTGCATAATTGCGTAAGCGGGACGCTTGGAACGGAGGAAAATATGAAAAGGACAATTATTACGGTAGTAGGCAGGGATACGGTAGGAATCATTGCAAAGGTCTGCACATATCTGGCGGAAAACGAGATCAATATTCTGGATATTTCCCAAACCATTGTGCAGGGCTATTTTAATATGATGATGATTGTGGATACTGGAAAAATGAAAAAGGATTTCGGCGGTATGGCGGATGAGCTTGGAGCCCTGGGACATGAGATCGGAGTGGTGATCAAATGCCAGAAGGAAGAGATTTTTGATAAAATGCACAGAATTTGAACGAACGCTTGGAGCAGCGGACAAGAGGTATAAAATGATTAATTTGTATGAAGTGACGGAAACCAACAAAATGATAGAAGAGGAAAATCTCGATGTACGTACCATCACAATGGGAATCAGCCTCTTGGACTGTATCGATTCCAATCTGCAGGTATTAAAGGATAAGATATACCGCAAGATATATGAATCGGCAAAGGATTTAGTAAAAACGGGTGACGAAATATCCAGAGAATACGGAATTCCCATTGTAAATAAAAGGATTGCGGTAACCCCTGTGGCACTGGTGGGAGGGGCTGCCTGTAAAACACAGGAGGACTTTACGGAAATCGCGAAAATCCTGGATCAGGTGGCTCATGATGTGGAAGTGAATTTTATCGGAGGCTATTCCGCTCTTGTGAGTAAAGGCATGACTTTGGCTGATGAGCTGCTGATCCGTTCCATTCCCCGCGCCTTGTCTGAAACAGAAAGAGTCTGCAGCTCTGTAAACTTAGGGTCTACAAAGAGCGGCATCAATATGGACGCCGTAAAACTTATGGGAGAAGTTATCCTTTCAACGGCAAAGAATACGAAGGAAACGGATTCTCTGGGCTGCGCAAAGCTGGTGGTGTTCTGTAACGCTCCCGACGATAATCCATTTATGGCGGGAGCCTTCCACGGCGTGACAGAAGCAGATAAAATTATTAATGTAGGAGTCAGCGGGCCGGGAGTTGTCAAGACCGCGTTAGAGCAGGTGAGAGGGGAAAACTTTGAGGTGCTGTGCGAAACCATTAAAAAGACTGCTTTTAAGGTGACCCGGGTAGGTCAGCTGGTGGCAAAGGAAGCTTCAAAAAGGCTCAGGGTTCCATTCGGCATTGTGGATTTGTCCCTGGCTCCCACTCCTGCAATAGGCGACAGCGTTGCGGATATTCTCTGCGAGATGGGGCTGGAGTATGCGGGGGCTCCGGGCACCACGGCGGCGTTGGCTCTTTTGAATGATCAGGTAAAGAAGGGCGGCGTTATGGCATCTTCCTACGTGGGAGGACTGAGCGGCGCGTTTATTCCCGTCAGTGAGGATCAGGGAATGATTGATGCGGTAAGAGCGGGGGCGCTTACTTTGGAAAAACTTGAAGCAATGACCTGTGTCTGCTCCGTGGGACTGGATATGATCGCTGTTCCGGGAGACACAAAGGCCGCAACAATTTCCGGAATAATTGCCGATGAAATGGCCATCGGCATGGTGAACCAGAAAACTACAGCGGTGAGGGTAATACCTGTGATCGGAAAGGGAGTCGGAGAAACTGTGGAGTTTGGAGGGCTGTTGGGGTATGCTCCCATTATGCCGGTAAATACCTTCTCCTGTGAGGCATTTATCAACCGCGGAGGAAGAATTCCAGCTCCCATCCATAGCTTCAAAAATTAAGAACAAAAGTCTTAAGGCTTGTCTCATATGATTACAATGGGAGTGGAAAACTCATTTTCTATATTTTTCCTTGATTTCATAGCCAGTGTGCTTTGGTAGATGTGGTTATTGCGCACTTCCTGCTTCAGCATTTCAAAAGCTGGAGCGTCCAGGAGCTTTTGGGCGTCGGCCAGTTTGGTGACAAGGGGAACGGAGGAGCTTTCCTTAATGGCGGAGAGCAGAGGAGAGGCGTCTCTGCGAAAGCCCAAAACTCTGGCATAGGGAATGTAATCCATAGCCTGATAGCTCTCCATGTCAGAGTTTTTCATGTCCAGCAGAATATGGAGCAGACACCTGCTGATGCGGGTGTAGGTGGTATCCTTGCTTTTCAGAAGATCGCAGAAGCCTTTAAAGCTGGTAAAGCCAAAAAGATTTCTGCGGATGCGGTCAGACAGGTCGGGCGACACATCCAGATAGCAATCATATCCCCCTTCTTTTTCCAAAAGCAATTTATAGTGCAGGGCTGCAGAAAAATCATTTATATGCACGGGTTTTGCGCTTTTTAAATACTCTATCATAATACGGCAGGCGCTCTCCGGCATTTGATTTTCCAGAAACCCGAAATCCTGACGGGAAAAGACAGCCTGACGGATAGCAAGAGCAGAGCTTTGGTTTTCTCCCAGCCGTCTGTCGTGATAGTCGGCGCCCACCCGTATGGTGGTGAAAGGCGTTATATTGCTGGCTCGCCTAAGCAATGCCTTGAGATATTCAATTCCCAGAATATTATTGGGAGAGGAAAGCACATCTCTTTCCCCACTCAGAGCCGGATCATATTGGAGCAGCGCCCAGGTACGGGCATTAGGATAGGAAAGTCCCTGACGCAAATTGCTTTTAAGGGACTTTATGTATTTGTCGGGCTCATCCAGAAGGATTTGGGCAATCCGCTTTAATACAGATATGTCCCCGCACTCGCTTCCAAAGCAAAGATGATCCACTACACCCAGCTTGTCCAAAAGGCTGACGGCCCCGGTGGCAAAATACTCTGCGCTGGAGGCTGCATAGCAGGAGGGGATCTCTAAAACCAGATCAGCGCCGTTTTTCAGCGCCATTTCAGCCCGCGCATACTTGTCTATAATTGCAGGAGCGCCTCTTTGCATAAAGTTTCCGCTCATGGCAATGATAGTGTAATCGGCGCAAAGCTCTCTGCGGGATTCCTCAAGATGATATTTGTGCCCGTTGTGAAAAGGGTTATATTCTGCAATAATTCCGTTTACTTTCATAATAAATCCTCCTTTTACTTCAGTATTTAAAAGTGACGTTATTCCGATAAATTATTTTGATACACAATGTGAAAAAAATAACACACTGTGTAAGCGTTTACATCGCCGGAATTATCGTAAAAAAGCAAAAAGAAAAAGTAATGTCTTGTATCTGAAAATATACAATTTATCGCATATACTACCTTGTTTCTTATTTTACTATTTAGTATAATATAAATATCTTGATTTGTTAAGGGTAAAGAGACAAAACATAAGGAAAAGCGGGACAACCGCCGGAAAGGAGAATGGGTATGTCATACATTGAGATGATTAAGGAAAGAGCAAGGCTTGACAAAAAAACCATTGTGCTGCCTGAGTCCAATGATAAGAGAACTCTGCTGGCAGCGGCCAAGATAATGGAAGAGGGAATTGCCGATATTATTATGATCGGAAATGAAGAAAAAATCATGGACGGAGCCGGCTGGCTGGAGGTGGATCTTTCCGGCGTTACGGTGATTGACCCGGCTGTTACGCCCAAGCTGGATGGGTACGTGGAGCTGCTGTATGAGACAAGAAGGGCTAAAGGAATGACTCCGGAGAAGGCAAGGGAAATCCTTTTGAATGATTATCTCACCTTCGGTATTGTGATGGTCAAGGCAAACGACGCGGACGGCATGGTGGCAGGCGCCTGTCATTCCACGGCAGACACTCTGCGTCCTGCGCTTCAGATTTTAAAGACCGCTCCGGGTGTTAAGCTTGTTTCCGCATTTTTTGTTATGGATACTCAGTTTAAGGATCAGGGCGACGATGGCACCTTTATCTTTGCGGACTGCGGATTGAACCAGGATCCTACCGCAGAGGAGCTTGCGGCCATTGCGGAGTCCTCATCCCGCAGCTTTAAAGCTCTGGTGGGTCCTAAACCGGTGATTGCCATGCTGAGTCATTCCACCAAAGGCAGCGCGAAGCATCCTCTGGTGGATAAAGTGGTGGAGGCAACCCGGATTGCACATGAGCAATATCCCCACCTGACCCTTGATGGCGAGCTGCAGACAGATGCGGCGCTGGTGCCCAACGTGGCGAAATCCAAGGCTCCGGGAAGCCTTGTGGGCGGAAGAGCTAATGTACTGATTTTCCCCAATCTGGACGCCGGTAACATTGGATATAAGCTGGTGCAGAGACTGGGAGGGGCGGAGGCATACGGTCCCATGCTGCAGGGAATTGCAAAACCGGTAAACGACCTTTCCAGAGGCTGCTCCTGGCAGGATATTGTGGGTGTTGTGGCGCTGACCTCGGTTCAGGCACAGCTTGTTTAAGTATAAAAGAATGCCCGGCGAAGCGGGCAGGGAGGTATATGAGTGAATATTTTAGTTATCAACTGCGGTAGTTCGTCTTTAAAGTTTCAGCTGATTAATTCCGAGTCCGAACAGTGTATTGCAAAAGGCATCTGTGAGAGAATCGGTATTGACGGCAGCATGATTACTTATGCTCCCGCGGGCGGAGAGAAGGAGAAAACAGTGACCCCTATGCCGGATCACACCGAAGCCATCCGGCTGGTGCTGGAGGCCCTTGTAAATCCCCATACAGGCGTAGTGAAAAGTCTTGATGAGATCGGCGCGGTAGGACACCGTATTGTACACGGCGGTGAAAAGTTTGCACAGTCCACATTGATTACGGATGAAGTGATAGCTGGCATTGAGGAGTGTAATGATCTTGCACCGCTGCACAATCCCGCTAATTTGATTGGAATCAATGCCTGCAAGAAGCTGATGTCGTCCACCCCTATGGTAGGTGTGTTTGACACAGCCTTTCATCAGACCATGCCGGAAGAGGCCTATATGTATGGGCTGCCCTATGAGTATTATCAGAAGTACAGGATCAGAAGATATGGCTTTCACGGCACCAGCCATTCCTATGTTTCCAGGAGAGCTGCTGAGGTTTTGGGCAAAAAATATGAGGATCTGAAAATGATCGTTTGTCATCTCGGGAATGGAGCAAGCGTGTCTGCCGTAAAGAACGGCAAATGTGTGGATACATCCATGGGACTTACGCCTCTGGAAGGACTGATTATGGGAACCCGCTGTGGAGACATTGATCCTGCCATTGTGGAATTCCTTGCTCATAAGGAAGGAAAAAATATTGATGAGATTATGGCGGTACTCAACAAGAAATCCGGTGTGCTGGGACTTTCCGATAATCTTTCCTCCGATTTCAGAGATTTAGAGGCAGGATATGAGAGAGGAGACGAAAATGCCGTTCGTGCTCTGAAAACCTTCAGCTATCGCGTGGCGAAATATATCGGAGCCTATGCTGCGGCTATGAACGGGGTGGATGTAATCTGTTTTACCGCGGGGGTGGGTGAGAATACTCCATTAGTGCGGACCATGGTCTGCGATTATCTTGGTTATCTGGGAATTAGGCTGGACGAAGAAGCCAACCGGAAGCGGGGTGAGGATGTTGCTATCACCGTTCCGGGCAGCGCAACGACGGTTATGTCCATTCCGACAAATGAGGAGCTTGCCATTGCAAGAGAGACGGCAAGGCTGGTAAAGTAGAGGGAGTGGAATGAGAACATTAAAATTTTCGTGGGACAAAAATTACCATATAATTGTTGACAAACCGTAAATTGGCGGGTATAATGAGTCAGTGTGTGAAAACACGATGGTGGAAATGATTCCGCCAGACAGTTGCATAGGAGTCGGATATGTTGATAAATTTATCTGATGTTTTAACATCCGAGGGCAGGACTGAGACAGTTACCGCACCGGTTGAAATGATGAGTTTCATCAGCAGACTGGGAAAATTCCCTATTCAGGAAAAATCTCCGGTCGCGTTTACGTTTACGAACATTGGCCGGGACAAGGTGAAAGCAGAGGGCAGCGTCAGGTTTGTTTTTGAAACCAGATGCGACAGATGCCTTGGGGAAGTGCCAACCGTGCTTGAGCTGAAATTCAACAGAGTAATTGTTTCGCCAGGCGTTACAGCAGATGATGAAGCGGAAGAGTCCCCCAATTACATGGAGGGATACCAGCTAAATACAGAGACTTTTGTGTACAATGAAATTTTAGTAAACTGGCCGGTGAAGATTCTGTGCAGAGAGGACTGCAGGGGCGTCTGCCCGGTTTGCGGACAGAATCTGAACGTGAGGGAGTGCGGATGCGATTCCTTTGTCCCCGATCCCCGAATGGCAGTGATACAAGATATCTTCAACGCGAATAAGGAGGTGTAACAATGTCTATTTGTCCTAAGAATAAGTCTTCCAAAAGTAGAAGAGATAAGAGAAGAGCAAACTGGAAGATGAGCGCTCCTACACTGGTTAAGTGCAGCAAGTGCGGCGCGCTTATGATGCCTCATAAGGTTTGTAAGGCTTGCGGTTCTTATAACAAGAAGCAGGTCGTAAGCGTTGATTAATAATTTTCCATGAAGACAGGGTACTCTGTGCAGAACAGGGCGCCTTGTTTTTTTGATGGAGGAATAAACAGACGGCCGACTCTGCCGTTTCCGCTTTATCGGACCAAGTAAAAAATCTCTTGATTTTTATATAGGTGTTTAGTATAGTTATATAAGGCTTAAGAATAAAATATGGAAGGAAGCATTCATATGGCTGAAATCGTGAATGTAGCTGTAGATGCTATGGGCGGCGACAATGCTCCGGCCCAGGTTGTCAAAGGGGCAGTGGAGGCCATAAACGAAGACAAGAGGGTCAAGGTCTTTCTTGTGGGCAGAGAGTCCGCTGTCAAAGAGGAGCTGCAGAAATATACATATGATGCTTCACAATTGGAAATCGTACATGCGGAAGAAGTCATCGAGACTGCGGAACCGCCGGTAATGGCCATTCGCAGGAAAAAGGATTCCTCCATTGTGAAGTCCATGTATATGGTAAGGGACGGCGTATGCGACGCTTTTGTCTCCGCCGGGAGCACCGGCGCGGTTCTGGTAGGGGGGCAGGTGATTGTAGGAAGGATTAAAGGGGTGGAGAGGCCGCCTCTGGCACCATTGATTCCTACAGAAAAGGGCGTGAGCCTTCTTTTGGACTGTGGGGCAAATGTGGACGCACGACCCTCTCATTTGCTGCAGTTTGCCAAGATGGGCAGCGTATACATGGAAAGCGTAATGGGGGTAAAAAATCCCCGGGTGGGTATTGTGAACATCGGAGCCGAGGAAGAGAAGGGCAACGCCTTGGTGAAGGAAACGTATCCTCTGTTGAAAAATTGCCCGGAAATCAATTTCATCGGTAGCGTGGAGGCCAGAGATATTCCAGCGGGAGCGGCAGACGTGATCGTCTGTGAAGCCTTTGTGGGAAATGTGATCTTAAAGCTCTATGAGGGTGTTGGTGCTACGCTGATCAAAAAGGTAAAGAGCGGTATGATGGCTTCTCTTCGAAGCAAGATCGGCGCTTTATTGGTGAAGCCGGCTTTGAAGAAAACGCTGAAAACCTTTGACACGGAAGAATACGGAGGGGCACCCCTGCTTGGACTGACAGGACTGGTGGTAAAGACCCACGGCAGCAGCAAGGCGGTAGAAATCAAAAATTCCATTTTGCAATGCATTGCGTTTAAGGAACAGAAAATTAATGAAAAAATAAAAGAAAAAATTATATTAGAAAATTAAGGAGAAGGAACGAATATGGAATTTGAAAAACTGAAAAAAGTAATTGCGGAAGTTTTGAATGTAGACCCGGAGGAGATTACCATGGAGACCACCTTTGTGGACGATCTCGGCGCAGACTCTTTGGACGTATTTCAGATTATTATGGGAATCGAGGAAGAATTTGATATCGAGATCCCGGCAGAAAAGGCAGAGAAGATCGCTACCGTCGAGGAAGCGGTAGAGCTGATAAAAAGCGCTTTGAATTAACAGGCAAAAGGATATGTTACAACAGGTATTCCCGGATCTCGGCATTCGGGAATACTTGCTTTTAGGCGGTTCCTTCGCAATAAATCCCTTTGGAATGGAGGTAAATATGCAGGAAGAATTCACTCTGAAAAAGCTGGAGGATAAAATAGGTTATCAGTTTAAGAACTCTGCGCTTTTAAAGCAGGCTCTCACCCATAGCTCTTTTACCAACGAACAGAAACTCAACAGAACGCAAAATTATGAGAGGCTGGAGTTTTTAGGAGATGCTGTTTTGGAGCTGGTAGCCAGCGATTTTCTGTTCAGGACACATCCTCATATGCCGGAAGGAGAGCTGACCAAGCTGCGGGCCTCTATGGTGTGCGAGCCTTCTTTGGCCTTCTGCGCAAGAGACCTGGAGCTGGGGCAGTTCATGCGTTTGGGAAAGGGGGAGGAGAGCACGGGAGGCAGGAGGCGGGACAGCATTATTTCCGACGCTATGGAGGCTGTTACAGGCGCCATCTACCTGGATGGGGGAATGGCAGCGGCCAGAGCCTTTATTAACCGGTTTATTTTGTCCGATCTGGAGGACAAGCAGCTTTTTTATGACAGCAAGAGCAGCCTTCAGGAGCTGGTACAGGGAAAGCTGAAAAAGGATTTCAGCTATGTGCTTTTGGAGGAGAGCGGTCCGGAGCACGACAAAATTTTTGTAGCTCAGGTAGTGATGGAGGGAAGACAAATGGGAACCGGAGCGGGAAGAACCAAAAAAGCTGCGGAGCAGCAGGCCGCCTATAAAACGCTGCTGCTTTTGAGAGACGAGGGAATATGTATTTAAAGAGCATTGAGATACAGGGGTTTAAATCCTTTGCAAACAAGCTGACTTTTCAGTTTCACAATGGGATCACAGGCATTGTAGGCCCCAATGGCAGCGGTAAAAGCAATGTGGCGGATGCAGTGCGCTGGGTGCTGGGAGAGCAGAGAATCAAACAGCTTAGGGGAGCTAGCATGCAGGATGTCATTTTCTCGGGAACGGAGACCAGAAAACCTTTGAGCTACGCCTATGTCGCCATTACCCTGGACAATGGGGATCATCAACTTGCCATCGATTATGACGAGGTGACGGTTGCAAGGAGAATTTACCGTTCCGGAGAAAGTGAATATCTGATTAACGGCACCCCCTGCCGTTTAAAGGATGTCAATGAGCTGTTTTACGATACGGGAATCGGTAAGGAAGGGTATTCCATTATCGGACAGGGACAGATTGACAAGATTTTGAGCGGCAAGCCAGAGGAGAGAAGAGAACTTTTTGATGAAGCGGCCGGAATTGTGAAATTTAAGCGCAGAAAGGCGGCGGCCCAGGGAAAGCTTGCCAATGAAAAACAGAATCTGATTCGGGTGAACGATATTTTGGCGGAGCTGGAAAAGCAGATAGGCCCTCTGGAAAAGCAGTCTGAGAAGGCCCGGATATACCTGAGAAAAAAGGAAGAGCTGAAGGCGTTGGATGTGAATGCATTTCTTCTGGAAAACAACAGGCTCAGGGAGCAGCTCGGTATGGTGGAGGAAAAATACGGCATTGCGGATGGGGATCTCAGAGACATTACTGAAAAATATGAAGGAATTAAGGAAGAATACGACCGGATTCAAGAGGAAATAGAGAGCCTTGACTCGGCGATAGAGGAAGCCAGGAGCATGCTTACCGATTCGGGACTGATGCGCGGCAGGCTGGAAGGCGAAATTAATGTGCTCAAGGAGCAGATCAATTCCGCCAGAGGAAGCGAAGGTCATTTGCGCGGAAGAAAAAAGGCCGTGGAGCAAGAAATTGTATCCCGGGATCAGGAAAAAAACCGGATTCTGGCACACAAGCAGGAAACAGACAGACAGCTTCAGGAAATGACAGAAGCCTCGGAGAGAGCCAGAGAGGAGCTGGAGGAAATCCAGAATGAGATTGAGGAGCTGAACAGCCATATTGAAGAGGGAAAGAATGCCATTATCGGAGAGCTGAATCAGCGCGCTGCCATTAAGTCAAAGCTGGGGCGCTATGACACCATGCTTGAACAGATCAATATCCGCAGGGCTGAGCTGAATTCCAGGATTCTCAGGGTAAAATCTGACGAAGCCGCCAGAGTGGATACCATTCGTTTTCTGGAGGAGAGCTTCGAAAGTATTACGGAGGAACTTGCCCGGATGAACAGGAGGGAGGCGGAAACGGAGCAGGAGCTGGGAGAGATCCGCAGGCAGCTTGCGCAAAAGGATGGGGAGCTCAGACAGGCGCAGGCTTCTTATCACCAGGAAAGCTCCAGGCTGGAGGCATTGTCCAATCTGACGGAGCGCTATGAAGGATACGGCGGCAGCGTTAAAAAGGTGATGGAGCAGAAGGAGAAGGAAAAGGGAATCATCGGTGTTGTGGCGGATATCATCAAAGTGGAGAAACAGTATGAGACCGCCATTGAGACGGCTCTTGGCGGCAATATTCAGAACGTGGTCACAAGGGATGAGGAAACCGCAAAGAAAATGATTGGTTTTTTAAAGACAAATCGTTTGGGAAGAGCGACCTTCCTTCCTCTCACAAGTATCAATAAGCCTCAGCAGTTTAAAAATCAGGAAGCGCTGGAGGAATCCGGTGTGATCGGGCTGGCGGATGAGTTGGTTAAGACCAGGGAGCAGTACCGAAGCGTGGCGCAGGCTATGCTTGGGCGTATTCTTGTGGTGGACAATGTGGATAATGCGGTGCGGATCGCCAGGAAATTCGGCTACAGCATCAGAATGGTGACCTTGGAGGGAGAGCTTCTCGTCCCCGGAGGGGCTATCAGCGGCGGCGCATTTAAAAATAACAGCAATCTTCTGGGGAGAAGAAGGGAGATAGAGGAGCTGGAGAAGCAGACGCAGCTTCTTCTTTCCTCCATAGAAAAGATTAACGGGGACATTGAGGAAACCAAGAAGCGGCGCAACGGTCTGCGCATGGAGCTGGAGGCTCTCAAAACCGATATTCAGAGAAAATCCATCGAACAAAATACGGCGAGGCTCAATATCGCTCAGGCGAGGGAGCGTATGGAGGAGGAGATGGAAGGCGCAAAGTCTCTCCAGGCGGAAGAAAAAGAGCTGGAGGAGAAAATACTTGAGATGAAAAACGGCAAGAAGGCCGTGGCGGAAGAGCTTATATCCAGCGAAGAGATGGAAAAGATAACTCAGGAAAAAATCCTTAGTTTTCAGAAGCAGCTGGAAGAAAAGAGGGCGGTTGAGACACAGGCGGCCACAAAAGCCTCGGAATGGGAACTGAAAGTGGAAAAAATGTTGCAGGCACAGACTTTTAAACAGTCTAACGCAGATCGTATTGACGCTGAGCTTGCAAGATTTCGGGAAGAGCTTTCAGAGATTCTTCAGGCTTTGGAAGAAAATGCGCTGGAAGTTGATAAAAAGAAAAAAAATATCCAAGAAATTGAAAAAACCATTGCAGATTCTCATGAGGCTCAAAATGATTCCCAGAACAGGCTTAAATTGGATATTGCCCGGAAGGATGCGCTGTCTGCCCGTCAGAAAAGCTTTTTTGAGAGACGGGAGGAGTTGTCCGGACAAATGAATTCTCTGGATAAGGAGGTTTATCGTCTGAACGCCCAGAGAGAGAAGCTGGAGGATTCCATAGAGGCCCAGATCAATTATATGTGGGATGAATATGAAATTACCTTAAGCGACGCATCAGCCCTTAAACAGGAAGGCATGACGGATCTGCCGGCTATGAAGAGAGAAATCGCCTCTTTGAAGGAGCAGATCAAAAGATTGGGAGATGTCAATGTAAATGCGATTGAAGATTACAGAAATCTTATGGACCGTTACACTTTTCTCAAGGGACAGCACGATGATCTGGTGGAGGCTGAAAAAGCTCTGGAGGACATTATCGAAGAGCTGGATGGCGCCATGCGCAGACAGTTTACGGAAAAGTTTGCCCAGATAGGAAGGGAATTCGACAAAGTTTTCAAAGAGCTGTTCGGAGGAGGAAAGGCTACTTTGGAACTTATGGAAGATCAGGATATTCTGGAGGCGGGAATCCGAATTATCGCCCAGCCGCCGGGCAAAAAGCTGCAGAATATGATGCAGCTTTCCGGCGGGGAGAAAGCGCTTTCGGCCATCAGCCTTTTGTTTGCGATACAGAATTTGAAGCCATCTCCCTTCTGTCTTCTTGATGAAATAGAGGCGGCTCTGGATGACTCCAATGTGGGAAGATTTGCCAGGTATCTGCATAAGCTTACAAAGAATACACAGTTTATTGTGATTACTCACAGAAGAGGAACCATGGAACAGGTGGATAGGCTTTACGGCATAACAATGCAGGAAAAAGGAGTTTCCACCCTTGTCAGCGTCAGCCTGATTGACAAGGAGCTGGAGAATTAGCGCGGGATCCATTGGCATACGCGCTGGAAAGGAAGCGGCATATGAGTGAAGAAAAAAGGGGTTTTTTTGCCAGGCTTAGAGCCGGCCTTACCAAGACCAGAGAGAATATTTTAAAAGGAATAGACTCGGTATTCAGCGGTTTTTCTGCCATTGACGACGATTTTTATGAGGAATTGGAAGAAATTCTCATTATGGGCGACATTGGCGTAAACGCAACCACAGCCATTGTAGAGCGACTCAAAAAGGAGGTCAGGGAACGTCATATTAAGGAGCCTTCGGAGTGTAAGGAGCTTTTGATTGAGAGCATAAAGGAACAGATGCAGGTGGATGATACCGCCTATGATTTTGAGAGAGAGCAGTCCGTTATTATGGTGATCGGCGTCAACGGCGTAGGGAAAACCACATCGGTGGGAAAGCTTGCGGGAAAGCTGAAGGAAAGCGGAAGAAAGGTGCTGATTGCGGCAGCGGATACCTTCCGGGCGGCGGCGGGCGACCAGCTGGAGGAATGGGCCAGGCGGGCAGGAGTTCCCATGATCGGCGGAAAGGAAGGGGCGGATCCTGCAAGCGTGGTGTTTGACGCCGTCAACGCAGCCAAAGCAAGAGGGGTGGACGTTCTCCTGATTGATACGGCGGGCAGACTCCACAATAAGAAGAATCTTATGGAGGAGCTGCGCAAGATGAACCGGATTATAGACAGAGAATTTCCTGATGCACACAGGGAGAATCTGATTGTTCTTGATGGAACTACCGGACAGAACGCCCTTGTGCAGGCCAGAGAGTTCGGCGAAGTGGCCAATCTCACCGGAATTATTCTGACAAAAATGGATGGAACGGCAAAGGGTGGCATTGCTGTGGCAATTCAGTCTGAGCTGAAGGTTCCGGTAAAGTATATCGGAGTGGGGGAGACCATTGAGGATTTGCAGAAATTTAATTCTGATGAGTTTGTTAACGCACTGTTTGATGTGGATGCGTAAATACAGAAAGACGGCAGCGGCTTTTCCGGACGGCGGGGACTAGGGGGGGAAAGGAGAAAAATATATGGAAGAACAAATGCTGACACTGGAGAAATTTGAGGAGGCATCAGAAGCGGTAAAAAAGGTAACCCTGGAGACAAAACTGGTATACAGTGATTATTTCAGCGCTCGGACGGGCAACAAAGTTTATCTGAAGCCTGAAAATATGCAGCTTACCGGAGCCTACAAGGTAAGGGGAGCTTACTATAAGATAAGCGTTCTGACAAAGGAGGAGCGGGAAAAGGGACTTATCACGGCTTCCGCGGGAAATCATGCTCAGGGTGTAGCCTACGCCGCAAAATGCTATGGGGCTAAGGCTGTCATTGTTATGCCCACGACCACTCCCTTGATGAAGGTAAACCGTACCAAGAGCTATGGGGCGGAGGTGGTTCTGTGGGGAGATGTTTACGATGAGGCCTGTGCAAAGGCGTATGAGCTTGCGCAGGAGAACGGATATACCTTTATCCATCCTTTCGATGATCTGACAGTGGCCACAGGTCAGGGAACCATTGCAATGGAAATTGTAAAGGAGCTGCCGCTTGTGGATTATATTCTGGTGCCCATCGGAGGCGGAGGACTTGCCACGGGGGTATCTGCTCTGGCAAAGCTTTTGAATCCGAAAATCCGGGTGGTGGGAGTTGAGCCGGCAGGAGCCAACTGTATGCAGGTTTCTCTGAAGGAGGGAAAGGTGACCACGCTTCCCAAGGTGAACACCATTGCTGACGGCACGGCGGTGAAGACGCCGGGAAGCAGACTGTTTCCCTACCTTCAGAAAAATCTGGATGACATCATTGCAGTAGGGGATGAGGAACTGGTTGTAGCCTTTTTGGATATGGTGGAAAACCATAAGATGATTGTGGAAAATTCGGGTCTTTTGTCTGTGGCGGCTCTGAAGCACCTGGAGGTAAAGGATAAAAAAGTGGTTTCTATTCTGAGCGGCGGAAATATGGACGTAATTACCATGTCTTCCGTAGTGCAGCAGGGACTGATCATGCGAGACAGGATATTTACCGTGTCCGTACTGCTTCCAGACAAGCCAGGAGAGCTGTACCGGGTATCCGGTATTATTGCGGAAGTAAACGGTAACGTGATTAAGCTGGAGCACAATCAGTTTGTGTCCATTAATAGGAATGCGGCAGTGGAACTGCGTATTACTCTGGAAGCCTTTGGAACGGAACATAAGCACCAGATCATTGCCGCTCTGGAGAAGGAGGGATACAAGCCTAAGCTTGTACGGACAAATATTTGATTGAATGAAAGAAAACAGTATTGGATTTGCCGGAAAAACCGCATATACTATATATGTGGTTTTTTTGTGCATAGCAATGGGAAGCCGCAAAGAAAAATAATAAAAGGGAGCTGTATATGACACATATGATTCAAAATGGAAATGATGGAAAAATACGCAAAGGCGCCAAAAGGAGCATGGAAGAATATGCGGTTATTACAGCAGCTTCCTTTGTTTATGCCCTTGCCGTCGGTCTTTTTCTGGATCCCAATTCCCTTGCACCAGGAGGGGTTACAGGTATTGCCATTATTTTAAATCGTCTTTCAGGACTGGAAACCGGAACCTGGATTCTGATTATTAATCTTCCCATTCTGGCGCTGGGGGCCTGGAGGTTCGGTTTTCGCTTTATTGTGTCCACTCTGTACTGCACCGCCCTCACCTCATTTTTTACCAATCTTGTGACTCCTCTGGGAGCGGTCACAAAGGATCCTTTTCTTGCGGCGCTTGCCGGAAGCGCTTTGCTTGCGGTGGGTATAGGTCTTGTATTCAAGGCGGGGGCTACCACTGGGGGAACGGATATTATTGTCAAAGTTCTTCGGGTGAGATTTCCTTATCTTAAGACAGGCTTTCTGTTTCTTTTGACTGACGCGCTGATTGTGGCTGCTTCAGCGGTGGTGTTCGGGGATATTGACAGTGCGCTGTATGCGGCGGTGGCGGCAATTCTCACATCCTTCATTTTGGATATTGTATTGTATGGAAGAGACGGGGCAAAGCTGATTTATATTATCAGCGACAGGTCTGAAGACATTACCAGACGGCTTTTGCAGGAGCTGGACATTGGCGTTACTCATATACAGGGCAGCGGCGCATACAGCGGCAGGGAAAAAAATGTGATTTTGTGTGCGATCAAAAAGCAGATTGCCTATAAAGCGGAGGCAATTGTGAAGGAAGAGGATCCGCTTGCATTTATGATTGTAACCAGTGCCATGGAAATATATGGAGAGGGTTACAAAAGCTATTTCAGTGAAAAGCTGTAAAGTGTAAAGAAAAAATACTTGACAGCAGAACGTAAGTGTAGTATTCTGGGCAAGGTGGTTAGACATGGACAAAATTTTTCATCAGGTGCTTCTGTACGACTTTTACGGAGAGCTTTTGACGCCCCATCAGCAAAGCATTTATGAAGACGCGGTCTGCAATGACATGTCTCTGGGAGAAATTGCCCAGGAACAGGGCATCAGCAGACAGGGAGTTCACGACCTGATCAAGCGTTGCGACAGGATTTTACAGGATTATGAAAGCAAGCTGCATCTGGTGGAGCGGTTTGCGTTAGCCAAGGAAAAAATCAGTGAAATCGAACGTCTGACCCGTCTGGACGAAAAAGAGGAGAGAGAGAACGGGCATGACCGGCTCTGTGAGGTGCAAGAAAGGATGGAGCGCATCAGGAGCTTATCCCGGGAACTCTTGAAGGAATTGTAAGGAGTAGTCTATGGCATTTGAAAGCTTGACGGATAAACTGCAGAATGTATTTAAAAACTTAAGAAGCAAGGGACGCCTGACCCAAGAGGATGTGAAGACGGCTCTGAAGGAAGTAAAGATGGCTTTGCTGGAGGCGGACGTAAACTTCAAGGTGGTGAAGCAGTTTATAAAAGCCGTAGAAGAGCGAGCCGTGGGTCAGGATGTAATGAACGGTTTGAATCCCGGACAGATGGTCATAAAAATTGTTAATGAAGAGATGATCGCCCTCATGGGAAGCGAAACTACGGAGATTGCTCTTCAGCCGGGAAAATCCATAACTGTGATTATGATGGTGGGACTTCAGGGAGCGGGAAAAACCACCGCAACGGCAAAAATTGCCGGAAAGCTGAAACAGAAGGGCAAAAAACCTTTGCTGGCGGCCTGCGATATTTATCGTCCTGCAGCAATCGAACAGCTG
This sequence comes from uncultured Acetatifactor sp., assembly GCA_944383825.1. Classification (GTDB taxonomy): domain Bacteria; phylum Bacillota; class Clostridia; order Lachnospirales; family Lachnospiraceae; genus Acetatifactor. The sequence goes on along the minus strand of CALWRA010000016.1, from coordinate 28,334 downwards.
CAGATTAACGGAAAAAAGCAGGAGGTGGATGTGTTTTCCATGGGTACGGACCACACGCCTGCCCAAATTGCAAAGGAAGCCATAGCTTATGCGGAAAAAAATGGGCATAATGCTGTGATTCTGGATACTGCCGGACGGCTTCACGTGGATGAAGACATGATGAGGGAGCTCCAGGAAATCAAGGAAAAGGTGATGGTTCATCAGACGCTTTTGGTGGTGGACGCTATGACGGGGCAGGATGCGGTGAATGTGGCCGGACAATTCGATGAACAGATCGGAATTGACGGTGTGGTTCTTACAAAGTTGGATGGAGACACCAGGGGCGGCGCCGCTCTTTCCATCAAGGCAGTAACTGGCAAGCCCATCCTTTATGTGGGTATGGGAGAAAAGCTGTCCGATATGGAGCAGTTTTATCCGGATCGCATGGCAAGCCGGATTCTGGGCATGGGAGATGTGCTTTCCCTGATTGACAAGGCGCAGGCCAGCATGGATTTGGATGAAGAAAAGGGCCGTGAGATGGCGGGCCGCATGAAAAAGGGAAAATTCGACTTTGAGGATTACCTGGAAAGCATGAAACAGATGAAAAATATGGGAGGGCTCTCCAGCATTCTGAGTATGCTGCCCGGCATGGGTATAAAGGCAGGAGACCTGGAATCCATGATAGATGAGAAGCAGCTAAAGCATATGGAGGCCATAGTGCTTTCCATGACGGTAGAGGAGAGAAGAAATCCCAAGCTGCTAAATCCCAGAAGAAAGCATCGGATTGCCAGGGGGGCGGGAGTAGATATTGCGGTGGTCAATCGTTTTATTAAACAGTTTGAGCAGAGCCAGAAGATGATGAAGCAGCTGGGAGGCGGAAAAGGCCGGCGGGGAATGCTGGGAGGTTTTCCGGGAATGGGGAAGGGAAGATTTCCCTTTTAGCATCTTGTAAAATGGAGATATGGATTCTCTGTTCAGGAGAATCCTTATCGATAGATGAGCAGACGCTCCGGGCATCTGCCCGAAAATAATTTACAGTATTCAATGGAGGAAAGAACAATGGCAGTAAAAATCAGATTAAGAAGAATGGGACAGAAAAAGGCGCCTTTTTATAGAATTATCGTAGCCGATTCCCGTTCTCCCAGAGATGGAAAGTTTATCGAGGAGATCGGATATTATGATCCCAATACGGATCCCAGCACCTTCAAGATCAATGAGGAGCTGGCTAAAAAATGGCTTGCAAACGGAGCGCAGCCCACAGAGGTTGTTGGGAAGCTTTTTAAGCTGGCGGGTATCGAAAAATAAGATTCGTTCTGTGGAGGTAGCTTATGAAGGAATTGGTTGAAGTAGTTGCAAAGGCGCTTGTTGATCATCCGGATGAGGTAGTCGTAACGGAAAGGACCGAAGGCAGGGATATGGTCATAGAACTTCATGTAGCTGCATCCGATATGGGCAAGGTTATCGGAAAGCAGGGGAGAATTGCGAAAGCAATCCGCTCTGTTGTAAAGGCGGCAGCATCCAAAGACAACAAAAAGGTGGACGTGGAAATCGTCTAAAGAATCCGGGCGGCACGCTCTGCGGGCCGCCTGTTTTTTTGGCAGAAAACGTCGTGAAACCCTGCCTTGGGTTTGAAAGCTTGTGGCTATGGAGGAAAAATGGAAGACTTTTTGAAGGTGGGAATTATCACATCCACTCATGGGATTAAGGGAGAGGTAAAGGTATATCCTACCACGGATGACGCAAGGAGATTTAAAAAACTCACAGAAGTGCTTCTGGAGAAAGACGGGCAGATGATTGCCCTTCAGATAGAGAGCGTAAAATTTTTCAAGCAGATGGTGATTTTGAAGTTTAAGGGCCTGGACAGTATAAATAATGTGGAGAGATACCGTCAGAAGGAACTGTATGTGGCCAGAGAAAATGCGGTTCCTCTGGGACGAAACGAATACTTTATCGCTGATCTTATAGGGCTTAAGGCGCTGGATGAGGAAGAAAAAGAGCTTGGCGTACTGGAGGAGGTCATACAAACCGGCGCCAACGATGTGTATGTAATCAAAACCAGGGATGGGAGAGAGCTTTTGCTTCCTGCTATCAGACAGTGTATTCTTGCTGTGAATGTAGAGGATGGCTTTATCAGGGTACACATTTTGGATGGACTTTTAGACTGATGTCTGCTGTAAAGCAGACGAGGGGTATAAGTATGAAATTTTATGTTTTGACGTTATTTCCCGATATGATCCTGCGGGGGTTGAATACCAGCATTCTTGGCAGGGCTGCGGAAAAAAAAATAATATCCATTGATGCGGTAAATATCAGGGACTATACTGCGGACAGGCACGGCAAGGCAGATGATTATCCCTATGGAGGCGGTGCAGGCATGCTGATACAGGCGCAGCCAGTGTATGACGCCCACAAAGCGGTGACGGGAGGACGAAAGCTACGCACCATCTACGTGACGCCCCAGGGGGTTCCCTTTACTCAGAAAATAGCGCAGGAGCTTTCGAGACTGGAGGAGCTTGTCTTTCTCTGCGGACACTACGAAGGAATTGACCAGCGTGTCTTGGAGGAAGTGGCGACGGATTATATTTCCATAGGAGATTATGTGCTGACGGGGGGGGAGCTTCCGGCAATGGTGATGATCGATGCCATTTCCAGACTTGTACCCGGTGTGCTTCACAATGATTCTTCATCTGAATCGGAAAGCTTTTTTAATGATCTGCTGGAATATCCCCAGTATTCCAGACCCAGGGTGTGGCATGGCAGAGAGGTTCCAGCTGTGCTTCTTTTGGGAGACCATAAAAAAATTGCGGAATGGCGGCGGGAGCGGTCGGAGGAGCTCACCAAAAGCAGACGCCCCGATCTCTATAAGGAGTATATCAGAAAGGAAGAGCTGATCAGATGGCTTTCGAGGGAGAAAAGGGAAAAAATTCACATGATAGAAAGCCTGCGCCGGGGAAAGGCGGAAATTTTGTACGCAGACCGGGGAAATGTGCTTTTGTACGATAGGACCAGCAGATTATGTATGATAAGTGCTCAGAATGCAGAGACGGGAGAGAGGCTTTTGGAGAAGGTTCCGAAGGATGCAAGTCTGTTTGTGACTTCTCAGGATTTTTTGAATGAGCCTATCTGCAACAGATTTTCCTGTGAAATTTTTCATGAATGTATTCAGGTATGTTATCCTCAGAAGCAGGCGCTTCCCGTGAAATATAAGGATATACGGCTTCTGGGGGAGGAATTCATCCCGTATGTGAGAGAGCGCTACCACATGGGAGATTCTGAATATGTGGCTGAACGTATTCGGGCAGGAGCGATGTACGGCGCCTTTTGTGACGAAAAGCCAGTGGGATTTATTGGCATACACAATGATGGAAGCCTGGGGATGCTTTTTGTGGAGGAAACTCACAGAAGGAAGGGCCTGGGAATTTCTTTGGAGTCCTATGCGATCAATCGTATTTGCGAGAAGGGCTGGACCCCATACGGCCATGTGGTGACAGGAAACGAGACCTCCCTGGGCTTGCAGGAAAGGCTTGGACTTTACCCCTCTTCCGGCACAATCTGGTGGCTTGGGAAAAAGGATTAAAAAGAGCTTGCAATTGAGGTTTTTGTATGATAGAATGCAAATGTTGCAAAAACGAGATGGTCCTCTGTTACTAAGCGTATTAAGAACATCCATTTTTAAAAAGGAGGCTCATAATGAGTGAAATTATCAGAGAAATCGAAAAGGAACAACTGAAGGCCAATGTAGAAGAGTTTTCCGTTGGAGACACTGTGAAGGTTTACGGCAAGATCAAAGAGGGAAACCGCGAAAGAATCCAGGTGTTTGAAGGGGTTGTTCTCAAGAGACAGGGCGGAGGAAACAGAGAGACCTTCACTGTAAGAAAGACTTCCAATGGAATCGGTGTAGAGAAGACCTGGCCGCTGCATTCTCCTAATGTAGAGAGAATTGAAGTGGTTAGAAGAGGTAAGGTAAGACGTGCAAAGCTGAATTATTTAAGAGGCCGCATAGGCAAAAGGGCCAAGGTAAAAGAGCTGGTTAAATAAATAGATTCCGGACAAAGCTGAAGACAGGCTGCTGTATCATTATGATGCGGTAGCTTTTTTCTTTTTTATGAAAATTTTAGGGAAGTTTTCTATAGTTATTATTTTGAAAAACGGAGGGATATGGTAAACTGAAAAAGATTGTTAATCAGACCGGACGGGGCCCGGACTGGAGCGGCAAAAGAAGAAGGAGTGGTGTATGTGCTGCAGATAAAGCAAATATACAAGGAATATAAAACAGGGAACCTGGTGCAGAAAGCTCTGGATGGAGTCAGTCTGAATCTAAGAGACAATGAATTTGTCGCCATTCTCGGACCCAGTGGTTCCGGCAAGACAACTCTGCTCAATATTATCGGGGGGCTTGACCGTTATGACAGCGGTGACTTGATTATCAACGGCATTTCCACCAAAAAGTATAAAGACAGAGACTGGGACTCCTACAGGAATCATACTATAGGCTTTGTGTTTCAGAGCTATAATCTGATTCCTCATCAGACGGTGCTGTCCAATGTGGAACTGGCTCTGACCATATCCGGCGTTTCAAAGGCAGAGAGAAAGAAGAGAGCGCAAAAGGCCCTGGAGCAGGTGGGGCTGGGGCAGCAGCTTCATAAAAAACCAAATCAGATGTCCGGCGGCCAGATGCAGAGAGTGGCAATAGCCAGGGCTCTGGTTAATGACCCGGAGATTCTGTTGGCGGATGAGCCTACGGGAGCTCTTGACAGCGAGACAAGTGTTCAGGTTATGGAGCTTTTGAAGCAGGTGGCCAGGGACCGGTTGGTTGTTATGGTGACGCATAATCCTGAGCTGGCTGAGGCCTATGCCACTCGTATTGTGAATTTAAAGGATGGTAAGATCAGATCTGATTCCTGCCCTTTTGAAATAGAAGAAAGCAGTCTGGGGAGTCCGGTTCATAAAAGCATGGGCAGAACCTCCATGTCGTTTTTGACGGCTCTTTCACTAAGCTTTCAAAATCTTGGCACAAAAAAGGCCCGGACGCTCCTGACTTCTTTTGCGGGTTCGATCGGGATTATCGGAATTGCGTTGATATTGTCACTTTCCAATGGAGTGAATGCCTATATTAAGTCAATAGAAGAGGATACGCTTTCTGAATATCCGCTGCAGATTCAAAGCACGGCAATGAATTTATCTTCTATGATGTTTGATCCGGGCAGCGCCAGAGTGGAAGGAGATTCGGGAGAAATCGGCGTTACCCGGGTGCTGGCCAGCATGTTTTCCACAGTGGATTCCAATGATCTGGAGGCTTTGAAACTTTATTTTGACAGCGGCGAAAGCGGAATCGAGAACTACGCCAAAGCTGTTGAGTATACCTATGATGTGGATCCTCAGATTTACCGGCTGGACGGCAACCACATCCGGCAGGTTAATCCTGATGGCTCCTTTTCGGCTCTGGGAATCGGCTCCGGCTCAGATAGCTTTATGTCTTCCTTTATGAGCACGGACGTGTTTTACCAAATGCCTGAAAATACGGATTTATTTCAGGAACAGTACGAAATCAAGGCCGGGAGATGGCCGGAGAAGTATAACGAGTGCGTTGTAGCCCTTACCTCGGGGGGGGAAGCGTCAGTGATTTTCTCTTATATACTCTGGGATTGAGGGACGCAGATGAGCTGGATGCAATGATTAGTCAATTTCTTTCCGAGGAAAAGGTGGAAGTTCCGGCGGATATCCGACCTTATGGCTATGATGAAATGATAGGGATTGCCTTTAAGCTGGTAAATGCGGCAGATTATTATGAATATGACGCCGATTATGATTTATGGAGGGATAAATCAGACGATGAGGCATATATGCGGGAGCTGGTTGCAGAGGGCGAGGACATCACCGTTGTGGGGGTGGTGCAGCCATCGGATGACGCCGTCGCCGCTATGCTCAGTCCGGGCATTGCTTACCCGGCGGCTTTGACAGAGCACGTAATGGAACAAGCGGCGTCCAGCCAGATTGTGCTGGAACAGCTTGCAGATCCGGGAACCAATGTGCTGACGGGCAATTCCTTCGGGGATGAGGAGGGAGAAAGCGGTTTTCAGCTGGAATCTTTGTTTACAGTTGATGAGGAGGCTCTGGGAAGGGCCTTTGGCTTATACCAAAGCGCATTTGAAATAGATTTATCGGATTCCTTTCATATGGAGGATGGAGTCCTGGATCTGGCCGATATGCTAGATTCTGACCAAATGGCTTTAGAGCTGCCGGAGCTTCCAAAGCTGAGCATGGGGGACATTGTGGGCTCTTTGAATCTGAAGGTTTCTTCCAAGGGTATTCATCAGCTGACGAATGATCTTTTTGATGGGTATCAGGAATATGCGTCGGCGCATCCGGAAGCTGACTATTCCAAATTGAACGAATATTTCCTGGAATATTTGCAGACGCCTCAGGGACAGCAGCGCATACAGGAAAGTATCAGAGACATCATCTCTTCCGGAGGAGGGCTGCAGCCGGACACATCCGTTTCAGGAGGGAACGCGGGGGGGAGCGTTTCAGGAGGAGATGCGGGAGGAATTCCGGGATTTGGAGAAGGATTCACCATAACACCCCAGCAGATTAGGGCGCTGGTAAAAAATATAATGGAAGGATACCAGGAGTATGCGGCTGCCAACGGGCTTCCGGATCCGGAGAAGATGGGAGAGCATTTTTCGGCATATTTACAGACGCCCCAGGCACAGCAGAAATTGTCTGAGGGCATTGCGAAAGCTGTAAACGTTGAAGAACTGCAGTCCCAGATTGCCAATGTGTTGAGAGGATACATGAATACGGTAATGAATTCCTATTCCGGCGCAATCGCCCAGGCTCTTGAGGCTCAGATCACAAATGCCGCGCAGCAGGTGATGAGTCAACTGGGAAGCAGCGTGGAAACCGCCATGCGCCAGGCTGTGGACCGTCTGGGAGATCACATGAAAAATGGGTTTCATATAGATACGGAGGCCTTTGCGGATGCCATACAAATTAATATGGACGAGAAAGAATTGGCTGAACTTCTGCAAGCTATCATGTCCGCCCAGGATACCTCCTACGACGGCAATTTAAAGAAGCTGGGGTATGCCGACTTCGATAAGCCAAGCCAGATTGCTATATATCCCCGGGATTTTGCAGCAAAGGCGGAAATCCTTAAAATTCTGGACGACTATAACAGTCGTATGGAGGCAGAGGGAAATGACGAAAAAGTGATCAGCTACACAGATTTGGTCGGAACATTGATGTCCTCCGTCACCGAAATTATAGATATTATCAGCTATGTGCTGGTGGCCTTTGTGGCCATTTCCCTTGTGGTATCCTCTATTATGATCGGCGTGATCACTTATATCAGTGTGCTGGAGCGAAAAAAGGAGATCGGCATCTTACGTGCTATCGGCGCCTCCAAAAGAAATATTTCTCAGGTGTTTAACGCAGAAACCTTTATTATCGGCCTGTGTGCCGGCATGCTGGGAATCGGACTGACGCTGCTGCTCTTGATCCCCGGCAATGCAATCATACATTCTCTGGCGGGAACAACGGACATCAATGCGTCTCTGCCCGCCGTTTACGGAGCAGTACTGATTATACTCAGCGTGCTGTTGACCTTGCTGGGAGGGCTGATTCCCTCGAAAAAAGCGGCAAAGAGCGATCCGGTAACGGCGCTGAGATCAGAATAGGAGGTTGTGGCTGCAGGCTTTTTGTTTTATTTATCGCCTTCAGCCACAGCCTCTTTTCCGGCGGAGGAAAATATGTTATACTGACTCTGTTATCGGTTCAAAGCAGACATGCTGTGAAATAGAGCACTTCATACAAAAGGAAAGCAATTATGCCAAGGCACAACAAAGGACTCACCTTTTACAAGAGAAGAAAAAAAATCAGTCAGGCGGCCCTGAGGGAAATTTTCAGTTGGATTTTCGGTATTTTTGCCGCCGTTTTTATAGCTGTGGCGGCAAGCTGGTTCTTTGGAATGACCACCAATGTGGTAGGGGTTTCCATGGAGCCGGTGCTGTACAACGGGCAGCAGATTTGCGTGGACAGATTTCTGTATATTTTGTCCTCTCCCAGGCGCGGAGATGTGGTGGTTTTTTTGCCAAACGGAAACGAAAATTCTCATTATTATGTAAAGCGGGTGGCGGGGATTCCGGGGGATTCCATACGCGTTCAGGATGGCGTTTTGTATGTGAACGGACTGCAGAGTGAGTATGTTACGGAAAAAATTCTGGATCCGGGCATTGCTGAAAATGCCATTGTTCTGGGCAGCGGGGAATATTTCTGCATAGGCGATAACCCAAACAGCAGCGAGGACAGCCGTTCCGCCAATATCGGCCCGGTAAGGGAGGAAAATATTATCGGAAAGGCGTGGTTCCGTTTTGCGTGTGAAGAGCTGGGTATGGGGTTGATCAAATAAAAGGACAGAGGAAGGAATAATATGAATTATCAATGGTATCCCGGTCATATGACAAAAGCGAAGCGTATGATGCAGGAAAATATAAAGCTGATTGATCTGATTATAGAACTGGTGGACGCCCGCATTCCGGCAAGCAGCCGTAACCCTGATATTGATGAACTTGGAAAAAATAAGGGGCGTATTGTCCTTTTGAACAAGGCAGACCTGGCGGATCCGGTATACAACCGGCAGTGGATCAATTATTTTACGGATAGGGGAGCATATGTGCTGGAGATGAATTCCAGGACGGGGGAAGGCGTGAAAAAGATTCAGGGACTTGTAGGGGAGGCCTGCCGGGAAAAGATTGAGAGAGACAAGAAAAGAGGGATTGTGAACAGGCCGGTAAGAGCCATGGTGGCGGGCATTCCCAACGTAGGAAAATCCACCTTTATCAACTCTTTTGCAGGGAAGGCATGTACAAAGACCGGCAATAAGCCTGGAGTAACAAAGGGAAAGCAATGGATACGACTGAACAAAAACCTGGAGCTTTTGGACACTCCCGGGATACTCTGGCCAAAATTTGAGGATCAGGAGGTTGGCAAAAAGCTGGCTTTTATAGGTTCCATGAATGATGAGATTGTTCCCATGCAGCAGTTGGCCTGTGATTTGACGGAGCTTTTGCAGAAGCTTTACCCCCAGGCGTTTGCAGAACGTTACGGCATAAAGCCGGAGAGGAAACCTTATCGGATTCTTGAGATGATTGCTGAAAGCAGGAAATGCTATGGAAAGGGAGAAAGTCTGGATTTGGACAGGGCCTGCATGATTTTAACGGATGACTTCAGAAGCGGCAGGCTGGGGCGGATTACCCTGGAGAGGCCGAAGGAAGGAGCTTTGGAAGAATGAATAAAGTTTTGAAGGAATTGCTGAGTACGGGTCTCTACCTTTTAGCCGTGCTCTGCGTTACATATATTGTCATCACTTATGTAGGACAGAGAACAGAGGTTGAGGGGGAGTCCATGGAGACAACTCTCTCCGACGGAGATAATTTGATTGTGGACAAGATCACTTATCGTTTCAGCGATCCTCAGCGGTTTGACATTATTGTGTTTCCCTTTCAGTACCAGACAGACACCTATTACATTAAGCGGATTATCGGTCTTCCCGGAGAAACCGTACAGATAGACGAGGAGGGAAACATTTATATCAACGGTGAGATCCTTTCGGAAAGTTACGGAAGAGAGGTCATCCGCCCTGAGAACATTGGGATTGCTGCAAGTCCGGTGGTTCTCGGGGAGGATGAATATTTCGTTATGGGGGATAATCGCAATAACAGCAGCGACAGCCGCACGCAGATTGTGGGAAATGTACATCGGGATGACATTATCGGAAGGGCATGGCTGCGCATATGGCCGCTTTCCGAATTTGGGATTCTAAAGCACCAGTAAGCATTTAAAAGAGGGAAAAATGGATAAAGTTGACAAGATAAAGGAACTGTTTCAGGCGGCTTCTCCGGATGAGATGCCTGAACTGATTGCAAAGTACGGACAGGATCATCGCCGGGGAGTACAGAAGCTGGTGGATGCAGCCGAAAAGAGGCTTAAGCTTTTGGAGAAGGAAAAGCAAAGAATTGAGAGTCTAAGGTTTTACGAGAAAAAATACGAGGATTACGGAGCTATCTGTGGCGTTGACGAAGCGGGCAGAGGGCCTCTGGCGGGACCGGTTGTGGCGGGAGCGGTTATTTTGCCGAAAAACTGCAGTATTTTATATATAAACGATTCCAAGAAGCTGTCCGAAAAAAAGAGAGAAGAGCTGTACGATGTGATTACAGAGCAGGCATTGGCCTGGGGAGTGGGTATTGTTTCACCGGCAAGAATTGATGAAATCAATATTTTGCAGGCTACCTATGAGGCGATGCGCGAGGCCATAGTGAAATTATCCGTAAGGCCGGGCATTCTTTTGAACGATGCGGTGACGATACCCGGCGTGGACATTTTGCAGATTCCCATTGTCAAGGGAGATGCCAAGAGTATTTCCATTGGAGCGGCAAGCATTCTTGCCAAAGTGACCAGAGACAGAATAATGCGGAATTATGACACCTTGTTTTCGGTATATGATTTTGGACTGAATAAGGGATACGGCAGCGCCGGGCATATAGAAGCGCTGAAAAAATATGGTCCCTCTCCAATCCATCGGCGCAGCTTCATCAAAAATTTTGTGACTGAAGGATAATATTTGAGGAAAGCCTATGAAATTGACACAGTTATTTACAAGGGAAAAAACAGCGGGAGACGCAGGTCGTTCTCAAAAAAGTCCGGAGAGTGGTTCCCTATTGGGAAAAAACGGGGCGGGTAATACTATGACGGACCGTCAGATCAGGGCTCTTTCTCCGGGGCAGACCCTGCAGGGAGAAATTGTATCTCGAAGTGGAAGCGAAGTTCTTGTTCGGATTGCCGAGGATATGCTGCTGAGCGCCAGGATGGAGCAGGGAATGAATCTTGAAATCGGGAAAAGTATGGTTTTTCAGATAAAAAACAACGGAGCTGTTCTGATGCTGAGCCCTCTGTTTGAAAATATGGCTGCAGATGAGAATATTCTCAAGGCGTTGGATATGGCAGGGCTTCCGGTGAATGAGACTACAGCTTCTATGACAGAGCAGCTTATGAAGGCGGGGCTTCCCATTGACAAAAATACATTGCAGCAGGTTTACAGAGAGTTGAATTCTCATATGGATGCAACTTTGGTGGATCTTTTGGATCTGCACCGCCTGGGGCTGCCCGTAACTGAAAACAACCTGACACAGATATCTTCCTATAAAAATCTTTCCTACAGACTGGAAGCGGGATTGGATCAATTACTGGAGTCTTTCTCGCAAACCTTTGAAAGTCTGCTTCAAAAAGGAGATGTAAAGGGAGCATCCAGGATTTTGGGAGAGCTTTTTTCTATGCTTTCACAGGAGGCCGCACATATGGGGGAGACCTATGGGGGAGGAAACGAGGCTCTGATAAAGGCATTGAGAGATATTCTGGCAAATGCGCTTGCAAGGTCTGTGGGAGAAGGAGGAATTGGGGATTTTCCAGCCTCAGAACAGGCCGCCGGTTCCCGGCCGGGAATCATACCGGAAGGAAATCCTGCAAACTCAGAAAATCTTCAGGGCGAATATGCACAGAGCCAGAGGCCGACTGAAAGCGTTGGATCGGCAGGGGGAGGGATTCCGGGAGAAAATGGACAGAATACCGGAGCGCAGTCCGGACTGCAGGCCATCCTGGGAAACAGGGGAGAGCTGTCCGCGCTTCTGGAGCATATACTCTCAGGGGGAGGCTTTCAGAGAGAGCAGACCCTCAAGGAACTTCAGAACGTTTTATCTCAGGCATTTAAAGATTTTTGGTCTCTGCGTCCGGAAGACGTTGCCGAGCCGGGGCGTGTAAATGAGCTATACGACAGAATGGACAGGCAGCTGAAGCAGTTGGCCCAGGTGCTGGAGGAGGCGGGGCAGGCAGGAACCCCGGTTCACAGAGCTGCCGAAGGCATTGTGCGGAACCTGGACTTTTTGCAGCAGATCAATCAGATGTATACTTATGTGCAGCTGCCCGTGAGGCTCCAGCAGAGCAGAGCGCACGGCGATCTCTATGTTTTTACCAATAAGAGAAATCTGGCGGAAAGCAAGGGGCAGATCAGCGCACTGCTTCATCTGGATATGGAGCATCTGGGGCCTGTTGACGTTTATGTGGCCATGCAGGGGGAGAAGGTAAATACCCGGTTTTATGTGGGGGACGAAGAGTTGCTTGATTTTTTGGAGCCTCATATGGAGCTTTTGACAAATAGGATTCAGAGCAGAGGATATGACTGCAGCTTTGCCATGCAGGTAAGAGAGACGCAAAATCAGCCGGAGGATAAACAGGAGAGCGGCATTCTGCCGCTGTTGAAGCAGACAGGACACGTGCCCATGGGACATTATGCTTTTGACATGAGGGCCTGATGGTAAGAATGAGAGGTAAAAATGACGGATAATCGGCAGAAAGATGGAACAAAGCCCAAACAGGCCATCGCGCTGGAATATGATCCCAGCGAGGCCGCTCCTAAGGTCATTGCCAGCGGAAGAGGGCTTTTGGCAGAGAGAATTATTGAACGGGCGAAGGAAAGTGACGTGCCCATTCACAGAGATGACAAGCTGGCGGATACCCTTTCCAGACTGCAGATCGGAGATATGATTCCTCCGGAGCTTTATGAAGTGGTGGCGGAAATCCTTGTTTTTGTGGATTCTATGGATCGGCTTAGAAGTAAGATGAAAAAGTAGTGGGAAAAAGGCAGCCGGGGGAAGAGATTTGAATCGAAAAGAAATGGGAGCGGAGAAGGAGCGGCTGGCGGCAGAATATCTGGAAAGACGGGGATTTTACGTCACTGCCCGGAATTTTCGCTGCAGGCAGGGAGAAATTGACATTATCGGACGCCATGAGGGATACCTTGTTTTTGTGGAGGTGAAATACCGGAGTACGAAAAATCGGGGCAGCGCTCTGGAGGCGGTCACTGCCTTTAAGCAAAGAAGAATCTGCAGGACAGCCGATTATTACAGGATGATGAAAGGGGTGGACGATTCCTCTGCTGTGCGTTACGACGTTGTAGCCATTCAGGGAGAAGAAATCTTCTGGGTCATAAACGCTTTTCCTCATATTTGCAGAGGGTAAGGAGGTTAAACAAATACGGCTGTTTGGGCAGTCGCCGCCAATTCTAAATGTCGCTGAAAGGAAGGAAGGCTATGTTTCAAATTAAAAGAGCAGGCAGCGGTTTGGAAAAAAATGTTCGGCAAAACCGTGAAGGAGAGATGGAATATCTTACTTTTCCGTCCTTTGAAGCTACGGGTATGGTGGAGCATTTGTTCAGCACCCGGCTGGGCGGCGTCAGCCGTGGAATTTATTCCTCCATGAATCTGAGTTTTACAAGAGGGGATAATCCGAAAGATGTGCTGGTCAATTATGAACGGATAGCGGCTGTGCTGCGCTGCAGCGTACAGGACATGGTTCTGTCCCAGCAGACTCACACTGTGAACATACGTCTTGTGACAAACAAGGATCGGGGAAAAGGAATTGTCCGGCCTTTGGATTATCAGGATGTGGATGGATTGATTACCTGCGAAAAAGGGATTGTGCTGGTGACGGGTTATGCGGATTGTGTGCCCTTATATTTTCTTGATCCGGTGCATGAGGCCATTGGATTGGCGCACTCAGGATGGAGAGGGACGGCTTCTGAGATGGGCAGGCATATGGTGGAAGCTATGGAACAATGCTTTGGCTCCAGGCCGGAAGAGTTGCTGGCTGCAATTGGACCTTCTATCTGCCGTGATTGCTATGAGGTGGATGGAAATGCGGCGGAGAGCTTCCGGACAATGTCTGAAGAAAGCCCGGAGCTTTTAGAGGAGCTTACGCAAAGCGCCAGGTTTTTTGATTGGCAGGAAAAGCCTTTGCGGGTGTTGACTCCTGGCAGAAGGCCGGGGAAATACCAGCTGGATTTATGGCTTGCAAATTTGCTGATTCTGAGGAAGGCGGGGATTCCCCTTGACAGGATAACGGTTACTGACATTTGTACTTGTCATAATCCTGAGTATTTGTTTTCCCACAGGGCCACAGGGGGAAAGAGAGGAAATCTCGGCGCGTTTCTGCTGCTGAAGCAAAATTGATGTCCGGTGAAGCGGATGGGGAGGTGCAAAATGGCAAATATTCTGGTTTGTGACGATGACAGGGAAATTGTAGACGCAATTGAGATTTATCTCATTCAGGATGGCTATCGCATATTTAAGGCTTATGATGGAGAGCAGGCAATGGAGGTACTGAGAAAGGAGGATATTCAGCTTCTCATTATGGATATTATGATGCCCAGGCTGGATGGAATTCGGGCTACTTTAAAGATTCGTGAAAACAGCAGTATACCCATCATAATTTTGTCTGCAAAATCGGAGGACACGGATAAGATCCTTGGTCTGAATATTGGCGCAGATGATTATATTACTAAGCCTTTTAATCCGCTTGAGCTTGCTGCCAGAGTAAAATCCAATCTCAGGAGGTACACCTCCTTAGGCAGCCTGAATGCAGAAAGCAAGTCTGTATATCAGGTGGGAGGACTTATTATCAATGATGATACCAAGCAGGTTACGGTGGACGATGAGCCTGTGAAGCTGACACCCATTGAATATAACATTCTTCTTCTTTTGGTGAAAAACCAGGGCAGAGTTTATTCTATCAACCAAATTTATGAGAGCATCTGGAACGAGGACGCCATAGGAGCCGACAACACTGTGGCAGTGCATATCCGGCATATCAGGGAAAAAATAGAGATTAACCCTAAGGAACCAAGATATATTAAGGTTGTCTGGGGGGTGGGATATAAGGTAGACAAGCAATAGAAATGAGGAGTTATGAAAAAGCCAACGTTGAGACGATTCGGACTGGGACTGCTGCAGCAGCTGATGGCTATGGGAATTATGATTGCCATAGCGGGCATCCTTTTTAATTCCTTTTTGACTGTGGAATCCATGAGCGGGACGAAAACCTACAGAATAGACCCGTTTCATACGGAGAGGATCTTTGAGGATTCCGAGGTCTATCAGGAAATTTTTCGGACGGCTGTTTCTGACATTACCAGGCTGGTCATGATCAAGTCCGAGGTAGAGACCAACGGCAGCTTTGACCCACATAAAGAGGTGGACGTTTCGGAATTTGCGAACCGCAGGGGAGTGGGAAACGGATGCGCAGTTACAGCGGTGTATGAGCTGGAAGATCTGATCAAGTGGGGACGGGATGGCGTCGAGTACAATAACCGGGTCATGAGCATGGAGGATTTTCTGAATTACTTTGGACCGGCTATTTCGGAGGAAAATTTTGCTCTGGATGAAAACGGGCAGATTTATTTCCGCGGCTTTTATACGGGGCGGACTGACGCTGTGGAACGGGGAACCGTTGCGGAACCGGAAGAAACCAGGACGGAGGAAGAGATAGACGCCGTAGCGCAGGCATTGGATGAGTATACTCAGAATCAGCTGTTGGATATGGCCTTTTCCTATGTTATGGCGGAATATCCTGATGATATTATTTTATCCCGGGAGGATGATGGAAGCCTGAATGTGTATTTTCCTCTATTGGTCTGTAGGTATGAGACGGTGGATGGGGAAAGACAGCTGCTTTCCTATGCGGAAAACTGGGTGGATTATATGAAGCTTCAGAGGAATCTGGTCACCGCCATTGAGAACCTTGCAGTGGAATATGAACAGTATCAGACCTGCAGCGAGCTGTACCGGGAGGGAGGCAGCAATTTAAAATATATGGTGCGCATGACGGCGGATGGACAGACCAGAACCTATACAAATGTATCAGAGCTTTTAGAGCAGCCGGACAGCGCGGTGACAGAGTATTTTTCCGAATACAGAAGATATTTGATCTATTATCCTGACAGTTTGGAATTTACCGGGAACACTGTTTTGAGTGAGGATGAGATACACCAATATATCCGTGAATATGACTATGCCTATCCTGAGACTACCCATATCTGGATCGGCGTGGATAATACCTATGCGGCCAGAGGAGACGCCTTTTACAATGCCCATGAGACATTTGAAAGACTGGTTCCCAATATCGGAGTTATTGTAACGGCCATTGTGCTTCAGGGCTTTATCTGGGCGGGGCTTTGGCTGTATCTGTCCGCCACGGCTGGAATTGGAGAGGATGAAGAAGGGGACCGGATAAAATATTTAAACGGCATAGATCATATTTGGACGGAAGTCTGGGCAGCTTTTGGCGCTCTGATCTGGTACGGGATGAGATGGGGCTATGGGGAGCTTCTGCAGATTGCGGATTCAGTTTACGCCGTACACTCGCAGACCCAGGCAGGGAGAATTGCTCTTTTGTACGAATATGGAAGCTTTGGGCTTTACGGAATGACGGTAAGCACGGTCTTTTGCCTGATATGGTACAGTCTGGTGAGAAGGCTGAGAAGCAGAAATCTTTGGAAGGACAGCTTTGTCCACAAAGTATTTTTGTGCTACAGGAATTTTGTCCATTTTGTTTTCAGACACAGGAGTTCCGCCGTCAGCACGCTGCTTCCGTATAATCTGTTTCTCTTTGCCAATTTTGCGGCGATTTTCTGTGTATATGTCATGAAGGAGTACAGGCTTGCCTCATTCATTTTAATATTGGCGACGGTGATTTTTGATGTGATCATCGGGATGCTTTTGTTTCGGAATAACGGCGAGCAGATCGAAATTGTAGATGGCATCAACCGAATTCGGGACGGAGAGGTGGATTTTAAGCTGGATGCGGACCGGCTTCATGGAGCGAACAGGGAGATGGCCGACGCCGTAAACAATATCGGAGAGGGAATCCGCAAGGCAGTAAGGACCAGCATGAAGGATGAGCAGATGAAAACGGATCTGATTACTAATGTTTCCCACGACATTAAAACGCCTCTCACCTCCATCATCAATTATGTGGATCTGCTCAAAAGGCTGAAAATAGAAGCGGAACCGGCAAAAAGCTATATTGACATTCTGGAAAGCAAGGCTCAGCGCCTGAAGCAGCTTACGGACGATTTGGTGGAAGCATCAAAAATTTCCTCCGGAAATATTGTGCTGAACAACGAAAAGCTGGACTTGACGGAGCTGCTTAACCAAAGCGTGGGAGAGTTTTCACAGAAGTTTGAGGAAAAGAGGCTGCACATTGTTTTTTCCGGAGAGGAGCAGACCGCCGGCATATATGCGGACAGCCGCAGAATGTGGCGTGTGATAGAGAATCTGTTTAACAATATCTGCAAGTACGCAATGGAGGGAACCAGGGTTTATATCGATCAGATTGTAAAAAATGGAAGGATTCGTGTGGAAATAAAAAATATTTCCGAGAGCAGAATGAACATTAGTCCAGAGGAGTTGACGGAGCGGTTTATCAGGGGAGATGAATCCAGAAGCGACGAGGGAAGCGGACTGGGTCTGTCTATTGCAAAGAGCCTGGTACGGCTGCAGGGAGGCGAATTTGAAATCCTGCTGGATGGAGATTTGTTCAAGGTAGTGATTGATTTTCCGGAATATGTGGAAGAACAGGGACAATTAGGGGAGCAGGAGGAGGCGGAAACGCCCTGAAACAGCCGAAGGGACTGCTTCAGGGCGTTCTTGATATAAATCAGGGAATCTATTCGTAATCCGCGGCCACAAAAGAGCGTTTGTTATAGGCTTCCACAATGCCGTGTATCTTTTCCGTAGTGGCCAGAACATTGGAGAGAGATACATCATGGTTCATAAAATCGATCAGTGAGGCAATGAATTTACTCATATCCGCCTCGATAAAGTAGGGTCTGGAATAAAGCTCCGGGGGCAGATAGGTAAGATTCGTAGTTACAACTTTATCGAAATATCCCTGATCATAGGCTTTATCAAAGGCGCTCAGCCCATCGGTAAACAGGCCGAAGGTACAGCAGATGAAAACTCTGCGGGCATTCATGCGCTTCAGCTGTCTGGCTGTATCCAACATGCTGCCCCCAGAGGAAATCATGTCGTCTATAATTATAATATCCTTGCCGTCGATATTGTCGCCCAGAAATTCGTGGGCTACAATGGGATTTTTCCCGTTTACAATAACGGAGTAGTCCCGTCTTTTATAAAACATACCAGTATCTACTCCGAGGACGCTTGCGAAGTAGATAGCGCGGTCCAAAGCTCCCTCGTCCGGACTGATGACGATTAGATGTTCCTTATCCACCAGAAGGTCATCCGCTGAGTTCAGCAGAGCCTTGATAAACTGATAGGGAGGGGTGAAATTGTCAAATCCGTTTAAAGGAGCAGCGTTCTGCACCCTGGGATCATGAGCGTCAAAGGTGATGAAATTGTTTACACCCATATCCCGGAGTTCCTCCAGAGCATAGGCGCAGTCCAGGGATTCCCGCCCGCTTCGCCTGTGCTGCCGACTCTCATAAAGAAAGGGCATTATCACGTTAATGCGCTTGGCCTTACCGTTGCAGGCTGCGATAACTCGCTTCAAATCCTGATAATGATCGTCAGGGGACATGTGATTGGTATATCCGTTCATGCTATAGGTGATGCTGTGGTTGCACACATCCACCAAAAGAAACAGATCCTTACCGCGAATGCTTTCCCGGAAGATAGCCTTTGCCTCCCCGCTGCCGAAACGGGGAACATCGATGTTTACCAGATAATTGCTTTCAATATAGCCGTGAAAGGCCGGATCCTTTTTTACTTTATCGTTATGTACGTTTTTACGGAATTCCACCAAATAATCGTTGATTCTGTGCCCCATACGGTCTGCTGAGCGAAGAGCTGCAATTTTTAACGGGGCTACGGGCATGGCGTTTTCCAGTTCACGTAAATTGGGCATATTTTTCCTCCTGTAAGGGTTCCCGCGTCAGTCATTGGGAAACAAACTTGTCAATTCTTTTATAACATTATGCCCCTGACGCGTCAAGGAATAATTTACGCTGCACGGCATTTCGGCGAGTACGGGCAATACGCTTTGTTTACACCTGCTTTACCTTTCTTTTACTTATGTGGTTGTTTCTTTTCAAAGCGGATGGTATAATAGGTGCAACGACGAATCTAAAAAGGCTGTATTTCGACCTTTTCAGAGGGGCATAGGAGGACAAAGGTGGACTTATCATTTGAACATTTCTGGGCACAGCTCATTCAGAATCCGCTGCTGCTGATTGCAGTGGCTCTGACGCTGGGAGTCATTCTGGTCAACGGCTGGACGGACGCCCCCAATGCCATCGCAACCTGTGTCGTCACAAGATGTATGCCTGTCCGGGCGGCAATTCTGATGGCGGCAGTCTTTAATTTCCTGGGTGTTTTGATTATGAGCATGGTGAATGCTACCGTGGCTGAGACGATAACCAAGATGGTGGATTTCGGAACGGATTCCCATGAGGCTATTGTGGCCCTGAGCGCGGCGCTTTTTGCAATTGTAGTCTGGGCTACGCTTGCCTGGTTTTTCGGAATTCCCACCAGCGAGAGCCATGCGCTGATTGCCGGTCTTACGGGAGGCGCCATTGCTTTGCACGGAAGCCTTGACGGAGTAAACGGTTCCGAATGGGTGAAGGTAATATATGGCATGGTGATTTCCGTAATGCTTGGATTTGGGCTGGGCTGGCTTGTATGCAAATTAATTGTTCTGATTTTCAGAAGAGCCAATAGAGTAAAGACGGAAAGACTTTTTCAGGCGGCACAGATATTTGGCGCTGCCTGCATGAGCTTTATGCACGGCGCTCAGGATGGACAGAAATTTATGGGCGTTATTCTGCTGAGCATTCTTCTGGCCAACGGGCAGAACACCTCAGTTTCCGTAGCAATGCCTGTGTGGCTGATGCTTCTGTGCTCCATAGTTATGGGGCTGGGCACTTCCATCGGAGGGAAAAAAATCATAAAGTCCGTGGGTATGGATATGGTAAAGCTTGAAAAATATCAGGGCTTTTCAGCGGATATTGCAGCGTCTCTCTGTCTGTTTTTCAGCTCAACCTTCGGCATACCCGTATCCACCACCCATGCCAAAACCACGGCTATTATGGGTGTGGGAGCGGTAAAAAGAATATCGGCCATCAACTTTTCTGTCGTGAAGGAAATGGTGCTAACCTGGGTGCTTACCTTCCCAGGATGTGGGCTGATCGGATTTATCATGGCAAAGATTTTTATGGCAGTCTTTTGATCTGCCGGAAGGAAAATCCATACATACTGAAAAAGAAAGGAAACACAGCTATGGCAAACAAAGCGGATCGCTTTTATTATGAAAATTTCAGGGAGGCGGCGGAACATTGCTGCAGGGCGGCGGACTATCTGGTGGAATGCCTAAGTTCCTACAAGCCGGACCGGATTAGGGAGATGCTTGAGAAAATGCACGAGATTGAGCATTCTGCGGACAAGAAAAAACATGAGATGAGCGCTGCTCTTGCAAAAGCCTTTGTGACTCCCATAGACCGTGAGGACTTGGCGGAGCTGAGCCAGAATATCGACGAAGTGTGCGACGTGATTGAGGAGATCCTGCAGAGATTTTATATCAATCAGATACAGACGGTTACCAGAGATGGACTTTTGTTTGCAAAAAAAATTGCGGACTGTTGCCGTCTGATGAAGGATATGCTTTCTGAATTAGAGAACTTTAAAAAACCGGAAAAGCTTCATGCCATGATTGTAGAGCTAAACCATACCGAGGAGGAATGTGACGCCATTTATCTGGAGTCGGCGCTTCGCGTCAGGGAGCAGAGAAGCGATGTGCTGGAGATTGTTGCATGGCGCGAGATATATCACTGCATGGAAAGCTGTGCGGATGCCTGCGAGCATGTAGCAGATTCAGTGGAGACCATTGTTATGAAGAACACCTGAGGGAATCGGACGGATATAAATTATATGAATAATGAAACACCCCATATACATGAGCTATAGCTGAAGTGACAGGATGCATAAGACAGATGACAGCTCAGATTTTAGCGGCAGTTATATTTGTTGTAATGTTTATTTTTATCATTACGGAGGTGTGGGCTTTTTCCGCTGCCTATGCATGAGGATTGCAAAAGCAGCAAGCTTGGGACCGAGGAAAGCGTCAGGATTCTGTCACAGTATATAGATGCCGGTAGAAAGAAAAGCGGGGCATAGGCGGGGACGGTTCCGGGGAGAGCCGTCCCCGTTCGTTCTTATCCGGTGCCTGTCCGTTGAACAGAGGAAATTGAAGATGATGAAGAAGGGACATATTGTAAAGAATGTGGCGGCCGGAAGCATTGCCGAGGAAATGGAAATATTGCCTGGCGACAGGATTCTTGCCATTTCCGGTACGGAGATAGAGGATATTTTCGACTATCAGTTTTTCATTCAGGATACGTATATTGAGGTGCTGATTGAAAAGCAGCATGGTGAGCAGTGGGTGCTTGAGATCGATAAGGATCCGGATGAGGATCTGGGTATTGAATTTGAAAATGGTCTTATGGATGAATACCGTCACTGTCATAACAAATGTATTTTCTGTTTTATTGACCAGATGCCCAAGGGTATGAGAGAAACGCTGTACTTCAAGGACGATGATTCCCGGCTGTCATTTCTGCAGGGGAATTACGTGACGCTTACCAATATGTCGGATCACGATATTGATAGAATCTGCAAATACCATTTATCTCCTATCAACATATCCTTCCACACGATGAACCCGGAGCTTCGCTGCAGGATGCTTCATAACCGTTTTGCCGGGGAAGCCTTGAAAAAGGTGGATATACTAAACAGAGCGGGAATTCTCATGAATGGACAGATTGTGCTCTGCAGAGGAATCAATGATGGAGATGAGCTGGAATACAGCATCCAGCGTCTGATGAACTATATTCCAAACCTGGAAAGCGTTTCGGTAGTGCCGGTGGGATTGTCTAAATACAGGGACGGGCTTTATCCTCTGGAGCCCTTTGATAAGGAGGATGCCGTAAAGGTACTGGAAATCATTCATCGCTATCAACGTATTTGCTTTGAAAAGTACGGGACGCATTTCGTACATGCCAGTGATGAATGGTACATTTTGGCAAAAGAAGAACTGCCCGGGGAAGAAAATTATGACGGTTATCCTCAGCTGGAAAACGGAGTGGGCATGCTGAGGCTTCTTTTGAACGAATTTGCGGAGGCTTTGGAAGAACGGAGGAAAAAAGAGGGATTTCCCAATGAAAGGATTCGGGGAGAATTGTCCATGGCAACGGGAATGCTTGCATATCCTTATATTGAAAGAATGGCAGGAGAGGTTATGAAAGCTTATCCCAATCTCAGGATCCATTTATATCCCATTGTCAATTATTTTTTTGGAGAAAGAATTACGGTATCAGGACTGCTCACCGGGCAGGATATTATAGGACAGTTAAAGGGCAGACCGTTGGGAGAGAGGCTGCTGCTTCCTCAAAGTGTACTGCGCAGCGGTGAGGACGTATTTCTGGACGATTTGACCATAGCGGATATGGAAGGGGCTTTACAAGTTTCTGTGAATATTGTAAAATCAAGCGGATATGACCTTTTGAACGAAATAGTAGGAAATCAGTCGGAAGGAGACAGGGAGGTATAGATGGCAGAAAAAAGGACCAAGCCCATAGTAGCCATAGTAGGCAGGCCCAATGTAGGAAAGTCCACGCTGTTTAACGCGCTGGCGGGGGAAAGAATATCCATTGTAAAAGATACGCCGGGTATTACCAGAGACCGTATTTATGCGGATGTTTCCTGGCTGGACAAGGCATTTACGCTGATTGACACGGGAGGCATTGAGCCAGACAGCAAGGATGAGCTTTTGTCTCAGATGAGGCAGCAGGCGCAGATTGCAATAGACACGGCGGATGTCATTATCTTTCTGGTGGACGTAAAGCAGGGCTTGGTGGACTCCGACGCAAAGGTGGCTGATATGCTGCGCCGTTCTCATAAGCCGGTGGTCTTGGTAGTAAATAAGGTGGATAGCTTTGACAAATATATGGCGGATGTCTATGAATTCTATAATCTTGGTATCGGTGATCCTCATGCTGTGTCTGCGGTAAATAAGCTGGGCATCGGAGATATGCTTGAAGAGGTAGTATCCTTTTTTCAAGACGCCGGTGAAGAGGAAGAAGAGGATGACAGAATCCGGGTGTCTATTGTGGGAAAGCCGAATGTGGGAAAGTCCTCCATTATTAATAAGCTGCTTGGGGAAAACCGCCTGATCGTATCGGATATTGCAGGAACAACAAGAGACGCTGTGGATACGGAGATTTCTTATAAAGGAAGAGACTATATCTTTATCGATACTGCGGGGCTCCGGCGTAAGAGCAGAGTCAAGGAGGAGCTGGAGCATTATATGATTCTTCGCACGGTCTCCGCTGTGGAACGCTCGGATGTGGCGGTGCTTGTCATTGACGCCGTGGAGGGGGCGACCGAGCAGGATGCGAAAATTGCCGGAATTGCCCACGATAGAGGGAAGGCGGTGATTATTGCCGTTAATAAATGGGACGCGGTGGAAAAAGACGACAAAACTATTTACCGTTTTACGGAAAAAGTCAGAAATACCTTATCCTTTATGCCCTATGCGGAGATTTTGTTTATCTCTGCCCGCACAGGGCAAAGACTGCCCAAACTCTTTGAAACCATTGATATGGTCAGTGAAAATCATGCAATGCGGGTATCAACGGGCGTGCTGAATGAGATTATGGCGGAAGCGGTGGCCATGCAGCAGCCTCCCTCGGATAAGGGGAAGAGACTGCGGCTCTATTATATTACGCAGGCTTCGGTGAAACCGCCTACCTTTGTGATTTTTGTAAATGACAAGGAGCTGATGCATTTTTCTTATACCAGATATATTGAAAACCAGATCAGGCAGACTTTTGGCTTCAGGGGAACGCCCATGCGGTTTATTATAAGAGAGCGAAAGGAAAAGGAACGGTAATGGAACGAGTAATCTGTCTTCTGATTGGATATGTATTTGGTTTGTTTCAAACTGCTTTTTTCTACGGCAAGATTCATGGAATCGACATCCGCCAGTACGGAAGCGGAAATTCGGGGACTACCAATGCGCTGAGGGTGCTGGGAACAAAGGCGGGTCTGATTGTCTTTGCCGGAGACTGTTTGAAATGTGTGGCGGCGGTTGTGCTTGTCCGGCTGCTTTATGGCGGAGCGCATCCCGATACGATTTATCTGATGTGCCTTTACGGGGGAGCAGGGGCTGTGCTTGGGCATAATTTTCCCTTTTACATGGGATTTAAAGGAGGAAAGGGGATTGCGGCAACAGCAGGATTGATACTGGCTTTTCATCCGTATTTTGTTGTTGTGGGGGCCGTGCTGTTTTTTGGAACCTTTTTGACCACTCATTATGTCTCGCTGGGGTCGCTCCTGGTCTATGCCGGGTTTATGATAGAGATGGTTGTCTGTGGGGAGCTGGGCGTTTTCGGCGCTATGAGCCGGGGGCAGCTTTATGAAATGTATGCGGTGACTGCTTTTTTGACGATAATGGCATACTGGAAGCACAGACAGAATATTGTGAGATTGTTTCACGGGGAGGAGCGGAAAACGTATCTTCTCAAGAAAAATAAGATTGATGTGGACAAAAAGAATTGACGGCGGCTTATGAAAGCCCCAGAAAGAGGGAATATGGCGAAAATCAGTATTATCGGCGGCGGAAGCTGGGGGATTGCGCTGGCTGTTTTGCTACATAATAACGGGCATCACATTACAATATGGTCGGCGCTTCAGAGAGAAATTGACATGCTTCAAAAGGAGCATGAGCATAAAATGCTCCCGGGGGTAAAGCTCAGCGGGAACATGCGGTTTACCACCGACGATAAAGAGGCTGTCTGCGGAAAAGATCTGCTGGTAATGGCGGTGGCAAGCTCTTATACCAGGGACACCTCCCGCAGACTTAGCCAACTTGTCTCTGAAGGGCAGATGATTGTCAATGTGGCGAAGGGAATAGAAGAACGCACGCTTATGACACTTTCCGAAATGATTGAGGAGGAAATACCCCAGGCGGACGTAGCGGTGATGTCCGGCCCCTCCCATGCCGAAGAGGTGGGACGGGGGCTTCCTACTACCATTGTTGTGGGGGCAAAAAGCAAGAAAACAGCGGAATATATTCAGAATTTGTTTATGAATGAGGTTTTCCGAGTGTATATCAGCCCCGATGTGCTTGGCATGGAGCTGGGAGGAGCGCTCAAAAATGTGGTGGCTCTGGCGGCAGGGATTGCGGATGGGCTTGGATACGGAGATAATACCAAGGCTGCGCTGATCACCAGGGGAATTACGGAAATTGCTCGTCTGGGTACGGCAATGGGAGGGAAATTTGAAACCTTCTGCGGGCTTACGGGGATTGGAGATCTGATTGTAACCTGTGCAAGTATGCATTCCCGAAACCGCCGGGCGGGCATTTTGATTGGACAGGGATATACCATGGAAGAGGCCATGGAGGAAGTGAAAATGGTAGTGGAGGGTGTTTACTCAGCCAAGGCTGCTATGGGGCTTGCCGCAAAATACAATGTACAGCTCCCAATCATCGAGCAGGTGAACGCGGTATTGTTTGAGGGGAAGAGTGCGGATCAAGCTGTAAAAGAGCTGATGCTTCGGGACAGGAAGCTGGAAGTAACAGATCTTCCCTGGCCGGAGGAAGTATGAAGAAGCTCTGAAAAGTATGACTTCTTTATAGTGAAGAATGCCGGGAGCAGGCATTTTGCCGCGTCATACAAGGGCGGTGTAATAAAAAGTAACCGTTAACGATAAAAAAGAGGGAGAGCATTCTATGCAAATGAGGAAAAAGGGTGAAGAATTAAAAAACTGGTCTATTAAGAAAAAGCTGGTGAGTTCATTCGGACTGATTATTTTTACCACGTTTATATTGGTTATGGGTCTGTTGATTGGCATGAAAGCAATTGAAAGAAGAATGGTAAGATTGTATGAGGGTCCGACTATGAACATCCATTATAGCGCTGAGCTGTATTATCCGCAGCTGGACATTCAGCGCGCGGTCAACAGAGTTATGGCGGAAGGCGTTGACAATTTGGATGAGCTGTATCCGCAGTTGGAGACAACTGTCAACACAAATCTGGCGATTATGAATGAAGCATACGCCTGGCTGAGCGACAACTTGCTGACCCAGGACGATAGAGACAGGCTGGAAGCGATCAATGATAAATTAATCAATGAGATTGCCGAATACAGAGTGGAGGTGCTCCGCTTATTGGAGACCGGTGACTTTGAAGCCGCGGCAGAATACAATAATACATATTACAAGCCCGCTGTAGACGAAGTAAAGGTGATGATTGAGGAGCTGGAAGATTCCATAATGGACACAGCAGCGGATTATAAAAATTCCGCGGTAACATTGTCAACTGTATTGATTGTTGTTGGTATTTGTCTGCTGATCGTCATGACAGTAACTGCAATAGGTTTTACGTCAAAGGTGACAAAAGGTGTGGTGGAGCCCATCGGTCAGATAGAGGCAGCGGTAAAACAGCTGCGTGTGGGAGATCTTTCACAGGCAGATTCCATTACTTATGAATCCGAGGATGAGCTTGGCGTGCTGGCGAAGACTATGCGAGAATCGCTCCGTATTCTGGACGATTATGTAAGAGAAATTTGCGAGAACTTTGAATTGGTTGCAAACGGCGACTTGTCTAAGAATTTTGAGGAAATTACCGACTTCCTTGGCGATTTTGCAAATATCAAAAAATCCTTCATTGTAATTTTAAAGAAATTTAATTCCACTCTGAATCAAATTAAGGAAGTTTCCAGACAGGTAGACACCGGTTCCGATGAGGTTGCCTCTACGGCAAACGATCTGGCGTCAGGAACAAGCGAGCAGGCAAGCGCTGTGGAGGAGCTGACAGCTACGATTGAAACGGTAAGCAATATGTCGGAGGAAGCGGCAAAAGAGGCGGAAAAGGCTTATCACATGATGCTGGAGGCAGTGGAAGAAGCGCAGACAGAGAAGGCCCAGATGCGTGAGCTTCAGGAAGAAATGCGCCGAATTATGGAAATTTCCGGACAGATTGAATCAATTGTGACCTCGATTGAAGAAATTGCTTCGCAAACCAGTCTTTTAGCATTAAATGCGTCCATTGAGGCGGCAAGGGCCGGTGAAGCAGGAAGAGGCTTCGCGGTTGTGGCCGATCAGATTGGAAAGCTGGCTTCGGACAGCGCCAATGCAGTTTTAAACACCAAGGAACTGATTGACAAAACAATTGAAGAAATCAGAAAAGGCGATAAAGTAACAGGCGAAACGGCAGCCGGCTTTGAACGAATGATTAAAGAATTGGAAACTTTTGCAGAGACGACAAAGGCGAACAGCGAGGTGTCCAAGGCACAATCTGCCGCATTACAGCAGGTAAAAGAGGGATGCCAGCAGATTTCGCTTGTGACGTCGCAGAATGCGGCGTCCTCGGAGGAAAGCTCCGCTATTAGTGAAGAATTGTCTGCAAGAGCGGCAGAACTGGATAATCTGGTAAACAAATTCAAGCTATATAATTAATATGGATCCAAACAAAAGAAATACCGCTGTCATCCGCGAAACGGGTGACAGCGGTATTTATCTTATGGCGCTTATAATTTCAGCTGCTGTTTTAGGCTTGTTCATGGTGTAAATATGGATGCCGTCCACGTGGTTTTGCTGCAAATCTCTGATCTGGCGGATAGCGTAGTCAATACCTGCCTTGCGCATATCCTCTGGGCTGTCTCCGTAGGCGGCGATGATGTCAGAGAGAGCCTTGGGGATGCTGGAGCCCGAAAGGGAAATAGTGGTACCAATCTGCCTGGCCGTGGTGATGGGCATAATTCCGGCACAGATAGGAAGCGTGACGCCTTTTGCGGCCGCTTTTTCCCGGAAGGAATAAAAAACATCATTGTCAAAGAACAACTGAGTAATAAGAAATTCAGCTCCCGCTTCCTGTTTCATCCTCAAATGATTCAAATCAGATTCCATGCTGAAGCACTCGAAATGTTTTTCGGGATAGCAGGCGCCTGCCACAGAAAGGTCAGAATTTTCCTTCAGAAAGGTAATCATATCGCTGGCGTGTGCAAAATCCCTGGCTTCAAACTGTTCATCGGTCATATCCCGGGGTCTGTCTCCTCTGAGGGCAAGCACATGGCTTACACCGTTGCGCGCAAGCTCTTTGCATACATTCAGGATGTCCTCTCTGCGGCTGCCTACGCAAGTCATATGTGCAAGAGCGTCGATATGCAGGGTGTTCTGAATATAGGAAGCAATATCCACTGTCTTTTTGGAACGGCTTCCGCCGGCTCCATAGGTAACGCTGATAAAGTCAGGCTTCAGGCTGCCCAGAGCGTCCAAGGTTTCAAAGGCCGCTTCAAAATCTCCGTCCTTTTTGGGGGGATATACCTCAAAGGAGATAGGCCTCTTTTTCTGAAATAAATCGATGATCATATATTTTATCCTCGTATTATAAAGTAGTAGTGTTTATAGACCCTCTCCAAGGTCTGTATGCTATACTGTTTGGAGATACTGTG
>CALWRA010000015.1 GCA_944383825.1 uncultured Acetatifactor sp. | reverse complement strand
CCCGCTTCTTGGGGATACCGATTGATGTTAGATAATGGTTTTTGCCTTGAAAATCTATGGTACTTAATTCTTGTATTCTGTGCGGCAGTAATTATATGTGCAATACTTTTGAACAAGCAAAAATCCAAATAGGTCGGAGGACAACGGTTTGAATAGAACAGAATGGATATATTGCCCTGTCTGCGGCAATAAAACTCGGACAATGATACGGGAAGATACAGAATTAAGAACTTTCCTCTATACTGTCCGAAGTGCAAAAAGGAAACAATCATCAATGCTCAGGATATGAAAGTCACGCTTGCAGAACAAAAATAGGATTTTTATGTATGCCGCCGCATGGGTAATACCATAGCGGCGGTTTTTCGTGCCTATCCGCTGTCTCTGTCAAAGGATTTCTTCCTCTGTCTCGGCTGGTTCCTTTGCTTGCCCTCCGCCTTGCGGCATTGTCGGCTTTGATTTCGTCCTCTTTGGGATTGTTCTTGCCGATTTTCTTGGTTGGCAGATAGACGCTGTTTTTATCAAATACCTTTAAATGCTGCTCAGGATCACGGTACAGCCTTTCCGTATCTGCCCGTCCTCCCCCGTGATTTCCTTTTTGGTGCGGACACGCACTCCACACCGTACCGCCTGCGGAACTCCTCTGTAAAGTCCGTGAGTACCTGCTACGGCTCGTATTGCGTATAGACTTCGGGCAAGGCGATAATCAGTTCCCTTGCTTCGATACATTTGCCCTCTGTGCCGCTGCGCTGAAACTCCTGTTGGCTTTCCCTTGCAAGGTTGCCCCAAAAGGTGCTGTAGGTGGCATAGAGATTTTCCTGCCTTGCATGGCTCGTGATATACGATATTCGCCCTTTGACATTGGGCAGCTTCGACATCTGGATAAAACTATGTCTCGGCATACATCATCTCCGTTTTCTGTTGTCAAG
Organism: uncultured Acetatifactor sp.; assembly: GCA_944383825.1. Lineage (GTDB taxonomy): Bacteria > Bacillota > Clostridia > Lachnospirales > Lachnospiraceae > Acetatifactor. The sequence continues at coordinate 62,428 of CALWRA010000015.1, read as the reverse complement.
GTGCGTCCTTTTTTGCCACCGTTTACGGTTGCAGCTGTCGCTGCGGCAGCGGTGACAGCCCCGTATCATAGTAATGCCATGCACAAGCTCATGTAAACACATATAGACAAGCAAAGAAACTATCAAAACAAAAATCTTATAAAATAATTCATAAAGCCCATTTCCATTAAAAATTCTTTGTTTTTTCTTTCCCTTCAGTGATACAGTTCCGTCAGCTTGATAGTGCATAGCGACTTATTTTCTTGAAATCATCCTTTTCACAACTGCCTAACGCAGACTCGGAGAGGCGTGTCTGCCCCGCCTCCTTTCCTTTATGCAGTGATATTTTACCACAATTCCGAGAGCGTGGAAATAGGGAGTTTTCTGGGCGGATTTTCCTGAATTACCCCATCTGTAAAGCGGCCCGCCTGCTCCACAAAGAAACCGAAGCCCTCGTTGATTTGCAGGACTGCCGTCGGTATAATAAAACTGTAAGCAGCTCTGCTTCTTATGAACATAAGCCCCAAGGCGTTGTTTGACAAAAGCAACTTGGCGATCTGTCAAGAAAGGATTAAAAAAAGGAGAGTAGAGTTGATTCTTGTCCAGCAGACCAAAAATCAGACGTATTAATTTACGGGCGGTCAACGCGAGTGCACGCTTGTGCCTATGCTTGGGAACTTCAGCAAATTTCTTGTTGTAGTAATCCGTATATTCCGGACAGTATGTAGCAACACTGCCAGCAGCCTGAATCAGGTAATATCTCAGGTACCGGTTCCTGGCTTTCATCATCGGTATGTCCTCAGAATCAAACTCACCAGACTGGTTGTCTCTCCAGATGATGCCGCTGTATTTTGCAAGGGCATTGTTGCTGTTAAAGCAACGTACGGAACCTATTTCAGCAAGGATTCCGGCAGCATAAACAGGCCCGATCCCCGGAATGGATTTCAGGATCTGATACTCCGTAGGATTTAAGCCTGCGACCGTTGCAGAGATGGCTTTACCAAGAGCTTTCTGTTCTGATCGGTTCATACAATGCTTTATCCAAGCGGTAAGAGTTATAGGCCGCTTTTTGAAGCTGGCCGGCAACCTGGTCCGGGTCAGAAAATCTGCCCTGGCCGGAAGCAGAGATAAAGTCAATTAATTCTTCTAAAGGAGCATTGGCAATATTCTCAGTAGTTTTATACTCGGTCAGAATTGCTTCGGCAGTAGCGCTGAATTTATTGGAGACCGTGCTTTCCTCACCGCTGAGGAGAGCAAACTCACTGAATTTCAGGAAAATGTTATTCAGGACATAATTCTTTTCCCTGGCAATGGCTTCACTGATGTGCCTGCGCTATCTTGTAAGACGCTGCAGGGCCAGATACTGGGCACCGCGCCAAGGCTCGATTTCAATAAGGCCGGCACGGGCATAATCGACGACGATAAGGGAATCAATGCCATCATTCTTACCCAGTCCAGTGAAAGATTTAGTTTCACACACGGTCATTAACCGTATTGATCCCTTACTGTATCGATGCGCCGAACCAGATTTTTGAAAAATACCGGGCTTTCTTTTAGCCATATCCCTTATTTCAGCCTTTCCTCCATTTCAGCAAAAGAGCGGAGTTGATAATTACAAGCACCGATCCGGCATTATGTACCAAAGCCCCCACCACAGGATTTAAAATACCCGTTACTGCCAGTGCAATTGCCAAAAAGTTCAGACCCATGGAGAAACTCAGATTACACTTTATGGTCATCATCATCCTTTTGGAAAGCTCCAGAAGATGGGGAAGTTCCTTCACCTCGTCATCCACCAGAACAATGTCCGCCGCATCCACCGCAATATCGCTTCCCACGCCTCCCATGGCAATTCCCACATCCGCCCTCTTTAATGCCGGTGCATCGTTAATGCCATCACCGACCATGCATACCGCCTCTTTGTTTTTCTGACCGGACTCTATCACCGCAAGTTTATCCTCCGGCAAACAGCCTGCATAAACCTCTTCTATCCCGAGCTTTTCCGCAATGATTCTGGCAGTATTCTCATTGTCACCTGTCAAAAGCACCGGTTGCACTTTAAGCTCCTTTAATCTTTTTACCGTATCCCTGCTTTCTCTGCGCACCGTATCGGAGAGCACAAGATATCCGGCGGCGGTTTTGTCTATAGCCGTGAGAATCACGGTGCTGCCCTGCTCCAAATGAAAACGTATCTCCTGCTCATGTCCGGACTCTATTGTTATTCCGAACTCTTCAAGGAGCTCCCTGCTTCCCGCAAGAAACTCCTTCCCCTCCAGCATACAGCGCACCCCCCTGCCCGGTACCATGCAAAACTGCTCTGTCCGCAGAAGCTCTTTTTTATCGCCATATGTCTCCTCAAAACACCGCACCACGGCTTTTCCCAAAGGATGCTCCGACATCTGTTCAGCACAGGCACACAAAGCGTACAGCTCTTTTTCCGTACAAGAGTTAAGAAAGCTCTTTACCGCCGTTACCCGAGGAACTCCGCAGGTGAGTGTTCCCGTCTTATCAAAGGTAATCTTGCTTACAGCGGACAACCGCTCCAAAGCATCTCCCTCCCGCACCAGAAAACCATGCTTCGTGGCATTTCCAATGGCTGCCATAATAGCAGTCGGCGTTGCCAGCACAAGAGCGCAGGGACAGAACACCACCAAAATTGTGACCGCCCGTATGGGCTGTCCGGTCGCAATCCACGTAAGCCCAGCGGCCGTCAGCGCAGCCACTACAATCCATGTAGCCCAGCGGTCTGCAATGCCTACAATTTTCGCCTTCCCCGCATCAGCGGACTGCACCAGCCTGATCATCCTTTGTATGGAGCTGTCCTCTCCCACCTTCACCGCTTCCATCTCAAAAGCGCCGAATTGATTAACTGTACCGCTGTAAACCTCATCACCGGCGCTTTTATCCACAGGAAGGGATTCTCCTGTCATTACAGCCTGATTCACCGAGGTCTGCCCAGATATAATAACGCCATCCACAGGAATTGTTTCACCCGGCAGGACTCTCACAATGTCCTTCACCCTTACCCGTGCTGCCGGAACCATGCTTTCTCTGCCATCTGATATAATTCTTGCGGTTTGAGGCGTCAGATTCACCAGCCTCTCAATTCCGGCCCTTGCCTTCGCCACTGTCAAATCCTCCAAAAGAGCTCCAAGCTGCATAATAAACGCGACCTCTCCGGCAGCAAAGTCCTCTCCGATGCACACTGATGCAATAAGCGCCAGAGATACCAGCACATCCGCCTTAATGTCAAAGGCTGTGACCAGTCCGATAAAGGCTTCCAGAACGATAGGAATACCGCACAATACAATGGCGATCCATGCCGCGTCAAAGGGCAGGGGAAGCAGATCAAAAATACTAATCAGAAGAGAAATCCCTGAAATAACCAAAAAAATCACTTCCTTTACGGTGCCTCCCCATTCCAGAAAACGCTCCAGTTTTTCCGTCAAAGCTTTCATATTCTTTCCTCCCATTCCGAGGGCGCTGCGGGCGATTAATATAAGCAGCATACCCCCATAGGTATGTCTCAATGAGATTATACCTATGGGAGTATATGTTTGTCAAGACCGAAACAGAGCGTTTTGCCGGCCCACTCTTTATGATCTCAGACGGAAGGTTTTCGGAGCCAGTTTGTACACCAGAATGCACGCCAGCCCGCTTTTCAATAGTTCAATCACATCGTCACTCAAATGCAGATCTGCAAGATCGGCGTTTGGGTGATTTTTCGTTTCAGACCGGCACAGCAGATAATCAACGGTCACTTCACAAAATTTCGTCAGCTGGATAAGGGCATGATGGCTGATGTCTTTGAAATTGTCCCCTCATAACTGCCCAAAGCAGACTTGGAGAGTTGGTCTGTTCCGCAAACTGTTCCAATGTCAAACCACGCTCTGCACGCAGGTCTTTTAGGCGCTCTTGTATGGATAACTCCATACTTTCCCTCCTTGTCTGCTCAATAAATAGAAAGTTAGAAATATGACTTGCTTCTTCTCATATCTGCAACCAAATCCGTATTACCGTCTGCTTCCATATGGTAAATCAATCAGAGAATGTTATTGCAATCCGCAATAATTGCTTTAAGTTCCGATTCAGTTATTCCGACAAGCTGAATAAATTCTGTTTTTCCATACACAGACACTTGCGGTTTTGCTTCCGTATCGTTTACCAATAAAAGTGCTGTTATCAAAGAATCTGCACCGATATGCAAGGAAGTTCCGTTACCCTTAATGTATTGATTTGGCTAAAAAAACGCTTGGTTGTATATGTATATCTTGCCAAATTAGACATCATATCAACTGCCCACATACAACTTCCGTGTCTTTCTCTTTCAGTTTTATCGTCATCTCATAACCCCAGCCGTTCCATTCGACGCCAAAAGCATCTTCGTCACCGTAGAGAACTGTCATTCCATAAGTAACCAAGTGCTTATAACCTTTTGGAGAACTGTATATAGAAAAACCGTCTAAATATTCATCTTCGCCCCACATTGCCCTGGATGTCAGAATTGTTCCAAAATGATCAGGTTTTTTCCCTGGATAAAATTTTTCAAAAGCGTCATCAATAGCTTGCCAGCCAGGTGAGTAATTTTCATCTTCTTTTGTACGAATTAAGAATTCTTCCTTTGTCATAGAGTTTCCCCCATAATTCCGATTTATCGTTCTGTTATTTTCATTCTACCTCAATTCCGAGAGCGTGGAAACAGGCAGTTTTCCGGTCTGATTTCCTACCTTTCGGATATACGGGCGGTCATTCTGTTTTCAAGGTGCTGTCCATCGATGAACTGCCCTAAGTCTACACGAAAAAAATACAATCCCCAGAAATTTGAGAGAATTGCATTTTGATAAAGTCTACACTTTGAAAATTGCATTTTTGCAATGATTCTGTATAATGGAAGCATGTGGAGAAGGTGCGTATCTATGGCTTTACTTGGAATACCGTGCAGAAACAAAGCAGGATTTATAGTATAGGCCGGACAGTTTGCGCCGATGCACGAGGAAACTGCCGACCTGTTCCAGCAGCTGGCGAAAAAGATGATAGAACAGACTGGAAAGGAAACTAATTGAGATGAAATTTCCTGTGTCATAGGTAAAAAAGAGTAAATTTTGATTTATGGAGGAGTCTTATTGAAACATACTATTGGTTGTGCCGCTCTATGGATTGTTATGTTTTTATTTATGCTTGTTATAGTGCCGTGTTCGGCTTTTGCATACGATGCGCCGGATTTTGATACAATTAGCGAACAGCTCGAAGCAGATGTCAAGGCGTATCATATTCCAGGAATGGCGGTGATTGTAGTAAATAAAGACGATGTGTTATTTGCCGAAGCCTATGGTAATTGTGAGAGTATTGATACTCCCTTTATCATAGGCTCTATGAGCAAATCTTTTACGGCATTGGCAATCATGCAGCTTGTTGAGCAAGGCAAGATTGATTTGGACACACCAATTTCAGACTACATTGATGTGTCGCTATATCTAAAGAACGCTTTGGATGGCAACAGGATTACAGTTAGACAGTTGCTTAATCATACAAGTGGGCTTGGTACTTACCAAAGATTTGGGTCCGCAAAAATTACCGACAGCTATGGTAAATATGAATATGCAAATGTAAATTACGGTTTGCTCGGAAAGATTATAGAATCAGTAAGCGGTAAAAGCTATTCAGATTATGTAGAACAGCATATCTTTTCTCCTCTTGACATGGAGCATTCATCAGCTACATTCGATAACAGCAAGGCTGACGGACTTATTACCGGATATAGAAATTATTTCGGCATACCTATTGCAGGAGAACCTGACTATCCCGATGACCGTTCATGGTCAACCGTCCCTGCTGGATACATAAGTTCTTGCGCCTCGGATATGGGAAATTATTTGCAGATGTATCTGAATAACGGCAGCGGCATTATCAGCAGGGACAGCCTTGACACTATGTTTTACGATAATGTGCCGCAAGATGAAAACAATCTGTATTTCTATGGAATGGGGTGGGTCTTATCCAATGACTTTGATGAACCAGTTCTCAATCATTCTGGATTAGTTGAAAATTACACGTCTAATATGTTTATTTTTCCAGAAAGCGGAATTGGTATGGCAGTTTTAGTGAATATGAATGACTACTTTGTGGACAACAATCTAATCAACAATATTATAATGCCTCTTCTTGGAGAAGAAACGTCGGAAGTTTCAGATAATCTTTATATCAAATACCATATACTGCTCAATCTGTTCTATCTTTTGATTATGTTAATTGCTGTGTTCCCGATACTCTTTATTAGGAGATGGAGAAAAAAGAACCATACAAAGAAACAAATTGTTATAGATATTTTAACACATGTCATTCTACCTATTATTCTATTGCTCTTACCGTATTTACTGGGTGTTCCTCTTTGGGTGGTGTGGTACTTTGTAAAGGATTTGTTCTTTGTTTTAGTTGTAAGTGCGTTCTTGTTATTAAGCACCGGGATATATAAAGTTTTTTTAGCATTAAAACAAAAAAGCACTGAAGTTTAATTTTGGAGGACTATAGCAAAGCCAATCATGGCTGTCAATGGTCAAGACCGGGTGTAAACCCGTACTGAACCGCCGGTTTTACGCAGACCACCTCAATGAGAAGTGGCTTACCCATGTGACGGAGTTCCATTACTATGTGGGTCCCACAATGCACAAGCTCTACCTGAGTGCCATCTTGGATCTGTGTGACCGGGGCAGCGCCTATACCACCCAGGTCTTCCAAACAAACTGGCCGTGGCCGGCGTTACTCAGAGCATGTCTCAGAAGGAAAATGTATTGACAATGGCCCCATGGAGGCCCACGACCGCCTGCTGGCGGCGCAGGGGCCTGGGCCTGCTCTATGTGGGATGCAGACAGAAAATTTCGCGCATAAATCGAAAATTATTCCCTGTCTACTTGACGGGGAGCACACCACTTTATCCACAAGTCGGAGCGTAGAACGAGGGACGGGGGCTTTCATATACGCCCTGTCTGCTGATGAAACCAGACCTGTGCCTGCGGCTCCATGCCCACGCAACCACCGTTCTGTTTTCCTGCCGCTTCAAATTCCCCTACCCTCCACGGGTAACATACCGCCTTTTCTTGTTTCCAGCCCTCCGGCTGTATCGGTTGAGCAAAAGTCAGCGTGGAATAGTGTGGTATCTTTTTCTAAGCAAAACCCCTATTTCATATTTGCGAACCGTTCCACTGCCTTCGTAAAGCTCTCTATGGTCTTTTCCGCATCACCGTGTTCTATCCCATCTCTGACACAGTGTTTGATATGTCCCTCCAGCACAACTTGTCCCGCCTTATGAAGAGCTGACTTAGCTGCATTGATCTGTGCCAGCACGTCCTCACAGGGAACGTCCTCGTCCACCATTCTGTCAATGGCCTGTACCTGTCCGATAATCTTTGCCAGCCTCCTGTGCAGATTTTCTGCGTCCATACATTGTCTCATTTTTTCCTCCATTCCAAAACCTTCCCGCGGCGAAAATATGTTATCACACAAAGGCCCCTTTGATCGTTCAATATTTAAAAGGAGCTTTCACAACTCATTGTATGTCTCTCGTTTTTTTGCTGTCAAGGAAAATATAGTAAGATGGTACATGAAAATACTCTATTTTCGCTTTCCATAAATTGTGGTAAAATTAAGAACATCAAATGGAATCAGGAGGCCGGCAACAAGAATAATGAATGATTTTCAAAGACAATGGAATACTTTTTTAGCTGAATTTGGCGAAAGTAGAAAAATGGTGCTGTCCACATCGCTGAACAACCACGTAACATCAAGAATGATGAGCATTATTCAGCAAGACGGTATTTTTTATTTTCAGACGGATAAAACCTTTCGAAAATATTATCAGCTTTCCGGTAATAAAAATGCAGCTCTATGTATGGATAATATACAGATTGAAGGAATTTGCAAAGAAATCGGGCATCCGGTGGAACGCGAGGAGTTTTCTGTGCTTTACCAAAAATGCTTTCCCAATTCTTTCCACAATTATTCCATGCTGAAAAACGAAAGACTGTTTGAAATGATTCCTGTATATGTTAAACGTTGGATATATCGGAGCAAAAGACCGTTTCAGGAAATTTTTGATCTTCAAGCCCATGAGTACAGTATGCTGGAATACAAAGGAGAATAAAAATTGTTTCTGCCACCAGCTTTTTACATCTGGTGGCAGTTTTATGCTACCAACATATATTGTTCGTGTTTTTCAAAAGGAGTTAATACTCCCAGATTTCTTTGCAATCGTTTGCAGTTGTAGTATTCGATATAGTCTTCAATCATTTTTACAAGAGCTTCACGACTTGTAAATTTCTTACCATAATAGCGTTCTCGTTTTATAATTCCCCAGAATCCTTCCATTGGACCGTTATCAATACACTTAGCAACTCTGGACATACTTTGTGTCATCCCGGCAGCTTCTAATTTTGCATGAAAAGTACGGCTTGTGTATTGATAACCTCTATCAGAATGACACAATGGATGCGCATTTGGATTCCGTGCAATGGCTTTGTCAAAGGTATCAAACACTAAAGCGTTATTGTTTGAATCACTGATTACATAGGATACAATCCTTCTGTCATAAAGATCCAGAATAGCACTCAAATATATCTTGTGCTTTTCTTGACCGATATAATATTTAAACTCTGTAACGTCAGTAAGCCATTTTTCATTTGGCGCATCAGCGTAAAATTCCCGATTTAATACATTTTCCGCTATAAACTGCGGATTTGATGCCTGACGTGTGCAACCCTTGTTCGAGTATTTAATTGTTGATCTAATATTCTTTTTCCTGCAAATACGAAGTACCCGTTTATCATTCACTTTTATATCATGGTAGCGTTCAAGGTCATCTCGAATTCTTCGGTACGTAACTTTTCCAGTTCATTCATTTCATCAGGACTTTTCCGCTTGCCGCGATGATCTCTTAAAGCCTCTACTCCGCCAGTTTCATATTTAACAGTATAACTACGTGCCTGTTGGTAAGATACCTGATATTGTTCTGATGTTTTGGCATAATTACGGTCATGTGCGATGCAATACTGTACGATTTCAACCCGTTCTTCAAAAGTGGTTTTTCTTCCTCTGGTCATGATAGCGTTTCCTCCTGTTCCGGAAGATTTTAATTTTTCATAACCATTATACTTCTTTATCCAGATTTGTAACTTGGCTTTTGAACGAATTCCGTATTTTTTACAAATCTCATCCTGTGAACCACATCCTGCCAAATAATCCAAAACTGCCTGCTGTTTCAAGTCTTTGGAATATTTCTTATATTCCTTTAATATAAATGCATCTGCACCCATAGATTCATAATTACGAATCCATTGTTGTACAGAAGCCACGCTGACATCAAACATAGATGCAATTCGATGTTGACTTTCTTTCCCATCCAGATATAGGTTTACGGCATATATCTTATCCTCAGCAGATATTTTCCTTTTATACATAAATTTGCTCCCTCCTAAGTGACAAGTTTTTATTATTTTACTTGTCTACCTAGAAGGGAGCATAGCAATCTATTCTTGCAGCAGCCCCGCGCCGTAATTACAGTAATTTCACAGGCCCTGTCAGGAAATAAGCTCCGAAATTTCCTGCAGTCCCTTTTTGCCAAAATACAGCGTCTCATCGTTTACCACCATACATGGAACGCTCATGACCTTATATTTTTCCTTTAAAGCCGGAAAGTGTGCCAGATCAAACATTTCTGCTTCCACCTTCTCAGAAAGCGCCGCAGCCTTCTGAGCTGCCATTACTGTTTCCGGACACATGGTACAGGACAGAGAAACCAGAATCTTAATATTCCAGTTATTTTGCAGATTTTTGAGCCTTTCCTCCACGGTCTCATCGATTTGCTGGCCCGGTCCGGCGGCATTATACAGTCCAATCACAAAGGAATTAAACTCATGTCCTCCCGGCACGCCGTGAAAACGGATTCCCGTTCCCTTTCCATCCGGAAGGAATACCTCCACACAGGGCTTTATTCTGTTCGTCCCAGTCTCTTCGTCTCCCTCTGCTCTCTCCCAGGTTACCTTGGCATTGATTCCATCAAGCTCTCTTAAGAAGCCTTCCACTTCTCCCGAAAGAGGACTGTCGTCAAGCCATGCCCTGAGAATGACAGGCCGGGCAAATTTTTCAAATACACCTGAAAGCTGCCGCCGGATGTCTTCGGTGAGAAATCCGTTCTGCATACCATTATCTTCTTCCGTCTCCTCTACGACCTCATGCACCTTATCTTCCCCGTCTTCATACTCATATGCCGTTTTTCGGCTGCTTTCATGCCAAAGTTCCGGAATATTCAGCCTTTTATGGGTCTCCGAAACCACCTTTTCCAGGGAAGTTGCCGCCACCGCTCCGTCGGATACTGCGGTGACAACCTGACGCAGATTCTTTACACAGACGTCTCCTGCCGCATATACCCCTTCCACACTGGTTTTCTGATCACTGTCCGTCAAAAGATAGCCTCTGTCATCCCTTTTCACCTCAGATCCGATCCAGGCAGTGTTCGGCACATAACCTGCAAAAACAAAGATTCCAAAGCTCTCACCATCTTCGGCTTTGTGAATCCACTCTTCTTTGGTGCGGTTGTTTCGAAACCGGGCATAGGTAAGCATCTGCTCTCCGCCGGCCTCCACCAGCTCCGTCTCAAATACAACCTTTATCTTTTCCTGATTATCAAGCTTATCAGACACCGTCTTTGCACAGGTAAAATGATCTTCCCTCACCACTATGGTGACGCTTCTGGCATATTTAGTCAGGAAGATTCCTTCCTCCACCGCGGCAAAGCCTCCGCCGATCACAAACACATCTCTGTCTGTGAAAAACTCTCCATCACAGGTAGCACAGTAGGCCACGCCCCTGCCCTGAAATTCCCTTTCACCCTTAAATCCCAGCTTCCGGGAGTTTGCCCCCGGCGCCAGGATCACACCCAGACAGCGATAGTCTCCCTTTGTGGTATGCAGCGTCTTCACATCCTCCATAAGCTCCATGTCCAGAACCTCAGCTATGGCAAATTCCGCGCCAAAGCTTTCCGCCTGACGGCGCATTTTTTCCGTGAGCTTTCTGCCGCTGATTCTCTCTACCCCGGGATAATTAACCACTTCCGCGGTGATTGTAATCTGTCCCCCTACCGCTGATTTTTCCAGAACCAGCACACGGTACTTCGCCCTGGCCATATAAATAGCCGCGGACAGCCCTGCCGGTCCTGCTCCCACGACAATCAGGTCATACAAATTTGTATCCCTATCCATGCGCGCGCTTCCTCCGTTAGATCAGGCCCACCAAATCCAGGCTGGGCTTCAACGTCTTTGCTCCGGGCTGCCATTTTGCAGGGCATACCTGATCTCCATGCTCTGCCACGAACTGAGAAGCCTGAACACGACGGAACAGCTCGTCCGCATTTCTTCCAACATTCCCTGCAATCACCTCATAAGCAACTATCTTTCCCTCGGGATTTACGATAAAGCTCCCTCTCTCTGCCAGGCCATCCTCCTCAATCATCACATCGAAGCCCCTTGCCAGCACGCCTGTGGGATCCGCAAGCATGGGATAATTAATTTTCTGAATGGTTTTTGAAGCGTCATGCCATGCCTTGTGTACATAATGGGTGTCGCAGGAAACACTGTAGATTTCACAGCCGATCTTTTGGAACTCTTCATATTTATTTGCAAGATCCTCCAGTTCCGTAGGACATACAAAGGTAAAGTCCGCGGGATAAAAGAAAAATACCGACCATTTTCCCAGCACATTCTCCTTTGACACTTTCTTAAACTCCCCATTCACATATGCCTGAACAGAAAAATCAACAATTTCGCGATTGATAAGTGACATTTTGATACCTCCTGAAAATAATTATTGTTAGCTCTGACTAACTACAAAAATAATAACAATTCCTATTTTTATTGTCAACAGATGGTAATGATAACTTTTCTCAGGAAGAAACGGCATACATGTATTTTAAAAGCGGCTCGGCTTAAACCCCTGCTATATTTCCTGCGCTTACGATATTTTCCCATAAATTCGCCTGGCACAGAATATGCTCCCTGTTTTTATCATCCACATGATACGGAAGCATGTCCTCCTCCAGCTCTCTGATCCTTTCCACGCGGCCCGCAAGATAGTCCTCCAGCCTCTGTACCGCGCTCTCCAGACGTGTCTGGATGCCGCCGAACCGAATATCCAGAACCTCGTATCCGAAAGGACTGCACTCCTGAAACCAGATTTCCCTTCGCGCCTCTCTGAGACTGCGCGCTTTTGCGGCGCAGGAGGAAGCCCGGTTTTTAAGACGCTCCAGCTCTTCTCTGCAATTTTCTCTGTAAGCCTTCCGAAGCTCCACACCCAGCATGGATTTGTCCGCTAAAAGCCCCGCCAAATTTTTATAATAAATAAAAATTCGGTCCATAGCGCTTCCTCTGGGAGCCAGTTTTTCCAGCTTTTCCTTCAGTCCTGCGTAATGCCTGTCCAAGCCTGTTCCTTCCACCTGCCCATCAAATAACCCAACAAGAGCATCCTGATATAATAAATACTTGGAAGGATTATCTGCATTTTCGTTGTCTGCAAGAACTCCTGAAGGACTGTCCAGAGCATCCAGAAGCTCATATTCCCGCTTTCCATATCCGGTAAGCTGATACAGCCATTTATCCAGCTGTTCCGGTTCCGGCTGACTTCGATAGCAAAGCTGCGCGAAATAAATAGCGGAATAAAACAGTGTCCTGACAGGAGTCTCAGTCCCATTGTCAAACCAAAAGGTGCAAAACACCTTATCGATTCCCTGCTTCCTGCAGGAGTCCATTCCTTCCTTCAAGGTTTTCTCCGCTTTTCGATAATTGGGAGAAATTCCGTTCCAGGTCCATCCCCCTGGGGCAAATCGAATCCTGTCTGTCAGTTTTTTATGCAGTCGGATATTTTTATCATATGCCGTCCCAGCATGGTGATAATAGTCCCAATATACCAACGTCACATTCTCTGAAAGCTCCGGCAGGTCAAATTCGGTTTCCTCAGGCAGATCATAATAGTCCCCTGTGGGAGATTTCAGCCGGAAAAACATGTCGCTCCACATCATCAGCTCCAGCCCTTCCTCCTGACAGATCCGGTTTACCATCTTAAGATGCTCCGTCATGATACTGTAGCGTTCCTTGTATCCGTGGATTTTCAGATATTTCCCCAGTCCCAGCAAGTCCGCCTCATCCATGCCCACATGGATTTTTCGGGAGGAAAAGGGACGAGAGGCATTGCGGATCATGAGACGCACAAAGTCCTCTGTCTCCTGCGCCCCTGCCAGAAGAATATCTCCTGTATCCTGCAGTCCCCTGGCCTTTGGCCAGCGCAGATAGGTGCGCAAATGCGCCAGTGTCTGTATGGCCGGTATCAGCTCTACTCCCGCCTGTCCGGCATATTCATCCAACTCCCTGAGCTCCTCTTTTGTGTACCTGCCCCTATAGGCCCCAAAATAGGGATCCTCCGGAATCTCATATACATCCTCCATATAAAGGTATACCTGATCCAAACCGCAGGCCGCACATAAACGGATGATCTCCTGAAGCATGTCCCCGGCGATAACTCCGTTTCTGGAGCAGTCCAGAAGAAGTCCTGTTTCAGAGAATCCGCAGCGTTCCTCCTTCACAATCTCCCTGTCCCCGCCGTCCTCAATTTCCTGCAGAAGCAAATGAAGCGCTCTGTAGTAATGCACATCCTTTTTTCCGGAAAGCCTGGCTCTTTTTCCATCATATTCTACCTTCGCAACGGCCTCCTTCGTATGGACAGCTTCTATGGGAATTCCGTCTTCCCCCCACGCATATCCCTGACTTTTCAGAAATATTTCCGTCATTTTTCTTTTGTTTTGATCCAGTAATGCAGTGTTAAATTTCATTTTTACACCTCCTGCCTGACTCAGCAGACACCAAGTTATGACATTAGAAAGTTCGCAAATTACGTTTTCCATTATATAATAATTACATAAAATTTGGAAGAAACTTTCACACTTATTCCTCCCAGCTTTTCCACATACGTATGGTATGCACATCGGTTTGCTGCGCCAAGCCTGCGGAAGGCCCGCCCCCATGACACCCTGGTCCCTCTATACACCGTTTGGAGAGAGCAAATCATATCGTCACAAAGAGAGGAACAGACAGCTGAGGCCCAACGAATACCTGTGGTATGAGAGAACCCTGAACTTCCCGGAGGAAGAATTAATACAAAATATTCGCAAACGCTGTCTTCTTCATTTCGGCGCAGCAGATCAAAAAGCTGTGGTATATGTCAACGGGTATGAACTTCTGCGCCACACAGGAGGATAGCCGCCCTTTTGGGCAGACATTACAGATTTTGTTTCCGCCTCCCCCTGCCTTGTACAGATCCGGGTCCGGGACGAAAGCGAACTCTTCCATCTGTCACCGGGCAAACAGACCTTGAAGCGGGGAGGGATGTTTATACGGCCCAGAGCGGAATCTGGCAGAGCGTCTGGTATGAATGGGTTCCAGAAAACTATATTGTCCGGTACAGACTGACCCTCAGCCTGCCGAAAGAGCATTTTCTGTCTTGGTCTCCCAAGACTCCTTTTCTCTATCCCCTGACAATCGTCGGAGACGAAGACCTTGTCCACAGCTATTTTGCCATGCGCTGCTTTACGGTTCAAAAGGCCGAAAATGGCGTTCTCCGGTTTTCCTAAATCATAGTCCTTGTTTTCTCCATGACATATTGGATCAGGGATACTGGCCGGATAGACTTATGACCGCCCCCTGTGACGTAACTGGTATGATCGTGTGGCAAGATATGGTAAACGGCGGCGGTATTTACTCTATACCCTTTGTATGCTATTTTCCAACGCTGTTTCCCGGTCTTACAGCCCATATCGGGGACAGTTTGACGCTGCCCGCATTATAGAAATGATAAAAGAAAAAGACCCCTGCCGTCCGGCAGACCATGCCAGCGGCTGGTTCGACCAGAAAGCCGGGGACTTTGTAAGCGCCCACAATTACTTTCGCTCTTTAAAGGTAAAGGTCAATCACAAAAGAGCCCTTATTATTTCGAAATATGGAGGCTACGCCTGCCACATTCCGGTTCCCTCCAGTGTGGATCATATTTACGGCTACAAAAAATTTTCTTCTCCCGCTCAATTATCCAAAGCCTTTCACCAACTGATCAGAGAAAGCCTGATCCCATTGGAAAGCCAGGGTTTAAGCGGAGCGGTATACACCCAACTCTCCGACATGGCGAAAGAGGTAAACGGACTTGTCACCTGCGACAGAAGAGTGGTAAAAATAAATCCCCTCTGACATGACCGTTAGTCAGTCCCTGCCATTCTCTTTTTCAATCGCCCGCTTACATGAAAATATGCCGGTATCAAAAAGACATCCGCCATTACCCAGGCGATGGGGCTTCCCAGGCATACGCCCAAAAAACCCAGGACCGGAACCAAAAGAAAGCCCGCCAGCGTCCTGGCAACCATTTCAAACACTCCGGCCAGAATGGCAAATTTAGGAAATCCCATTCCCTGAATCAGGAAACGCACAATATTCACCAGGGCCAAAGGAAAATAAAATACAGTATTTATCAAAAGATACAGCCTTACATTGTCAATAATGGCGGTTTCCGATCCGTCCATAAACAGAATGGCCAGGGGCCGTCCCAGAAAAATACTGATCAAAACGGCTATCACCGAGTACCCTGCTCCCAGCATCACGCAGGCTCGAAGACCCTTCCCAATGCGCTCCAGTTTTCCTGCCCCTACATTCTGCCCTCCGTAGGTAGCCATAGTAGAGCCCATGGCGTCAAAGGGACAGGCCAGGAAACTGCCGATACGGCCCGCTGCCGTCATTGCCGCAACCGCTGCCGAGCCCAGCGTATTGGCAGCCGCCTGCAGAACCACACTGCCGATGGCGGTAATGGAATACTGCAGCCCCATGGGAATTCCCATTCCGCACAGCACTCTCATCATGTGGGAATCCGGCGCCCATTCCTCCTTTTGTATATGCAAAAGCTCAAATTTTTTAATCATAAAGAGCAGACAGGAGACGCCGGACACTCCCTGAGCGATTACAGTAGCCCAGGCTGCTCCCGCCACTCCCATATTTAGATTGATAATAAAGAAAAGATCCAGCACAATGTTCACAAAAGAGGACAGCACCAGAAAAATAACCGGCGTTTTACTGTCTCCCAGCGCTCTTATCACCCCGGATACCATATTGTACAGATAGGTAGTGGGGATGCCCAAAAAAATTACCCAGATATATTGATAAGCTCCATCCACAATATCCTCCGGCGTTTGCATCAGCACAAGGATGTCTCTGCAGAAAATGGTGGTAAGAACCGTCATAACCACAGCGAAGCCAAGGCACAGCCATAAACAGTTTGCCAGATACTTACGCATACCCGCATAATCCCCCGCCCCGAATTTATGGGAAATGGGGATAGAAAATCCTGTGCAGACCCCCATGCAAAAACCGATAACCAAAAAGTTTACTGAGCCGGTGGATCCCACCGCCGCCAGATCATTCACCCCTAAAAATTTGCCTACAATGACCGTGTCCACCAGATTATAAAACTGCTGGAATAAAAAACCGAATAACAGCGGAACAGAAAATCCCAGTATCAATTTCATGGGAGCTCCTTTTGTCATATCCTTGGTCATAATGCCTCCTCCTTCTTAGACCGCCCTCTGTTTTTGCCCGGGCAGTTCTTTTCTTTGATTGCGTATCCGAGTATAAATGCGGCAGAGAAAAAGTGCAATGTGTTATTTTGACGAAATTGTTCTTTTTTATGTAGTATTTTGCCATGATATGAATATGTGCTTTCTGCAAAGAGGCATTCGTAGTATAATGGGATTCTCTAAA
The DNA here is from genome assembly GCA_944383825.1 of uncultured Acetatifactor sp. Lineage (GTDB taxonomy): Bacteria > Bacillota > Clostridia > Lachnospirales > Lachnospiraceae > Acetatifactor. The sequence goes on along the minus strand of CALWRA010000015.1, from coordinate 45,620 downwards.
AATCACACATCACGGGGGAAGCAGCAGAATTCAGTCAGGGATTTTCAAGGAGGCAAGTCTATGAAAATACTAAAATACGGCATTATATTAATGTGTGCCTCAGCATTTTTATGTGGAGGCTGCGGCGCAAGAGAAAACAGCATACCTGCGGAGACAGGTTCTGTGAACATCAGCGACGAGTACACGGAAGAGCAAGCAACACAGCGTCCGCAAAGCGTTCCTCAAAAGGAGAAGGAAATCACAGTGGCAACTGCCGATTGGTCGGACTACTTTGAGGGAATAAACGGTACGGCTGTTATTTATGATCCAGCTGAGAATGGCTGCCGGGTGTACAATCCAGATTTGGCTGATCTCCGGCGATCACCCTGCTCTACATTTAAAATCATTTCCTCGTTGATTGGCTTGGAAACAGGAGTGATTGAACCGGATGATTCCATTCGAAAATGGAGCGGAGAAACCTTCTGGAATGAAGCCTGGAACAAGGATATTAGCTTTGATGAAGCCTTTCAAGCCTCCTGTGTATGGTATTTTCGAGAAGTGATTGATGAGATTGGAGAAGCTTCCATACAGGCCGAATTGGAAAAGCTTCCATACGGAAACTGCGATATATCCGATTGGGAGGGAAGGCTAAATACCAATAACAGCAATCCCTCGTTAACAGGCTTTTGGATTGAATCATCTCTGAAAATATCGCCCAAAGAGCAGACGAAAATTATGGAACAGATTTTCGGTCCCAAATCGGAATATTCGGAAGAAGCCAAAAGTCTGTTGGAACAGGTAATGCTAACTTCGGAATACCCTGAGTCAAACATTTTTATCTATGGAAAAACTGGAATGGGAAAAGCCCAGGGAGTTGTTGTAGATGCGTGGTTTACAGGCTTTGCAGACGTTGCTTCAAAAAGAATTTATTTTTGCGTGTATCTTGGCGAATCACAGGGAATGGACGTATCCAGCGCCAAGGCCAGGGAAATAGCGACCCAAATCATTCTTGATTTATATTCGGAGACACCTGCATCGGCGGAAACATGAGCTCAGAGTTTTCCTCCCGCTCAACACCCAGATTATAAAGCTGTTTGATGAGCGCATTGATGAGCTCTATGAAAAAGGCATCCCCATAGTGACCTTCAACGCAGATATTGTGAATGACCGGCGAATTGCGTACATGGGAAGCAATTATACCAAAAGCGACGCTTTTAAACAGACATCCTGAGAACAACGCTCTGTTACCACCAGAGATCCGGTCATGGATGGAACCATTGCAGCCGTAATCTGCCAGAAGCCTAAAATACAGGGCGGCAAGACCCGGTCCCTGCTGTTTGCTTATCTGACTACAGAGGAGCTGCCCGAAAAAGAGCATAATTATGTAGCGATGGATATTCGTATTCGGTAAAACAGCTAATCATGTATATTTTGAGTGGATTTTTCATTTCACTTATTGTTTACCGCAGGTCAGTATAAACAGCCTTCATCCGTTTCTCTTCAGGCAGCCGAAAACAGATACTCCAAAAAATGAAAATATCTTAAGATTTCTATGACACTATTGTCATTCACAATATCTTGTATTATAATGAGGGCAGTTGCTACGAAATATAGTTTTAATTGAGTTATGTAAACTGATTTCAATCGCCTTGGGGAGTATAAATTTACCAATGAATAAATCTGATCTGGATAGAAATGCACAAATGCTGAGGGGCACTCTCGCCCGCCGCGGATATATGAGGTGGTGGCATTCTTTTGTGGGCATTGAGGAAAGCACAGGACGGTCTCGCACCTTTTTTGTGGAATACTTCATCATAAATCCGGCGCTGGGAGGCGAACACCCCATTTTGGGCCTTCATCCCTATTTTAAGAAAAGAGGGATGAAGCCTTCTTATGTTATGATAAAGGCAGGAGTGTTTCCCGTCGGCGCCGCCGACTCTGTAGCGGCGGTGGATGTTTCGGAAGCCTTTGACGCTTTCGATCCTTCCTCAAAACAGCTTCACGCTTTTTATCCTATCTCTTCCCTCAAGGCCACTGGCCGCCCTCTCGTAATGCAGATCGGCGACTGCTTTTACAGTGAAAACCGAATCCGTGGCCTTGTGGATGTCACCGAAAAGGAGGCGCGGCACCGTTCCCTCATGACGGATGAGGGATATATGGAATGGGATCTTGAGGTTCACAAAGCGGTTTCCTGCCACACCGGTTCCCTGTCCGGCACGCTGTTTACCGCTCTGCGGGCTCTGAATAGCTTCTGGCACGCTGAGGGCATACGCACCTTCTATCAGGGACAGGTTATTTTAGATGGAAAACTTTACCGAGTAGATCCGGAAAGCTGCTGCGGGTACGCCGATAAGCATTGGGGACGCAGCTATAATCATCCCTGGCTTCAGCTTTCCTCCGGCAGTATTTCCAGCCAGAGGACCGGCAGAGAACTGAAGCATTCCGCTTTTGCCGTGGACGGCTGCTGTTCCAGATTTTTTTTCTTTCCTCTCAAACGCCGCCTGATGATTCAGCTGTCCTACACAGGAGAAGATTTTGAATTTTTCTTTGCCAGACCCGGCAGCTTTTCCCGCTTCAGATGGAAGATCAAGGAGACCAATAAGCGCTTTATCTGGCACATCAGGGCTCAAAACAAAGACGCCCTGATTAAAATTTCCGGCTGCTGCCGAAAGGAATTTATGACATCTCTTCGCTATGAAACGCCTGATGGCACAAATCCGGCTCATCCGCCAATGGGCGGAGGGGCCGGATTCGGGACCATACAGATTTTCCGCAGGACTTCTGCGGGAAATCAGCTCATCGATACGCTTTCATTTGACAATGCTCTTTTTGAATATGGGAGCCGGATGCCTTAGATACTGTAATCCGGCTCTGTAAGGGCCAGCCGTCTTCTGTGCCGGTCAGCCAAGTCTGCAATGGTCACGTTGTCCACCACCCTGTTGATGGCCTCATACAGCTCCTTCCAAACCTCCACTGTTTCACAGGTATCCCACATTTCACACGGGTCCGCTCCCTCGTCCAGACAGGCTACGGGAGCCAGGGAGCCTTCCGTCAGCCTGAGAATCATTCCCACCGTATATTCCTTCGGATCCCTTGCAATACGGTATCCTCCCTGGGCTCCTCTCACACTTTTCACATATCCGCCTTTATGCAGCATGGCAATTATCTGCTCCAGATATTTTTCCGAAATTCCCTGTCTGCCCGCGATTTCCCTTACTTTGATACATTCTCCCGTATTATGCAGCGCCAGGTCCAGCATGACCCTCACCGCATATCTGCCTCTTGTTGAGATCTTCATGGCATCTGTCCTTTAAACGTTTACTTGTAGGGGATAACCCCTCCGTTATAGGTGTCATTGATATACTGCTTAATGGCATCGGATTTCAAGACATCCACAAGCGCCTTGATTTTCTCAGAATCTTCATTGCCTTCCTTTACTGCCACTACATTCACATAAGTTGCCGCAGCCTCTGATTCATCGCTTTCAAACAAAAGCGCGTCATTCGCCACAGTCATGCCCGCCTGCATCGCATAATTGCCGTTAAGCACCCCAAAGGATACCTCCTGTAGAGTTCGGGGAATCTGTGCCGCCTCCAGCTCCACAATCTCAATATTGTAAGGATTCTCCACAATGTCATTTACCGTTGCATTCAGCCCCGCACCCTCTCTCAGAGTAATATAGCCGTTGTCCTGCAAAAGCAGCAGCGCTCTTGCTTCATTGGTTGTATCATTGGGAACCGCAATGGTAGCTCCCTCCATGTTGGCCGTATCCGTCTCCTTCCCAGGATACAGTCCGAAGGGCTCATAATGAATGCTGCCTGCAATCACAAGGTTGGTGCCCCTCTCTTCATTGTAATTCTCCAGATAAGGAATGTGCTGGAAATAATTTGCGTCAAACTCCCCAGAATCCACCACATTGTTCTGCTGTACATAGTCGTCAAAAATCTCAATTTCCAGGGTATAGCCCTGCTCTTCCAAAATGGGCTTTGCCTGTTCCAGAATCTCCGCATGAGGCACCGCTGAAGCCGCTACCTTTATCGTCTTGTCATCCGTCTCCCGGCTGCCGCAGCCAAGAAGCGCTCCCACGCAGAAGGCAGCCGCCAGCAATGCAGAAATTTTCTTTTTCATAGTTTCTTTCTCCTCCTCATCGTATCTGTCTGTAATACCATTTTATTTCAAACGTCTGTCAAGTCTTTTTGACAATTTTGTGCCGATGTACTGCAGTATCTGAACCAGCAGTACCAAGAGCACCACTGTCACCAGCATGATGTCCGTCTGATAGCGGTGATATCCATAGCGAATGGCAATGTCGCCCAGTCCGCCGCCGCCCACGGCCCCCGCCATGGCCGAATACCCCAGAATGGTGCCGAGAGCGATTGTTCCTCCCACAATCAGAGAGGTTCTGGCCTCCCCCAGCATCACCTTCCAGATAATAGTCCACAGGCCCGCTCCCATGCTTTGAGCCGCTTCAATCACACCCCTGTCCACCTCCAGCAGAGAGGACTCTACCATTCTGGCAATAAAAGGAGCAGCCGCCAGCGTCAGCGGCACAATGGTGGCAGTAGCCCCATAGCTTTGTCCCACTATGGCTCTGGTAAGGGGAATAACCAGAATCAGAAGGATCAAAAATGGAATGCTGCGAACAATATTCACCACCGCATCCAGAATTTTATAGACAATTTTGTTTGGCCGCAGCCCGTCCTTAGCTGTAATCACCAGAGCAATTCCCATAGGAAGTCCCAAAACATAGGCGAACAAGGTGGAGACCAGAGTCATATAGAGAGTAACCGCCGTCCCCTCTGCCAGCATCATTACCGTAGCGTTATCCCACATAAGAATCCAACTCCTTTACCGTAAGTTTTCTTTCCTGCAGATAGTGAATTATTCTGTCTGCAGCTGCATCATCCTGGGGCAGCTGCAGAATCATCTGCCCGTGGGCAATCCCCCCGATGTCTTTAGTATCCGCCAGCAGAATATTCACCGGCGCCCTACACTCCAGAATCATATTGGCTATCACCGGTTCAAAGGAGGATTTTCCGTCAAACACAATTCGGATACAGCGTTTTCCCTCCATTTTTTGGGATCTCTGCTCACCCATGAAAACCAGCTTTTTTGCCGCTGAAGTCCTGGGATTGGAAAAGACCTCCTCAACGGTCCCCTGCTCCGCCAGCATACCGGCGTCTATGATGGCCACATGGGTGCATATCTCCTGCACCACGGACATTTCGTGGGTGATGATTACTATGGTTATGCCGTATTTTCGATTAATTTCCTGTAAAAGCTTCAAAATGGCTTTTGTGGTTGTGGGATCCAGCGCGCTGGTGGCCTCATCGCACAGCAGTATCTTGGGGTTGTTGGCCAGGGCTCTTGCAATAGCCACGCGCTGCTTTTGGCCGCCGGACAGCTGAGCCGGATAGCTTTTGGCCTTTTCCGTCAGGCCCACAATTTCCAGAAGCTCCATGGCTCGTTTTTTTGCGTCCGCCTTCTTCACTCCTGCAATTTCCATAGGAAAGCAAATATTATCCAATACATTTCTCTGCATCAGCAGATTGAAATGTTGAAAAATCATGGCAATATCCAAGCGCTCTTTTCTCAGCTCTTTTTCCCCAAGAAGGGATAAATCCCTGTCCTCTATAAAAACCGTTCCGGCTGTGGGCTTTTCCAGGAAATTAAGACATCTGACCAGCGTTGACTTTCCTGCCCCGCTCATGCCGATAATGCCGTAAATCTCCCCCTTGTGAATTGTAAGGCTGATACCTTTTAAAGCCTCAACCTGGCCGTCCCTGCCCGCAAAGGTTTTGGTTACATCCTGTATTCGAATCATCGCTTCCATCTTTAACGTCCCTCTTCCATGCCTTCTCAGACCTTTCCTTTGTGTCCCGCATTCCCACCACATCTATGGCCTGATATCGTTACAGCATTTTACCACAAGACTATTCTTCTGTAAACATGGGAGTGGAGAGGTATCTGTCTCCGGAATCCGGCAGAAGGACTACTATGGTTTTTCCTGAATTCTCCGGCCGTTTTGCAAGCTCCGACGCCGCATAAAGGGCTGCTCCCGAGGTAATTCCAACCAAAATTCCCTCTCTGCGCGCAAGAGTTCTTCCCGAAGCAAATGCCTGATTTGTTGTAACCGTAATAATTTCATCATACACCTGGGTATTTAATATGGAGGGCACAAATCCCGCCCCAATTCCCTGCAGCTTATGAGGTCCCGGGCAGCCCCCCGACAGCACAGGGGAATCTGAGGGCTCCACCGCCACGATTTTAATACGGGGATTCTTTGCCTTCAGATAGGTTCCCACACCGGTGATGGTACCCCCGGTTCCCACGCCCGCCACAAAAATGTCAACTCTGCCGTCCGTATCCTCCCAGATCTCCGGACCTGTTGCAGCAGCATGAGCGGCAGGATTGGCCGGATTATCAAACTGTCCCAGAATGACCGCTTCTGGAATGGTTTTCTCCAGCTCCTGGGCTTTTTCTATAGCCCCTCTCATACCCTTTGCGCCCTCAGTCAGTACAAGCTCCGCTCCGTATGCCTTTAAAAGATTTCTTCTTTCCACGCTCATGGTCTCGGGCAGAGTAAGTATCACTCTGTATCCCTTGGCCGCGGCCACGCTGGCCAAACCGATGCCTGTATTGCCGGAGGTTGGCTCTATGATGACGGCTCCCGGCTTCAGCGCTCCTTTTTTCTCCGCTTCCTCCACCATAGCGAGGGCGATCCTGTCCTTTACGCTTCCCGCCGGATTCAGATACTCCAGCTTTGCCAGAATCTCCGCCCCTGTAATTCCCTGGTCCTGCATATAATTTTCCACCTTAAGCAGGGGAGTCTTTCCGATCAGTTGCGTGCTTTTCGTAAATATTCTGCTCATATTCTCCTCAACCTTCCTTCCCATGTTTTAATTCATAGTAAATACATATGATTATTATGAATTGAATCATACTACGCATTTTTGCGGGTGTCAAGAAAAATATCTGTTGATCTGCAGTCCGTTGTGCGCTATTTCCAGAACCCCATCCAGACGCCCCTTGCCATCCCGCCTCTAATATAAAGACAAATAATATAGATTTTTAGAAAAATTTATGATATTATTTATGGAAAAATAATACTTTACTTTCAAGGAGGTCTTCATGGAGAAGTTTTTTAAGCTCAGAGAGAACGGCACCAATGTCCCAACGGAGATTATGGCCGGTCTCACTACATTTTTTGCAATGTCTTACATTATCGTAGTCAACCCGGGAATCCTGTCACAGGCTGGAATGGAATGGGGCGCCGTTTTTCTGGCTACCATTATTGCCTCCATCATCGGCACCCTGGTCATGGGGCTGATCGCTAACGTTCCCTATGCGCAGGCTCCCGGTATGGGACTGAATGCGTTTTTCGTTTATACCGTATGCTTCGGTCTGGGCTTTACGTGGCAGCAGGCTCTTTCCATGGTTTTTATCTGCGGTATCCTGAATATCATCATAACTGTGACAAAGGTACGCAAATACATCATTAAATCCATTCCCCGCAGCCTCCAGAACGCCATTGGAGGCGGCATTGGTATTTTTGTGGCGTACATAGGCTTTCTGAATGTGGGTATTATCAATTTTGACGGAGGAGTGCCTGCGCTCTCCACCCTGAACCAGCCCTCTTTTCTGATATTTCTGTTTGGCCTTGTCTGCACTGTTGTGCTCCTGGTGCTGAACGTCAAGGGCGCCATTCTGATTTCCATTATCGTCACCACTCTGGTTGGGATTCCTTTCGGAGTCACCGCTCCTCAGGACACCACTAGCTTTTACGAGGCCTGCGCAGCTCTGCCTACAACCTTTCTTGCCATTTTCAAGGAGGGCGGCATCACAAGCCTTTTTACTGACACTTCCAAGCTTCCTCTTGTTTTAATCACCATTTTCTCCTTTAGCATTTCCGACACCTTCGACACGCTGGGAACTTTTATCGGAACCGGACGCCGCAGCGGTATCTTCAGCGATGAGGACGAAAAGCTGATGGAAAGCAAGGCTGGTTTCCAGTCAAGGCTTGACAAAGCGCTGTTTGCCGACGCTACGGCCACCTCCATAGGAGCTCTTTTCGGCACCTCTAATACCACTACCTTTGTAGAAAGCGCTTCCGGCATCGGCGTAGGCGGCCGAACCGGTCTGACCTCCGTGGTTGTGGCTGTCTGCTTTGCCCTCTCCGCATTTTTGGCTACCTTTGTCAGCGCGGTTCCCTTTGCCGCAACCGCTCCCGCCCTGGTTGCCGTGGGCATCATGATGGTTTCCTCCTTTAAGGAAATCGACTGGGGCGACCTGAGCGAAGCCATTCCCGCATTTTTTGCCGGAATTTTCATGGCATTATGCTACAGCATTTCCTACGGCATTGCCGCAGGTTTTGTCTTTTACTGTATCGTAAAAATATGTAAGGGAAGGGCAAAGGAGATTCATCCCATCCTCTGGGTGTGCACGGCATTGTTCGTATTGAATTTTGTGCTGCTGGCACTCCTGTAGCGTTTGCAAACACGCCGATGTGGCACTGGAGCTTTCCTTCAGTGCCACTTTTCAGGCATTCGGGCATACCGCTTTTTCAGCCAACACAGAAGCCAAAGCGGAATTGTCCCATCATAAAAATAATGTAAAAAAGGAGAGCATTCCCATGCAGAAAGAAAAAAAATTTACCGCCCAGGGTTATCTTCCCGATGAATCCCCAAGCCCCGGAAAACTGATTCTGTACGCCCTTCAGCAGGTAATCGTCATGTTTCCCGCCACGGTAACCGTGGCTCTGGTAACCGGATTTCAGGTATCAACCACCATATTTGCCAGCGGCCTTGCCACCCTGTTTTTCATTTTGATCACAGGCCGGAAAATTCCCTTGTATTACGGCTCCAGCTTCGCCTATCTGACAGCGATTTCCAGTATGTGCGCTGCCGAGGGCTTTACCAAGGTGGATGGAATCCTGCCCACCGAAGCTATCCAATACGCCCAGTTCGGCATTATCCTCTCCGGCCTTATTTCCATAGCCGCAGGGCTGCTGGTGCGGTTTTTTGGACGTAAGGCCGTGGAAACCATCCTTCCCGCCTCCGTCACCGGTCCTGTTGCTATGATTATTGGCCTGACGCTGGCGGGCAATGCCCTCAGCGACGCCGTACCAAGCGTGGAAAGCGCCGACTCCCAGAGCAGCTGGTGGATTGTGGTTGCGCTGGTAACACTGATCTCCACAATTCTTTACTCCAGATACCTTAAAGGATTTCTCGGACAGCTTCCCCTCCTTCTGGGTGCGCTGACAGGCTGCCTTTTTGCCGGTGCGGCTTATCTTTTAATGGATGTGAATCTTTTCCGTATGATGCCGGCCGCCGCTCTTGAAGCGTCTGTTTGGAAGCTGGGAGACGGCTCTGTTTTTGCGGTTCCGGCATTTTCCCTTCCCAGGGTTTCCTGGACAGCCTGCGCTGCCATCATGCCCATCGCCATCGCAACCATCCCGGAGTCCACAGCCCATATGTACCAGCTGGACATTTATGTAAACGATGTGGCAAAGCGTAAAAACATAAATAAGAAATATAACCTGGTAGACCTGCTGGACCGAAACCTGATCGGCGATGGAATCTGTGACATGATCTCCGGCGTGATCGGCGGTCCGGCAGGCACAAACTACGGGGAAAATATCAGCACCATGGCTATTACAAAGGTATTTTCCACCTCAGTGCTTGCCGTGGCCGCGGTGATCGCTATGGTTGTCAGCTTCTTCACTCCCCTGATTCAGATCATCTACGGTATTCCTCTGGCCGTGATCGGAGGTCTTGAAATCTATCTGTTCGGGGCCATTGCCGCTCAGGGCATTGCTATCATGATCGAAAAGAAGGTGGATATGTTCTCTTCAAAAAATATTGCGGTAATCGCTTCCATCATGGTGATCGGTATCGGCGGCAATTATTCCTTTGGAGGCAATATCCCCTTCTTCGGCATTCAGGTGCCCTGTATTGCCGGAGCCGCTATTTTCGGTATTCTTCTGAATCTTCTCCTGAGCATGAAAGAGCCGAAGGAAAAGCAGAGTGAATAAGCCCAAGGACAACCGCCGCAAATAGTATATGCGGCAGAAGGGAGTCATTATGGATTGTTCCATTTATCATGTACCCACATTATACAGTGCGCTGCAGGAAAACAAAAATGCCGTCCGCTCCCCTGTGACCGTGTCCGTTCCCGGCTCCAAGAGCATTACAAACAGAGCGCTCCTTCTGGCCACGCTGGCCGCGGGGCGCTCTACCCTGCGTGGCGCGCTTTTTTCCGACGACTCCAGGCACTTTTTAAAATGTGTTCAGGAGCTGGGCTTTGAAACGCAGGTGGATGAGGCGGACGCAAGAATCAGCGTCGTCGGCCTGGGAGGGGAGATTCCAAGAAAGGAAGCGTCCCTTTATGTGGGAAGCGCAGGCACAGCAGCCCGTTTTCTCACGGCTTTTCTGGGAGTTTCCAAGGGCACATACCATATGGATGCATCGGCTCAGATGCGCCGCCGCCCCATGGCTCCCCTGCTGGCTTCCCTGCAGGAGCTTGGATGTCAGGTGGACTTCCGGGAAAAAGACGGTTATTTTCCGTTCACTCTTCGGGGAAGCGGCTTTGGAAAGGACATCATTTCCATAGACATTGGACACAGCAGTCAGTTTTTGAGCGCACTGCTGATTTCCTCCTGCCTGTCTCAAAGAGATTTTTCCATTCAGGTTCAGGGCAGTCATGGTATGTCATACATTGAAATGACCTGCAGAATGCTGGAACAGTTCGGCGTAAATATCTCAAGACCCGAGCCCGCTCTGTTTCATATAAAAGGAGGACAGGTCTGTGGGGCGCTGGACTATCGCATAGAGCCTGATGTGTCCGCTGCCTGCTATTTTTATGCCATGACTCCCCTGCTCGGCATACCTGTTTTAGTAAGGCATATACACTTCGACTCTCTGCAGGGCGATGTGACGTTTCTTAAAATTCTAGAGGACCTTGGATGTACGATTAGGGACACTTCCGACGGCATTGTGGCCATACCACCCTCTTCAGGAGGCTTCCGCGGCATAAGGGCGGATATGTCCGCCTGCTCTGATCAGGCAATTACGCTGGCCGCCATTGCGCCATTTGCCGATTCCCCCACCACCATAACAGGAATCGGCCATATCCGCCTTCAGGAATGTGACCGTATGAAAGCGATTGTCACTGAGCTTGGGAAAATGGGAATCCGCTGTCGGGAAGAAGGGGACAGTATTACCATATGGCCTGGCTCCCCCTCCCCTTCCCTGGTAGAAACCTATGACGATCATCGAATGGCTATGGGATTTGCTCTCACAGGACTTCGCAGTAAAGGAATCGTCATTAACAATCCCGGCTGCTGCCGAAAAACCTTTGAAAATTATTTTTCAGTGCTGGAGCAGGTTATCAAAGAGCTTGATTTTCCCGGCTGCAAAATCTGAATTTCTCTATACACCCTTTTCCTGTTATGATATACTATGCGTAAAAGCGCCGCATCCATTGTTGTGACGCCGGGACAGGCTTTTTGTCCCCAATATCATGATACGCGCACGAAACAGAGAGGTAATCCTATGAGTAAGAAAAAAGTTGTTGTTTCTCTTGGACACGATGCCCTTGGCTACACCACCACGGAACAATGGGACGCTGTAAAGATAACCGCCAGGGCTCTGGCGGATTTGGTAGAAGAAGATTATCAGTTGACCATCACCCACAGCAACGGCCCCCAGGTCAGTATGATCCATAAGGCCATGACGGAGCTGCGCAGAGTCTATATCGACTATACTCCCGCTCCTATGTGCGTGTGCTCTGCTATGAGCCAGGGTTATGTGGGCTACGACATTCAGAATTCCCTGCGGGCGGAGCTTTTAAGCCGGGGCATTTCCAAGCCCGTAAGCACCATCCTGACCCAGGTTACCGTAGATCCCTACGATGAGGCATTCTATGAGCCCACTAAGGTGATTGGCCGATATATGTCCAAGGAAGATGCGGAAATCGAAATCAAAAAGGGCAATTATGTAAAGGAATATCCGGGCAAGGGTTTCCGCCGGGTGGTTGCAGCTCCCAAGCCCATTGACATTGTGGAAATTGAAGCCATCCGCACTCTGGCTGAAGCCGATCAGGTTGTAATCGCCTGCGGAGGAGGCGGGATTCCCGTAATAGAGCAGCAGCATGCTCTCAAAGGCGCTTCCGCCGTGATAGAAAAGGATGCCATCGCAGGCAAGCTGGCGGCTGATCTGAATTGCGACGAGCTGATTATTCTGACTGCGGTTGACTGTGTGTATAAGGATTTCGGAAGTCTACGCCAAGCCCCTATTGCTTCCATGAATCTTCAGGAAGCAAAGCAGTATATTTCTGAGGGGCAATTTGAAGCTGGAACCATGCTGCCGAAAATTGAAGCTGCTGTAGATTATTTGGAAAAAGTTCCGAGAGGAAGCGTTTTAATTACCTCCATGAAATATATCAAGGATGCGGTGAAGGGAAAAGCCGGAACACTCATTATCCCCTAATTCCGCGTGTCTTAATCCGATTGGCAGCCTATTGCCAATATGTTATCCGGAATCTTAGCATCACAAAGCAGGCGCGTTACCGCCAGGCCCCAAGGACCGCCAGTAACGCGCCTGTTATAATGCAGAAATCTGAAATATTGAAAACCACTTGTCTGAGCTTTTTCCATTTCACTCCAAAGCTTACGTAGTCTACCACATATTTTCTTTTCAGCCTGTCGTAGGTATTGCTGAATGCCCCTCCCAAAAGAAGAGAAAGTCCTACCCTCAGCATCCCGTTTCCTTTCTGTCCCAGGCTTAGTATCAAAGCCCCCAAAGCCGCAAGCGTCAATAGCACAGATACGGCTGCTACCAGGGGGCGCCTCCTTTCCCCAAAATTCAGCGCCGCTCCCCGGTTATGATACCTGCGAAGCAGAAGCCTCCCCCCCAGAATTTCTCTGGTCTCTCCTTCTGCTCTCTTTTGTTCCACCTGGTTCTTAATCCAGAAATCGCCTGCAAAAATGCTTAATATGATAGCTCCGCAACTTAAAATTATCATAATCTGTCTACCCTGACGTCTCCGCGCTTACCAGCCCCAGCGCTCGCTGTCATATTCCAGAACCGCGCCGCTGAAAGCGTCTATATTGTAATCATACTCCATACCGTTCGCATAAAATTCGATTTCATACAATGTGTATCCGTCATCGTTTTCCAGCTTTGCCTTTCCAAAGGTCACCCCTGAGGAATTGCTGATACCGGCATGGCTCAGTGCCGCTGATTTCGCCGCGTCCACTCCAATATAGGACGTACCCGAATTGCCCCAGTTTCCGCCTGTCTGGAATGTCTCTACAGATCTGCTGTAAATTTCTCCTGTAGAAGCATTAATCTCATAATCGTACTTTGCAGAAGATGTAAAGAAGTCAATCTCATATACAAAGATACCATCTTCTCTTTCATATCGCTGCTTTGTAAAGGTAACATCGGAAGCGGAAAGACCTGCGTCCGCCAAAGCGGTTGACGTTGCTGTCTCCACAGTGATAGCCGCATTATTCTGAACACCAGCGGAAGCCCGGTTTGTCTGCGGCGCTGACTGCGCAGGCGTATTGTTCTGGGCCGCCTGGCTTGTTGTGCTGCTCTGGGTCTGTGCCGGACTGGAAGCATTATTCTGAGCTGCCTGCTGGCTTGCCGCGTCTGTCTGCCCTGTTGTCTGGCTGGAAGCATTATTCTGGGCTGCCGCCTGGTTTGCCGCGTCTGTCTGCCCTGTTGTCTGGCTGGAAGCCTCATTCTGGACTGCCGCCTGGCTTGCCGCGTCTGTCTGCCCTGTTGTCTGGCTGGAAGCATTATTCTGGGCTGCCGCCTGGTTTGCCGCGTCTGTCTGCCCTGTTGTCTGGCTGGAAGCATTATTCTGGACTGCCGCCTGGTTTGCCGCGTCTGTCTGCCCTGCTGTCTGGCTGGAAGCCTCATTCTGAACTGTCGCCTGGTTTTGCGCCGCCTGATTTGTCAGCTCCGCCTGACTTGCGCCGCTCTGATTCACAGCGCCCACCGTACCATTGTCTACATAAGCAATTTCTCTTATGGGCTGATTCTGGATGCTGTTGGTTACAACCGCTACGGCTACAGCCATTCCTGCTATACAAATCACTGCCAGCATGCAGAAGCAGGTGACAATCGCCCGAACGGGGGTTGCAAATAACTTTTTAATGAATTTCATAATTTTCATCTCCTCTTCTTTCCTTTTGTTAATCTCATTATAGGCATGGAAAATTAGAACAACATTAAGAAGAAAAACTTTTTTTCGGAAGTGTAAAAATAAAAGTGCTTCCTTGCCCCAGCGTGCTTACCACAGAGACTTCTCCTCCATGGAACTGTGCAATCTGGCGCACCATGGAAAGTCCAAGTCCGCTTCCTCTGCCCGTCCTGGAGACATCCACCTGATAAAATCTGGAAAAAATCTTTTCCTGATCTTCCTTCGCAATTCCTATGCCATCATCTGAGACAGTGAGCCGTATCTGCTGTTCGTCTTCCTTAAGCCTGACCCAAATATGACCGTTTTCTTTACCATAGCGATACGCATTGCTGATTAAATTCACAACCAGTCTGGTTAGCAGACTTCTGTTTCCTTCCGCTGATATTCCGCTTTGAATCTCGCTTTCCAGAAGAATTCCCCGACGCTGAACAAGGGCCATATCCTCACAGACTGAAGCAGTCAGCTCAGATAAATCTACCGTCTCTTTTACAAAGCTTTCCGCCTTTCCCTCAAGTCTGGTAAAATCCAGCATATCCCGAATCAGTCCGGACATACGCCTGCCCTGGCGGTTAATCACCTCCAAAGCCTCCTGATATTCCTCCACACTCCTGGGCTTCTCCATTGTGTATTCACATTGAGCCATAATAACTGACATCGGCGTTCTCAGTTCATGAGATGCATCGGATGTAAACTGGCGTTCCGCTTCAAAAGCATTTTCAAGGCGCTCAAACATCTGATTGAAATTGTTTGCCAGCTCATGCAGCTCATCTTTGCCCTCTCCTATTTCAATCCGTTTCTTTAAATCCCCTCCCTGATGGATTTCCGCCGCAGCCGCTGAGATTTCCTTTATGGGCCTTAAGGCTCTTCCCGCAACCATATATCCTCCCACAACGGCCAGGATTACCAGAACGGGAAGTAGAATAAAGGATAGCCTTTCTATGGAAGTAAGCTGCGCCTGACCCTGCGTTTCCGCCACAATTCCTCTCAGCCACAAGCCCTCTAGTCCATCTCTTGTCAGCTCTCTGTCATAAATATAATAAAGAATCCCATTGACCCTCAGCGTCTGCATCTGTCCATCGGAAAGCGTCATCTGAGAGGCTGCCTGGCCTATCGGATTTTCTCCGTAAAACAACCTGCCATTTATGTCCACCAGTGAAGTAAATATGCCGTTTACCGAGTCCAGAAAGTCATCATCCACCTCCAGATATCCCCCTTGGTATGCAATATAGTGATCAAAATCATTTGCATAACGCATCATCTCTTCCAGAGAGCTGTAAAATTCGATCTCATCCACATTATCCGCTACTGTCTCCACCAGATTGTCCTGTATATTTTTCTGAATCACAGAATTGCTTGCCACCAAAATACCAACTGACAACAGAATTCCATTCAGAAACAGCGCTCCCACAAACCAGAGAGTCACCTTCATTCTTATGGATAATCTTTTCATTTATAATCCTTCCTTCAGCACATAACCTCTTCCCCGGAGAGTGTGAATCAGTTTTACCTCATGCCCGCTGTCAATTTTTTTACGAAGATAGCTGATATATACATCCACTACATTTGTGCCGCCTTCATAATCATAATTCCAGATATGGTCTTCGATACGCTCTCTGGACAGCACTACCCCCTTGTTGTACATCAGATATTCCAGAAGCGCATACTCCTTAGCCGACAGGGTTATTTCCCTGTCCCCCCGTTTCACCGCATGGGTCGCACTGTCCAGAGTCAGATCCGCCACAGAAAGCACGTTGCTTGTCTTTCCAAAGGAGCTGCGGGTCATAGCACGCAGTCTGGCCCCCAGCTCCTCAAAAGAGAAAGGTTTCACTAAATAATCGTTTGCGCCGCTGTCCAGGCCCTTTACCCTGTCCGGAACGGCGTCCCTTGCCGTCAAAATCAGCACCGGCGTATGATTTCCCTCCTGTCTGAGCTTTTTTAATACGGTCAGCCCGTCCACCTTGGGCATCATAATATCCAAAATCACCGCATCATACTCCGTCACCTCCAAATGGTCCAGCGCCTCCTGCCCATCAAAGCAGCTGTCCACCCCATAGCCATCCGATGTGAGCTTCTGCTTGATAATATGATTCAAATCCTTCTCGTCCTCTGCCAGTAATATACGCATAATCGCCCTCCGAATTCATCATTTGCTATTTCTGCCTATATTATATAGAAAACCTTCCCCAAAGTCCATTTAATTATTTCTCAGAAAACAGCGGGGAAGCGCAGGCATTTTCCCTTTTTTATGAAACACCCCCTGCGAAGAGGTTTCTTCCTCACAGGGGGTGCTTGTCTTTCAGACATCAGGCTTGACGTTCGTCAGCCATCAATTGCAATATATTTATTTTCTTCCACCACTTTAGGTTGTTCTTTGGGAAGGCTTACCCGCAAAATCCCGTTTTCGAATTTTGCCTTGACATCCTCCTGGCGCAGGCCCTCTCCCACATAAAAGCTTCTGCTCATGCTGCCTGCATAACGCTCCTGACGGATATATTTGCCTTTTTTATCCTTTTCATCCTTATCAAGGCCTTTAGCAGCCGTCACGGTGAGATAGCCGTTTTCCAGCTTTGCATTGATCTCCTCCTTTTTAAAACCGGGAAGATCAATATCCAGCTCATAGCCTTCCTCCGTTTCACGGACATCCGTCTTCATCAAATTTTTGCCGTGTTTGCCGTACAGAGGATTCTTCTTTCCGAAAAATTCGCTTTCAAACGGAAAACCAAACCAATCATCATCAAATAAATTTTCTCCAAAAACACTGGGCATCAACATAAGTCATCTCTCCTTTGCTAATCATTCTCTGCTTTTCCTGCAGTTTTATTCAGATTTTATTTATAATCTGGCACTTTTTCTCTTTTTCCTTCTCTTCTCTGCCACATTCCTTATTCAATTGCAATATAATTAGTCTGCGCAACAGATTTCGCTTCCTTCTTGGGAATGCTCAGCTTCAGAATACCGTTTTCGTATTTCGCCTGTACCTCCTCCTGAGAAACGCCTTCCCCTACGTAAAAGCTCCTGCTCATGCTGCCTGCATAACGCTCTCTTCGAATGTATCTGCCGGTCATTTTATCCTTCTCGTCTTTATCCAGCCCCTTGGCCGCAGTTACTGTAAGATAACCATCCTTCAGCTGCGCATTGATGTCCTCTTTCTTAAAGCCCGGCAGATCAATGTCAAGCTCATATCCTCCATCTGTCTCTCTTACATCTGTCTTCATCATATTTTTGGCATTCTTTCCATACAGAGGGTTCTTTCTTCCAAAAAATTCATCTCCAAAAGGAAAGCTCATCATCTCATCAAATAAATCTTCTCCAAAAATACTGGGTCTCAACATAAGTCATATCTCCTTCCTTAATTTGACTATTAAGCACTGTCATAGAAATCGGCGGTGTGCTCTCAACATGGGAACTGAAAAGCTTTTTTGTTCCCTTTCATTTGTTCTAATTGTACTATAACACTCATTGTTAGCACTGTCAAGAGGTGAGTGCTAACAAATCTCTAAATTATTTCTAAAAACCTGATAAAATAAGAATTTATATAGTGCCGCTATTTTTTAGGGCTGTATTCTATACCTTTTTTGTACTTTTTGCAAAAAATTCTGCCGCCACTTGGTATTGTTCCAAATGGCGGCAGGCTCTTTTTTATTATAATTGCACTTTTAACAACTATCCGATTTTGATATTTTCCTGTACAGCTTCTATTTTTTGCTGAATTTGCTTAAAGTCTAAATGAGTATATACATCCAGTGTTACGGACTCGTTGGCGTGGCCCATAATATACTGCAGTATTTTAGGCTCAATCCCCGATTCAGCAAACCTTGTACAGGCGGTATGACTTAGCATGATAGCCACCACGAACCTCTTATTGACATAGATACTGGGGAAGCTGCTCAAAATCGTATCAAAAAATTGCAGAATCTCATGCAAAACATGCGCATCCTGTCTCGCATACGAAACATTGGCTTTCCGGAATGGTAAAATGCTCCTTTTGCGGAAAATCATTCTTTTATAAACCCGGCTACTGAGCGAACAGCGCAGACTTCCAATGTCTTGGATACCGCCAATGCCTTCATCCGGAATCATAATTTATTTCTGAGCGAAAGCTAACGGATGCTGTGATCTCCTCTTTGCGAGAGGTATCCGAGCTTGAAAATAACGCAGCGTTTCGACTCGTAAGGAAGGGTATCATATCAAGATAATCATTTTGAGCGACAGCTTTTTAAAAATGAACCAGGCAGTTTAAAAAGAAAAGAACGTCTGATCAAAGAAGTTTACTAATTGTGAAAAAAGTGTGAAGTCCCGATTTTTGCTTTTACGGACTTCACACCAATTTTCCTTATAGCTCCATACTCACAGCTCTACAGTTTTTCTTCACCTCTCCGGAATTTCTTTCACCATGCCGTAAGATACCATAAACTCGGTCGCTCCTGCATATTCCTCCTGCAGTTCTTTCAACCTGTTTTCAGCCTCCTTCTCAGAAGAAAATTCCCCGATGGTCAGTATAAAACTGCCCTCCTGCGTTTTTACCTGCGTCGGACTTTCGTTCTCATACCTTTTCAGAAGCTTTTTCAGCTCTTCTCCCTGCTCCATACCCTTTGTTCGCAGATAATACACCCTCTGCTCCGGAGCTTTCTCCTCCGCCGTAAAATAGGCATCCTGATACAAGCGTATTGACAGCATTCCCGGGAAAGCCTGTTCCATCACTTCATAGTCATATAAGCGTTCCAGAACAAGCACAAAACTGATCTCATTCTCTTCAAGGGAAATCGTCCGGTAGACATCCCCAACGCCCTTCATCCTCCTGATCTGCTCCTCCAAGTTTTGATATTCCTCTTCCGTTAGACTATTCAGCGCCAGCTCAATCCGGGAAGGAGCCAGATAATGCTGCACCTCATAGGGAACCACCGTCTCTGTTGTCCGGCCCTCGTTTATAAAATAAATTACCAGCTCATTTTGTGAAACCTCTGTCTCAATGGCTTCATGCAATGTCTTTTCCCCACCGCGGCCTATATGGAGCGCCCGAACAAATTCCCCCAGAATTGGAACCTCGCAGGCATATGCGTAAACAGCCGGAATGTTCGCACTGCACAAAAGCAGGATAAAAGCGGCCGCTGCCGCCCCAAGGGAGCGAACCAGATACCGTCTTCTGCGTATTCGCACTCCCTTGCCCATTCCGTCATAAATCGCCTGTATCAGCCGATCATCAGGAATCTCAATATTTTCATATGCAAATTTTTCCGCACTCATCCCTCTAGCCTCCAGTCATATGTCGTTTCATCTTGTCCAGCGCTCTATAGGATCTGGATTTCACCGTACTTTCCGGTATTTTCAGCATCTGTGCAATCTCCCGGAAATTATATGCTTCAAAATAACGCAACACAATATAAGTCCGCTCCTCTGGTTCCAGATTATCCAAAGCATTGTAAAGATCCATTAAAGACTCCCTGTCGGTTTCCATGGGCTGATTACTATCCTGATATAACCTTAAAGCGCACCCGCCGGATTCCTCCGGCAAGGCCACAAAACGAGAGTTCTTCCGAACAAAATCAATGGCAGTGTTTATAACAATTCTCGTCATCCAGGTCATAAAATACTCTGCTCTGTCCAAATCCTTCAGATGAAGAAGCCCCTTGCAGGCGGCCTCGCTGATAATATCCAGAGCGTCCTGTTCATTTTTAACATAACTGTATGCAATGCAGTATAAACGTTTTCGGTTTTCCAGCATCCTCTCCGCAAATTCCTGTTTTCCTATATGCCCTCTCATAGCTCTTTCTCCGTAAAGGTAAACATTTTCTCCGGACCGCACGGTGTGGAATCAGTACCCTGCTGATCTGAATGCCATACGGTTACTCAAGCGTCAGATAATTTCCCGTCTGCATATCATCCGCCAGATCATTGCAGAGAATGGCCACGCCGCTAATATCTTCCAAACCTGCCGCCGGCTCTGCATCAGAAACATTCGTATACACTCCGTCCTCGCAGATAAGCTCCACATACTCCGTCTCCGCTCCTCCGCCGGAACGCTCCAGAATCAAGCTCTTTGGCCCATTTTCTTCATTGTCGGCCACAATCACCGGCATGTTTATCAGCGTAAGCTCCTGCTTCACGGCCAATGCTCCGTCCTGCTCTTCACACCAAAGAGCGGATGAACCACCGGAGCCGCTGGTATAGCTTCCCACTACAACTGTAAAGATCTCATTTTTCCCATTGCCATCCAAATCTACATAATTATAATAATATCTGGTATTAGCCAGCTCATCGTCCGGAATTTCAAAATATTCGATTATTAATCTGCTAAGCTCTTCATTAGGCTCTGTTTCCGACTTTTTCTGCTCTACGCCTGTCGGAAGCCAGTCAAACGCAGCGGCGGAAATTCCATCCATATCTGGAATTTCGGCATTCGGCTCCGTAATGTCTGTATCTGCATCTCCGTAATCCTGGGAATCACTCTCCACCATTTGCGTCTGTGTCCCGGTATTTTCCCCTCCCTCTGCGCAGCCGGCCATAAATACCAGAGCTACCGCCATAATCAAAATAGATACTGTGTGTTTTTTCATAATTTTTTCTCCTTTATTTTTTCTCTTACATCTATTAGACGGACGAGGCCGGGCATTCGACGAAAATTCCAGAAAAAATTATAACAAAATTTTTGAAGGCGCACAAATACGCCAATCTACTATAGAAAAGCCGAAGCCTCGTGCCATACTAATTTCGTCTCAAACGCCATGCCGACGTCCCTGTTCCGTTATCAAAAGCATTAACCGCAGGCGTATGAAAGAAACAAACTAGGAAAATGATGGAACGCATTTTGATCGTAGAAGATGATCTGACCCTGAGCGCGGGCCTGTGCTTTGAAATGGACACGGCGGGCTATTCCTCCGTGCCTGCCTACAGCTTTGCCAAGGCACGTTATTTACTGGAGCATGAAAATTTTTCCCTGGCGCTGCCGGTAATTATTCTAACCGCCAATGACCTGGAGCAGCATATGCTCACAGGATTTGACATGGATGCGGAGGATTACGTGACAAAGCCCTTTCATATGCGGATCCTGAAAAAGCGGGTGGAAGTCGCGCTGAGCCGTCTGGGACAGAATACGGCGCCCCAAGCGGCTTGTTGGAGCGATGGGTATCTGATCCCGGACTTTTCGGCGCTCACAGCCAGGCGGGGCAGAGAAAAGCCGGCCATCACACCGAATGAATATAGGCTTCTGAAGGTTCTGACGGAAAACCCAAACATGATTTTGACAAGGCAGAGGATTCTGGACCGTCTCTGGGACGGCACAGGAAATTTTATTGACGACCATACTTTGACCGTAACCATGAATCGTCTGAGAGCCAAAATTGAAGACAAATCCCATTCCTATATCAAAACTGTGCGGGGCATGGGCTATATCTGGACAGGAGGGCGGAGGCTTTGGAAAATAATCTCGCCTACAACAGCGCCCGGCTGAACACAGTGCTTACACAACTGACCGTAAGCGCAGCGCTCATGGGAATCGCACTACTGAACTTTCTTAATTTGCTGGTTTCCAGGGCCGTCGGCAGACAACGGGCGGCGGTATGCACCTTCAGCCTGACCACTCTGTGGATCACCCTGTCCCTCATTCTGACGCTTTCTGCGGCGGCGGCAATCCAATAAAAGCTCCCATTACGATCATGGCCTGTATCAGAGCGCTTTTCGTTTCCGGCATCACCGAGGTGAAAATTCACCCCATTAGCAGGAAAAAAATAAGGGGCACTGCATAACAGGCGATCAATGCAGACGAGAGTTCGCAGTCATCCAAAGCGTTGGCATGACAAAACGACAGTTGAACCGAATGCTGGTAAATGAAGGGCTTTACTATATAGCCATCACATTGGCGGCCTCCTACCTTCTTGGCGCACTGGCCGTGGGCATTGGAGTCCGTGCTCTGGTGGCAGGAGGCTTCACCACCTTCCGCTTCACGCTGCTGCTCCTGGTGGTATGCGCGCCCATTCCGCTGGTGCTTGCCCTGCTTATCCCGTATTTATGTTTCAGAAATGTGGAAAAGCATAGTATTGTGGAACGCCTGCGGATGGAATAATGAAAACAAAAGCGCGGA
The DNA here is from genome assembly GCA_944383825.1 of uncultured Acetatifactor sp. Taxonomy (GTDB): domain Bacteria; phylum Bacillota; class Clostridia; order Lachnospirales; family Lachnospiraceae; genus Acetatifactor. Next base: position 23,353 of record CALWRA010000015.1, on the reverse strand, counting down.
CGCTTTCAGTGATTCCAAAAAGAGACATGTATTACGCTACATGTCCCTTCTGAAATCCCTGTTTTTTCTGAAGCTGTTCAAATTCTCTGAGCTTCTGTGCGGCTTCCGGGCTCAGGCTGTCCGGGAGTCGGATTTCTATGGTTGTATATTGATCCCCCTTCTGGCTTGGGTTCTTCATAGCGGCAATTCCCTTGCCCTTCAGGCGAATTTTCGTCCCAGGCTGGGTACCCTCCTTGATTTTGCACAAAACCTCTCCGTAAATGGTCTGTATCCGGACTTCACCGCCAAAAACGGCTGTGGTAAAGGGAATTCGGGCCGTTGTGTACACATCCATCCCCTCTCTTCTAAAGCCCGGTTTTTCCTGCACGGTAACCTTTAAGAGAAGATCTCCGGGCTTTCCTCCGCCGGCTCCAGGCATACCTCTCCCGCTTAAGCGGATGGTCTTTCCCGACTCAATGCCTGCAGGTATCTTTACCTCAAGAGACTGTACGGAACCTCTTTCATCCTTCAAACGAATGGTCTTTGTTCCGCCGAAAGCCGCCTCCTCAAAGGTAAGCTCCACCTGCGCGTGAAGATCCTCTCCATTCATTCCAAAATCCTGAAATCCATCTCTCCGGAAAGGATCTCCATGGAAATTTCCTCCGCCAAAAGCACCTCCGAAAAGATCCTTCAGCAGATCATCCACATCCTGTCCGCCTTCAAAATGATATTCCCTGTAGGCTCCTCCTCCCATACTTCCAAAGGGATCTGCGCTCTGTCCGTACGCCTCCGCCCCGGTCCCCCCATCCTCAAAAGCTGCGTGACCAAACCGGTCATAGAGCTTTCTCTTTTTTTCATCACTTAAAATATCATATGCTTCCGTAATTTCTTTAAATTTTTCTTCTGCCTGGGGATTTCCCCTGTTGCTGTCGGGATGATATTGTTTCACCATCTTTCGATATGCTTTTTTTATGGCTGCCCCATCCGCGTTCTTCCCCACGCCAAGGATTTCATAATAATCTCTCTTTTTACGCAATCTTACCACCCTCTGTCTTTCAATGGATGAGTCCGCTTTACGGTCTCTCCGGTAAATGAATTTATTTTGTTCTATTTGTAATATAACATTCGCTTTTTCTTCCGTCAATAGAACCTGCAGCGGAAAATTGTTAAAAAAAGATAAATTTAATTTGCTTCTATTCAGAGCCGTTATATGCTATACTTTAGGAAGAGTCGCTTATACCGGCTGTAAACCCGGCAGCAGGAAGCACGCTTTTTCAGCTTCCTATTGCCATGAACAAAAACGCAGCCTGAAGAAAGGAGACTTTCATGCTGCAGCCTGAAGATTTTGATTTTCTTCAAAAAAGTTTGCCTTTTTGGGATCGTCTGAGCGCTTTCCAAAAGGAACTGCTTTCCCGGGAGGCCAGAATCAACCGGTTTGCTCAGGGACAGACCATACATTCCTCCGAAAATGAATGCGCAGGAGTCCTGCTCATAAAGAACGGCTTCCTGCGCACCTATATTATCTCCGACGAGGGTCGTGAAATTACCTTATACCGCTTGGACCCCGGGGACATCTGCATCCTTTCCGCCTCCTGTGTGCTTCAATCCATCTGTTTTGACGTCTTTGTTGACGCTGAGACGGACTGTGAAATAATCCGGATAGGCTCCCCTTTGTTTTCCCGTCTCTCTTCCGAAAACGTATATGTGGAGCTGTTCAGCTATCAGCTGGCGGCAGAGCGGTTTTCGGATGTGATGTGGACCCTTCAGCAGATTTTGTTTATCAGTTTTGACAAACGGCTGGCTTCCTATCTGTTGGAAGAAGCCGCCAGATCCGGCAGTCCTCTGATCCGTACTACCCACGAAAGGATTGCTCGAAACATGGGGTCCGCCAGGGAAGTGGTTTCCCGTATGCTGAATTATTTTTCCAAGGAGGGTCTTGTCTCTTTATCCCGGGGTGGCATCACCATAAAAGATCCAAAGAGACTGCGCTCTCTGATCAGTTAACCCGGTGCCGCAATACGGCGCCCATGGCATTACGCATCCAGCATTTTCAGCACGGCAGCCTTAGATTTTACGCCCACGGAGGTGGACATTACCTTCCCATCCTTTACCACCATCAGCGTGGGAATCGTCATAACTCTGTATTTGGCTGCCAGCTGAGGCTGCTCATCCACATTGATTTTGCAGACCTTCGCATTTTTCAGCTCTCCCGCCAGCTCCTCCACAACCGGAAGCATCATTCTGCAGGGCCCGCACCACTCCGCCCAGAAATCCACCAGTACAGGCTGGGAGGACTGAAGTACCTCCTCTTCAAAATTTTCACTTGTTATATGCAGCGCTGCCATAATATTTCTCCTTTCCATACAAAACCATTGTTTTTCAGACTCCTTATTCTTTTTCCTTTATGAGCCCTGTTATGGCAGCATTATATCTCCTTTATCATCCCCGGTCTGTAACCATGTCACAATACAATTTTTCTGTCCTTAAAGTAATACTTTTTGTCATGCTCGTTTACCGGACGAAGCACTCTGCAGGGATTCCCCACGGCCACCACACCGGATGGAATATCCTTAGTGACCACACTGCCCGCGCCGATTACCGTATCGTCTCCTATGGTGATTCCCGGCAGTATAACGGCCCCCGCGCCGATCCAGCAGTTTTTTCCGATGCGGATGGGCATATTGTATTGATAGCCCCCCTGTCTGAGGCCGGGTTCAATGGGGTGTCCCGCTGAAGCCAGAGTCACATTAGGGCCTAACATTGTATAATCGCCCACATAAATATGCGTGTCGTCCACCAGGGTCAAATTGAAATTCGCATAAACATTCTTGCCAAAATGGACATGCCTTCCTCCAAAATTTGCATGAAGGGGAGGCTCTATGTAACATCCCTCTCCAATTTCGGCAAACATCTCTCTGAGCATATCTCCTCTCTTTTTCATCTCCGATGGCCTGGTTGCGTTAAAATCATACAGTCTCTCCAAGCATAGGGACTGCTCCTTTAAAATGGTTTCATCTCCCGGAAAATATAAGTCTCCACTGTGCATCTTATCAAAGATATTCATTACGGCGCCTCTCCTTTCAGAACCTTTTTGAGCGTAATCATTTTTCACATCATTTTATCACTGTCAAAGTGAGTTGTATATGAAAATGCCTGTAGACATTATTATATCGAAAAATGTTTTACATAGGATAGGCCCTTCTAAATCCCCAAAAAGCTGCGCAGCATGGCAAGCTCCTCCGGCCAAATACAGTGAGGCTTTGTATTTTCCCTCACCAGTCTCTCACATTGGGCAAGCGCCATCCAGCACACCGCTTCCACCTCTTCGTCCTGCAGCTTCAAGGTGGAAATGTCCGCCTGCCCGGCATACACATACACCCTGCTCAACTCATAATCCAAAAAGGGCCGTCCATGGAATGTTTCGGAAATTTTGCAGCGCCTCTCTCCCACATACTGAAGCTCTGCCGGGGCCGCGCTGATTCCAAGCTCCTCGGAGAGTTCTCTCACCGCAGTTTCCAAGCAGCCTTCTGGGGCGCGCACGTGACCTGCCGCGGACACATCATAGCAACCGGGATAGGAGTCCTTGTCCCGGCTTCTTTTCTGCAAAAGGACATCGTAACCTCCTTCTTTGCTTTCTCTGACGACCCACACATGAGCAGTCATATGAAGACTTCCGTCAAGATGCGCCACTCCGCGCTCTCTGACAATTCCGGTGGGTTTCCCGTTTTCATCCAGAACATCGAACAGCTCAAGAGGGCGCCCATCCAGTGCAGCCTCCGTCAGCCTGCTTTTTCCATCGTACACAAGCTTCAGAGAAAAAAACGGTCTCTCTTCATCAAGAAGACGGAAAAAGATTTTATCTCCCTCCCACAGATTCAGGCTCCAAAGCCTTTCAGCAGGAATCCATTCAAGCTGTCCCTCGTCACAGTCAATGGGAACCCCCTCAAATTCCTCCGCCGTAAACAGAGACATATATTCCGTCACGCCGTTCCCCGACAAAAAAGTGACCAGCCCTCTGTACCGGAAGGACGTCAGCGTATATCCCGTTTCCTCCTTTACCTCCCTGCATATACATTCCTCGGGACTTTCCCCCAGCTCAAAGTGTCCTCCCACCCCAATCCATTTATCCTTGTTCACATCATTTTTCTTCACTGTGCGGTGCAGCATTAAATATTGCCCATCCCGTTTCAGATAGCACAGCGTGCTCATATGCTCCATTCTCTCAGCCACGCGCCCTGCCCTCCTTCTGTTCCTGTATTTACATAAATTGTAGCACAGGGGCTCTTCCGCCGCAACCCTGCCGGCCGTTATCCCTCGTCAGCCCTCTTTTACAGTAAGGCAAAGTCTCTTCAGCTTCCCAATCTTCTGAACTCTCCCGATAAATTCCTCAACAGTATAGGGAATAATATCCAGGTTATTCCTATATTTATACCAAGCGGCCATTTCTCTTGCATCCTCATGTATAACCGGCGCAATAAACACGGAAAAGGTATCCGGCATGGTTTTTTTCTCCTCCAGCAGATGCCTTCTGATGGGAACGATCTCGTTGCTTACCTGATCCTGTCTGCCGCACATTAAGGTTACCTCCACCAGACTCCGGCACTCTCCATCCCAACAGATAATGTCCGCCCTTCCTCCGCCGGCCGTGTTGACGGGCAGCCCCTCGTCATCCACAGGATACCCGGGAAGCACATCCAGCTCCTCCAGATTCTGTACAAGCGCGACACCTATAAGAAACTCCAGTCTCACAGGCGCAGGAAGCAGCTTCAGCATATAATCCGTGCTCGGCGTTTTGCCGCACAGCTTGCGCAGCTCCGAAAAAACCATCTCCCGGGAATACTCCTCTGCAAATTTCTTAAGCGTCTGCTTCTTCAGCTCTCTTGTATCCTCAGGAGCGGCGCTGGTCATGGCAATCATCCTGGGATCCACCCAACCCATATATCTGAAATACGTTTCCTCCGATTCAAAGGACTCGTAATGGGCATAGCGCTCCAGAATATATTCTATCTTTCTGATTTCCCAGGTATTATAATCCAAAAAACGGCCGTTTCCTCTCAGAGAGATAACGCCCGTGCTTCTCATCTTACGGATATATTCGTCCACAGCTTCCCCGCAGATCTGCGACATTTTAAATCTGTTTCTCTGACGATTCGAAGCGCCCAAAAGTTTCAGGCAGATTTCATAAATATATTCGTCTCCATATGTATACCCCACAGTCCTTCTAATTTCCTTGATTTTATCATACAGCGCTCTGAAATTATTATCCGGCCAGCAAATAAAAAGACTCAGCTCTTGTCTGTACACCCCCGCTCCGTTCTCCTCTGTGTCCTGCTTCAGCAAATGGAGCACCTGCAAAAGCAGCACGAGAGGCACATTGGCGTTGGCGTTCTTTCTGTATGGGTTATTGCTCTGATATTTCATCATGGCATTTAAAAATATCGTGCGCAGCTTTTCCTCATCAGGCTCCGGCCTTCGCATGGCGTCGATGAGCATATGTCCGGCGGCTGAAATTTCTACAGGTTTGCCCATGGCGTATCTCACAAAGCCAAACTCCATGGGGAGCTTGAAAAAGGTGTCAAACCTGGAATCCCAACCGTAGTCAAATCCTCTTTCCTTGTGGTTTTGAGGACTTTTCAGGATAATCTCCTCTATCTGCCTGTCGCTGAAGCGCTCCTCCTCGCTCTCATAAATCTGCTTCAGGGCCGGAACTCTTCCTATAACAACGGGCTTATACAGCTTTTCTCTGATCACGTTTCGAACCACATTCATAATGCACTCATGCGTCAAAATCTGATTTTCAAAAGGCGCCAGACAGTTCAAAAAGCCTGCTATCCTATCAGGATTGCGCATAGTGGTGGAAAAGGACAAAGGCTTTCTCTCAGCTTTTCTCTCAGCCATAATTGGTAACGAACACCTCCCTTGAATCAGCCTTAATGGTATTATCGTTAAAGCTGATATAATTGCTTCTTACATCATAAGACATATATTTTTTTGACCACTCCAGAAATGTACGGTTGATCCTGCCCTTATGAGTAATCAGATTTGTAATACCGAATTTCACTCCCCGCCGGTTTAGCTCATCCAAATAACCGCACAGCTCCTCTTCTCTCTTTTCATTCCACAGCTTATTGTATTCACTCATGGAGATCAGATATGGCGGATCTAAAAATACATAGGAGTCCTCCTGAAATTCCAGGGCTTCCAGAAAATCAACGTAATCCGTCTGAAAAAATTTCAGGCTGTGGCTACCCGTAAACTCCAGATAATCCTTTAAAGCCCGGAACACATTTTGGTTGAAATCCACATTTCCCACAGGCAGATTAAAGTCGCCTTTTTTGTTGAACCTTATCATGTGATTGAATCCGTAGATTAAGAGCAGATACAGCTTCAGCAAATCGGATTTATCCCGGTTAAAATCTTGCCTCAGTCTCAGATACGCCTCCTTATTATACCTGGAATAATAGGTTTTCACATATTGCTTTTTCAGCTGATTTGGTACGCAGATATTTCTGTAGGAGCAAGAAAGACCATAGAAATCCATGAGCTCAAAGAGCTGTCCGAAAAGCTCCTCCTGTCTTCCGGCATATTCTCCAATGGCCTTGTGAAGGGCGATCACATAGACATCCACATCATTTAAGAGAAGGACCTCTCCCGCGGCGTTTAGAAAGGAGCTTCCCCCACCCGCAAAAGGTTCAATGTATTGTCCGATCTTTTCCGGCATCAGCTTTTTCAGCTGGGGCATCAGCTTATACTTGTCCCCCACATAAAAAAAGGGAGATCTCAAAATTTCCTTATTCTGCATCCTGATCCTCTATCTTTGTGATAAACACATATTCTTTGTGATCCTCAAATTCTGTCTTGCCCGCATTGAAGCAGGGGTGCTTTTTCTCAAACACCTGGGTTGTGCCTCTGGCAGACAAAACAGACCGAATCTCATCCAGAGTAATCTTATTCTGGGAAGAGCTGCTTTTTGAATGATAGGTATTGTTGTAGGTCACCACGATGTATTTCGCCTGAAGATGCTCTATCAGATCCCTGAACGCTTTGGGCGCGCCGCTTCTGCAATATTCACTCATATTTTCGGCCGGAGGCTTCATGGCCGTCCCCTCAAGACGCGGCTTTTTCCACTGTGTTACGTTTTCCAATACATGATAAAATCGACTGTACTGTCTGCTATTATAGGGAGGATCAACAAAAGCCACATCGGCTCTGACTTTTCTCGCCAGGCTGTTGGCGTCCTCTCTGTAAATTTCAAACTCCCCGGAACCATTCTGGGGTTCGATCAGCTCAAAACAAAACCTGTCCTCAATATGCTCTCTTTTTCTGTATGCGTCATAATGTCCTACCGTGTTTGCAGCTTTATCCATGGAATAGAGCAGAGATGCCAGCAGCACATAATATTCTTTTTCCGACAGCTTCTGTCTGTCCCTCTCCAGCTCCTCTCTGATATAGCCTATCATCTTAGCATCCCTACGGGAAAAATACCTGCCGCCGAAATTTTCGGACACATAATTTTCCTCCGGTTCTTCCCCCTCCAGAGCCCTGTACTTTTCCCTGTAATTAGAAAGCACACTGTCACGGTATTCTCCCTTCTCAAAGAAGCCCTTGTATATCACTTCATTAGAATACAGAAAATCATTTAAAATAATACGCGAAAAGCGCCCCTGCATTCTTTCGCCTACCACTCCGGTTCCCGCGAACACATCAAAAAATACATCCCCCCGGCAGTGCTCTCTTATCAGACCTTCCAGCCAGTCTAACAGTTTATATTTACTTCCCGTATATCTTCTGTTGCTGATGCGGTACATAGCCATCCTCTTTCATCTGTTCCGGAAGCCCTAAAGTCATACTTATATATACAAGCAGAACATCCATGACTTTTTGCCTCCGGTATCATTTTATACTGATTTGCATGTTTATCTTAGCACAGAACAAAGGAACTTTCTACAATAAAACACAAAGAGACACCCGGCCCAAGCCGGATGCCTCTCTCACTGTCAAACCAGCAGAGCACTGGTCACCGCTTCCTTTTCCTTCTTTCTTTTATCAGCAGAACCCCATACAGCGCCAGCGCCGCTTCAAAAATGTGTGTTCCGCGGGAAAACGCCGCATACAGACTTGAAGAAAATACGGCCAATGTTCCCATACACAGGAAAAACAGAAGCAGCGTTGTGCCGAGAGCCGCCGTGAAAATGTAAAAAGTTTTGTCCTCCACTAAAAAATAATATGCAAACAGCCCGAAGGTCACGACAAAGCAAAGATTCAATATCATAAACTCCGCCAGGGGAATATGGAAAACTTTGGCAGCCTCCTCGCCGATTCTCTGTGAGATCCATAATCCTGTTGCCAGGAACAACGGATACGCCAATAGAAGCAAACTGTTCAGCACCTTTCTCATCTCTACATCCCTTCAGATTGTTTCGCATTCATTCTTTTGCGTCTAGCCATTTCCTTCATTTTTATAGCGGGCAAGGAACTGTCTTGTCCTCTCCTGCACAGGATGATCGATTACCTGATGGGGGGCGCCCTGCTCCACAATGACGCCCTCGTCCATAAAAATAATCTGATCTGCTACGTCCCGGGCAAAGGCCATCTCATGGGTTACAATGATCATGGTGGTGTTTTGTTCCGCCAAGCCCCTTATAACCTTCAGCACCTCGCCCGTAAGCTCCGGATCCAGGGCAGAGGTGGGCTCGTCAAAGCATAAAATATCCGGCTTCAGGGCCAGCGCCCTTGCAATGGCCACCCTCTGCTGTTGTCCTCCCGAAAGCTGATGAGGATAATATCCGCTTCTGTCCGACAGCCCCATCCGCTTCAGAAGCTGTCTGCCCTGATTATCTATTTCCTCGCAGATTTCCCGCCTGCGCTGTTTGAAGTCAGGCCTTTCCTGCTCCAAAAGACGCTTAGCCAGGGTCACATTTTCCAATGCCGTATACTGAGGAAAAAGATGAAAGGACTGAAACACCATTCCAAAATGCAGTCGCTTTCTGCGCAGATCTTTCTCCCGCTCCCCGGCAGGGAGGGATGCGTCGAAGAGTCTTTCCCCGCGAACGGTTATGGTTCCCCGTTCCGGAGTCTCCAAAAAATTCAGACACCGCAGCAAGGTCGTCTTGCCGGAGCCGGAAGATCCGATAATCGCCAGAGCGCTTCCCTCTTCCAGAGAAAAGCTCACGTTCCGGAGCACCCTTGTGTTTCCAAAATGCTTTTCGATATGATTCACTTCCAAAATCGCCACGGAACTTCCCTCCTCACCTGAAATAATTCAGTCTGCGCTCCAAATAATTGAAAAGCAGCGTCAAAATCCCCACAAACACCAGATAGAATACGCCTGTATAGAACAAGGGCCAGGTGATCCCGCTGGAGGTCATAAAGGAATAGCCTGCAAAGGTCAGCTCATAAGCCGCAATAATCCTGGCAAGGGAGGTATCCTTCACCAGGGTAATCACTTCATTGGACATGGGCGGCACCACCCGCTTGATCATCTGCAGCAGCGTCACCTTAAAGAAGATCTGTCTGCGGGTCATGCCCAGCACCTGGCCCGCCTCCCGCTGTCCTGAGGGAACACCCTCGATTCCTCCCCGGAAAATCACGGAAAAATAACAGGCATAGTTAAAGGTAAAGGCTACCACAGTTGCGGTCAGCCTCCCGGCCTCGTCTCCGCTCCAGATATTGCGCTCCAGCCACAGACCTGGCCCATAGAAAATGATAATCAGCTGCAGCATCAGGGGAGTTCCCCGCACCACCCAGACAATCATCTGCATCAGATAACGAAGAGGCTTCCATTTGCTCATAGCGGCAAGGGCAAACAGCAGCCCCAAAGGCACTGAAAAGCAGAGCGTCAATATAAAAATCTGAAAGGTAGTGGCCAGCCCCCCAAGCAGCGATTGTGTTACCGTCCAAAACATCGTCTGTCTCCTCGCTTATTCGGTGGGAACCACAACAACCTGGGCATTATTGCAGTAAGCGTTGGTGCATTCCATGGCGGAGGTCACTTCGCTTGTCAGAGTCATGCCGTTCCACACAACATCAATATTCCCGGATTGAAGTTCCAAAATTTTATTGTCCCAGTCAATTTCCACAAACTGCGCCTCAACGCCCAGGCTTTCCGCCACGATTTTTGCCATGTCAGCGTCAAATCCGATCCAGTTGCCGGATTCATCCTTATAGTCCATGGGCGCAAAGTTTGTGACGCCCACAATCAGAGTACCCTTTTCCTGTATGTACGCCACATCGCTGTCATCCCCCGGCGTATATTCCGTCTCCGGCTGCTCCAGCAGAGATTCCTGCACTCCATATTGCTCTGCAATCTGTCTCATAGTTCCATCCGCATAGGTCTGCGCAAAGATAGAATTAATGTAAGAAGCCAAATCGGATCCCTTGCGGCAGCCCACTCCGTATTCCTCCGTAGTAAGCTCGTCGGTATAAGTCAGATTCGGATAGCTGGTGCCCTCGCCAATCATGGCGCCCGCCATTAAAAGATCGATAATGGCAGCATCGGAGGTTCCCGACGCCACCTCCATAAGCGCGTCCGCCTGGGAGGTAACGGAATTGTACTGAAAACCATTTTCCTGGGCTGCCGCCTCTCCTGCGGAACCGGCCTCAACAGCGTAAACCATGGAAGAGGCATCGCCGCCCGCCTCCTGTGCGCCGCAGGCGCTCAAAGCTGCGATTGCCATGGACATTATAATCGCAAATGCTGTATTTTTCCTCATAATCTCCTCATTTCTGCGCGGCTTTCCCTCTGCAAAGGAAGATTCCGCCGCCGCGCTGGCCGAAGCTTCCTGAATAAACTCCACAAATCCTTTCGTATTGTATCATAGTAGCACGCTAAAGTAAAGAGGATTGACGCAGCCTTCCATTACAAAAGCAATCCTTCCATCCGTTAAAAAGACCCCACAGGACCGGGAACCTGATCATAAAACGCCGTTTAAAAACACCAGCTCTTTATCGCTGGAAAACTCCCGGGAAAATCCATAGCCCATAGCGGAAAACCCTTTGATCCCTTCCATATCGGAAATGTTGTTTTCCGCAAGAAAGCGCACCATTTCTCCTCTCGCCATTTTCGCCAAAGTTCCCTTCTGCCTTACCCTGCCCTCCACAAGCTGACCGAACACACAGGTAACCATCCTGTCTTTGGGTCCTAAGTATTTTTCTATCACCTGGGAATATTCCCTGGAAGCCAAATTCAGAAGGATTCTGTCCTGATCCCAAACGGCTCCGTAAGGCATATCTCCCCAGAATTCATACAGATCTCCTGCACCATCCGCCCTCAGCGGAGCCTGCATCTCCAGCCTGTAGGGCGTCACTCCATCAAAGGGCGAAAGCACGCCGTAAAAGCCCGACAGTATCCGAAGATGCTCTTCTATGTATGCAAGAGCACCATCTGTAAAAACTCCGGGAGACATATGCTGGTATTGCAGCCCTTCATAGGCAATTATGGCAGGAGTCAGATTTCGTGTAAGATCCATGCGGACAGTCCGTTCATAATTCAGACGAGCCAGCTTGTCGTTGCATCCCCATAAGACCTTCAGCTCCTCATAGTCCATATCGGCCATAATCTGTGCAAGCGTCTTTGTTTTTTCCAAAAATTGCGGCATTCCCTTTACCGGAAAGGTATCCGTGTCCACCCTCATTTTCTTGGCCGGCGATATGATAATTTTCATCTGCATACCTCCCTTTCCGCCTCAGCGAATCTTCACCAGGGATTTTCAGCCTTTCTCACATCCCTCCTGCAGCTCCCGGAGCATCTGCCCAGGATTTTCCGCGGCTTTCACCTTGCCAAAAGCCTTTGTGATAACGCCCTTTTCGTCAATCAGATAGGTTGTGCGGACCACACCCATAGTTTTTTTGCCGTACATATTTTTCTCCTGCCACACATCATAAGCCTGTATGGCTTCCAGCTCCGTATCTGAGAGCAGAATAAAGGGGAGATTATATTTCTCCTCAAATTTCTTATGAGAGGCCGTACTGTCTTTGCTGATGCCGATTACAACCGCATCCTTTTCCAAAAACCGGGGATACAGCTCCCCAAATCCGCAGGCCTGCCTGGTGCAGCCCGGCGTGCTGTCCTTAGGATAAAAATAAAGGATTACCTTTTTCCCCCTGTATTGCTTCAATGTGTGCATTGTACCATTCTGGTCAGGCAGCTCAAAATCCGGCGCCTTTGTTCCCGCTTCCAGCATTATTCATCTTCCTTTCATTGCTTTATCGTTCGCTTTCAGTATGCTTCTGCTATGATACTCCTGCTCCTTTACTTTGTATACGACTGCGCAGGTATATCATCCAAAACTCCCCTCCATCCGGCGCGGAAAGAAGCCGATCTATCTGACCGGCTCATAATCTATCTTAGATTCCTCACCGGTGGCTTCCAGCTTGAAAATCACCGGACGCAGACCATCATTGCAGCTACAGATAGCAACTCCCGGCTTCCTGATCCAGTCTCCATAGTAAAACACACCCTCTCCCGCTCCATGGGCAAGGGCAAAAGCATACTGGTAAATGGCTTTCCAGGCTTCATCGCAAAGCCCCTCCGGCTTCGCATAGTCCGCGTAAAACACTTGGCCTTCCACGTGCATGGGACATGCCTTCAGCCCTTCCGCTCCATACTCCGCCGCCAAATCCTCATTCAGCATGGTTCTTAAAACCGTAATCTTTACCTTTCTCATCAGTTTGCTCCTCCATACGCATTGATCGGTCTGCACTGGTCTGATAAATTTTTACCCGTCTTTGGGTGTATTTCTTTCATATGCCCAGCCGGTCAAATTCCTGTTTCAGCCAAAGCGCTTCCTCAAATGTGTTTTCCCAGCGGTATCGCTTCAGTTCCACCCGGAAGCCTCCGGGGATGTCCGCCACCTCTACGCCTTCTTTCTCCAACAGCCATTTCTGCCGGTCAAAGGTTTCAAAGGCTAAAGCCCCTCTCAGAACGCCCGCGCTGTTTACAACCCGATGGGCCGGCGCCCGTCCCAGCCTTTCCCATTTCAGGGCATAGCCCACCTGTCTGGCATTTCCCGGCTTTCCACACAAAAGGGCGATTTGCCCGTAGGTAGCCACTTTTCCTCTGGGAATTTTATTCACCACCAGAGACGCTCTTTTATAAAAATCCATTTGCAGGCGCCGGACCTCCTTATCCACAATCAGATGTATCCGAATTGATATATGCCTGTATTATACCTCATATTCTCCGTTTTGTACACAGTGCTCTGAGACGCTCCGGGCATTGCGGTACCGTTGGCAAAATAAACCGCCTCAATCTTAAAGCCGTTTGTCTCATCCATACCATTCTATCACAAAATCGAACCAGATTTTTCAGGCCCGTAAATTTGCTATCCTCCTTCTGAATCGTCCACGGCAAGGAAGGTTGCAAAACCCCAGAAATTTTCCATATCCTGAAAAATTTTAGCGGATTTTTATTGATTTAATTCTTTTATCAGGTATAATGATAGGAGGGAAGCGGGGAGTCCGGTTTCCCTGAAGATATGGCAGATTTGTTCCCGCAGCCTTCTGCCGTATCATTACAATTTAAAGGAAAAGAGGTTAAAGGAAGATGGCAGAAATTAATTTGAGCAAGTACGGCATAACCGGAACCACAGAAATTGTGTACAACCCTTCTTATGACGTATTATTTGAAGAAGAGACAAAACCAGGTCTGGAGGGCTATGAAAAAGGCCAGGTGAGCGAGCTGGGCGCCGTTAACGTAATGACCGGCGTATACACAGGCCGTTCTCCTAAGGACAAGTACATTGTTATGGATGACAATTCAAAGGATACCGTATGGTGGACCTCCGACGAATACAAAAATGACAACCATCCCGCATCACAGGAGGCCTGGGATGTTGTTAAGGATATCGCTTTAAAAGAGCTTTCCAACAAGAGACTTTTCGTAGTGGATGCATTCTGCGGCGCCAACAAGGATACCCGCATGGCAATCCGTTTTATTGTTGAGGTGGCATGGCAGGCTCATTTTGTAACCAATATGTTCATTCAGCCCACCGAGGAAGAGCTGAAGGATTTTGAGCCTGATTTTATTGTATACAACGCTTCCAAGGCAAAGGTTGATAATTACAAGGAGCTGGGTCTGAATTCCGAGACAGCTGTAATGTTCAACATCACAAGCCGCGAACAGGTTATTGTGAATACATGGTACGGCGGAGAGATGAAAAAGGGTATGTTCTCCATGATGAACTACTACCTGCCTCTGAAGGGCATCGCTTCCATGCACTGCTCCGCAAACACCGATATGAATGGTGAAAATACTGCTATCTTCTTTGGTCTTTCCGGCACGGGCAAGACGACTCTGTCTACGGATCCCAAGCGTCTTCTGATCGGCGATGACGAACATGGATGGGATGACAACGGCGTATTCAACTTTGAGGGCGGCTGCTATGCAAAGGTAATCGACCTGGATAAAGACTCTGAGCCTGATATTTACAACGCCATCAAGCGCAATGCCCTTCTGGAGAACGTTACCCTGGACGCTAACGGCAAGATCGACTTTACCGATAAGAGCGTAACCGAAAACACCCGCGTATCTTATCCCATCGATCACATTCAGAATATTGTCCGCCCGGTTTCCTCCGCACCGGCTGCAAAGGAGGTAATTTTCCTGTCCGCCGACGCATTCGGTGTGCTTCCTCCGGTATCCATTCTCACCCCTGAGCAGACACAGTACTACTTCCTGTCCGGCTTCACCGCTAAGCTGGCAGGTACGGAGCGCGGTATCACAGAGCCCACCCCTACCTTCTCCGCTTGCTTCGGTCAGGCTTTCCTGGAGCTTCATCCCACAAAGTATGCAGAGGAGCTTGTTAAGAGAATGCAGCAGAGCGGCGCTAAGGCATACTTGGTAAATACCGGCTGGAACGGAACAGGAAAACGTATTTCCATCCGTGATACCCGCGGTATTATCGACGCAATCCTCAACGGGGACATTCTGAACGCCCCCACCAAAAAGATCCCTTACTTCAACTTTGAGGTTCCCACAGAGCTTCCCGGTGTAGATGCAGGCATTCTTGATCCCAGAGATACCTATGCCGACGCTTCCCAGTGGGATACCAAGGCAAAGGATCTGGCTCAGAGATTTGTAAAGAATTTCGCAAAATATGAAGGAAACTCTGCAGGAAAGGCTCTTGTTTCCGCAGGTCCTCAGGTATAATTTCTTACCCGAGCCTTCCGATTCGCGGTACTCAGATTTTCAGGAACCAGTAAGTTTATTATATAAAATACGCCTTGATTTGGCCTGATAAGACCGTTTCAAGGCGTATTTTCATGTATCTCTCTGGTTTTATCCGCCGCACTGCGGATATGTACTCTAAGCATTCACACGACCATACGGCTCATGCCTTTCTGTAATTCAGGTAAATCCTCTGGCAAAAGCGTCCCATTTCCTCCCAGCACTCATATGTTCCTTCATTTTCTTCGATAATGCGGTAAATACTCTCCATCCCAAATCCGTGCCGCTCCTTCTCCTCCTTGCGGCTCTTCAGTCTCTGATTATTTTTCAGCACGGACTCTCCGATACTGTTTTCCTGATGAATTTCCAGTCCATTTCCCAGATTCCGCACCGACAGCTCAATCTCTCGCTTTCCCTCCAGTTCAAAACATGCCTCCATTCCGTTGCTCAATAAATTATCCAACAGAGTTCCCATATCCATGCTGTCTATTTTATCCGGCCGTCCCAAGATCACATAGCAAAAATGGATGCCCTTTTCCCTGCACTTTGGTATCATTTTCATAAGCGCGGCATCCAGTCCCTCGTTTCCTGTGGGCTGGGGCAACTCCGGATAATCCTTGAGGCCGCCGTACAGCGCTTCTATATGCGCCTCCACTTCTCCATACTTCCCATTTTTCTGCATACGGTGCAAAACGCCCAGAGCTCCCAGCATATCATGTCTCCAGTGATTGATTTCCCTGCCCACCCGGTACATATCCAGAAGCCCTTCCCGGCGTTCCTGCTCCCTTTCCTTTTGATACTGTTCCTCCATCTTTTCTTTCTGATACTTTCCAAGACGGTGGTAAAGCTCCACCAGAAATATGACGATTCCCACTTCGTCAGCCAGTATTCCAATCGTCAACCAATATCTGACGGAACGCTCAAGCTCTCCCGCTTCCAGGCTGAACAGTCCCATTGCCAGAAGCGTCATAAGGAAAAAAGCGCCTGCCACAATCCAATTTTCTCTTCTGTGAAAGTCCTCTTGCTTCCGAAAAAGCGAAACAGCAATTTTCCCCATGGAAAACTTTACAACAAGGGCAACCATGGACGCATAAAACAGTGTATCGCCTTCCATCTGAAGCATTTCTTCCAGGCTTTCTCCCGTAAGAAGCCCCATAAAACCGAAAATACTGTAAGTGCCAAGCATTGCGATCAGCACCCACAGGGTACCCGCAATGAGAAAATCCTGCATTCTTCCCTTCAGCGCCACAAGCCCATATCCAATCAGCACCACTCCATAAAAAAAGCCCAGAACTCCTTCAAACTCTATTACCTGATTAAATGCTGTAACCACCGTAAAATAAACGGCGCAGCCGGCAACAAAGCAAATCCAGCGTCTGACCCCGCAATATTTCTTTTGGAACCCATGATCCATGTATTCCAGCGCCACGACCGCCGACATCACATTGATCGCATACTCACTGATTCCCATAACGCTCCCTTTCATACCGAAGCATTGCTTCACGGACTTTTATTCTTCTGTCCCTCCCCATCTCAAGAGCGCTTTGGTCCGTCAGATATACCTCCCGTCTGCCAACTTCTTTGATATACTGCTGATTTACCAGATAATTCTTATGTATGCGCAGAAAATGACAGCCCTCCAGCTCTTCCTCCATGGATTTCAGACTCCCATATTTCTTCAGCCAGCTCCCATCGGTTCTGCGTATGGAAAGACTGTGTCCGCTGCACTCAATATACAAAATATCCTTCAGAGGAAGTTCTCTGAACCCAAAGCCTTCCTTCAGCCTGTAACTGACTCTCATGGAAGCCGTAACCTGAAGATACTTTCTTACCGCCCGAAACATGTCCCATTCCAGATTGCTCTTACGCACAAACCACAGGGGCGCATACTCGGGAGCGTCAAACACAAAGCTCTCATGGGCAGACACAAAAACCAGATACGTCTGAGGCCATTCCAGACTCAGTTTTTCGGCCAGCGCAAAGCCGTCCATGCCCGGCATTTCAATATCAAGAAAATTCAGATGAAACATTTCCCTGCAGCTCGCCTCATACAGTTTCTTTCCCTCTGAAAATCCGCGGCAGGTCAGATGAATCTGCTGGCCTGTTTTTTTCAGGCTCTGCTTAAGGACATCTGCAATCCGGATTATATCCTCCTGCTTGTCATCGCATATGCCGATCCTGCATTCTATCTTCTCCATTCAATTTTCCTCTTTCCCCTTTGTTTGATACAATCCCCTTCGCATCTCCCGCGCTTCTCAGCACAGTTCTTCTGTTCCTCTCATCGCAGTCAGGTTCGTTGCAGCTTCAACGCTTTTATCCTTGCCCTCCGGCAATCCCGTCTCTTCCCCGCGCCGGTCTTCCTCCATACAGTTTTTACAGCACTGAAGCACTACCTGATTAAAGGATAACTTTTCTCTCTCTTTGACCTGTGTCAGCCATTCATATATTATGGGCGTAAATCGTATTGTTCTTGCAATATTAGGGTTTATCATCTCTTTATCAAAGTGCATTGGCATGACTTTATCTCCGGTTTTCTATTTTTCTTGCAGTTAATAGATATTGAATTATGTGCTCTTGTATATAACTAATTTTGATACTATATTTTATACCACTTTTGCAGCTATACTGAAATGCTATGTCAAAATTACGGCAGTAACTGTCAAAAAACATAAAAAGGACGTGCTGCAGATCTTCTTCTACAGCACGTCCTTTTTTGCAAAGCGCCAGGCCGCCAGCCAGTGCGCAAAGCACATCGCCGAAAGCGATTAGGCGTTGCGTGATTTATTCACACCCACAATGTATAAAATAGGCAACAGCAGGCCAAGGGCCATGGCAACAATGCCGCTCACAACGCCGGCAGCCATACCTGCACCAGCGGAGCCCATGGCAGCGCCTAACGCGCCAGCCACAACGGTGGTGAGGACAATGGCAAGAACGCCGTTGATAATGGCCAACACAATCAGTCCAATGCCAAATTTCTTGCACTGATCCAGATTATCCTTGTTCTGAATTCCAAAAACACCTGCTCCCAACTGCACAGCAGCCATAAGGATGCCCACGATGGAGCTTATGATGCCGACCGCTCCTAAGGAAGCGTTGCTGCCGAAAGAAGTGAAACTGGAAATTAGATTAATAGCGCCGAAAATGATGAACAAAATGCTGATCACTTTCAAAAGGGTGCTCTTTTGCATAAACATTTTCCTCCTATGTATGCCCTCCAAAAGGAGCGCTAATTTATTATGCATTCATATTATATCTGTTTTATGCTTCTATTGCAAGCATATTTTTATAATATTATATTAAAAATTTTAGCTTTTTTTAATAAAGCCCTTTGAGCTCTTCTGCAGAAATTTACAAGTTGTTTCTCAACAGCCTTCTCTGTCACGTCTATTACGCCCTTAAACTCCCAAATTCTGCTATGTATTAAACTTTGGCCTCACATAAACGTAGCCATCCATAATCATTCTTGCGGTCCTGTATACAGCGATTTTTTCTATCGTGACCTGATTTCCACTGTATGCAGCCCGGGCATCCGCTTCGATCAGTCCGGAGGGATGCGCTATCTTCAGCACCGGAGCATCACGCGCGCTCTCCGCCAGCAGAGAGTGTACCACGCTTCCCGGTATTCTGGCGGCCACCCCTGTGGCAACCGTTCCTGTAATAGGATATGCCTTGTGCATATGCTGCATAAAAACGATTCGGGATATTAAATGGCACTCTTCGGTCTCGATTCTTTTTCCATTGAAGCATTCATGGCTGCGGGCTTCGCTCACGATGGCTACAAATGGCTGAAAAGGCGTAACTGTTTCCGCATCCTCCCACCGTTCCACCAATCCCAGTTTTCGGCACACCTCTCCCCTGATATGTTCGATCAGTCTCATCTTTTTTCCGTCTTCCTCAATCAGCTCAGGTCTCTCTATCCCCACTAACCCCAGCGCTTCGGCTTCTAAAAATATTACAATATTTCCGGCATCTATCACCGATATTTTATATTTTTCCTCTCCCACAAAGATTTCATCCGTTGTATTGCCGGTTGGAAGCATACTTCCTGTGGCGCCTCCCACTGTTCCGGACCAGTCCAATGTTATTCTGGCGCCGGTTCCGGGAACCCCATCGATATGATAATCCCCTTCTACTGCGGCTTTTCCGCGAATAACCGGAACCTCCGCAGTCAGAATACGATTGGTGTTCGTCAGCCGTATCCGTACTGTCGTAATCGGCTCCACCGCTCTAACCACCCCCATGTCAATTGCATATCCGCCCACCGCCGATGAAATATTCCCACAGTTTCCGCCGTAATCGATCATTGCCCTCTCTATGCTCACCTGACCAAAGGTGTAGTCTACATCCGCCTCTCTTCCATCGCCCGGCGCTATGATGGCCAGCTTGCTTGTCAGCACGTCCGCTCCGCCCAGCCCGTCTATCTGGCGAATATCCGGACTTCCGAAAATCGACAGCAGCACCCGGTCTCTTTCCTTTTGTTCCTTGGGCAGCTCATTCTCCATAATAAAAATTCCCTTGCTCGTGCCGCCCCGAACTATGGCGCATCGTATCATATTCATCTGACTATGCATGCTTATTTCCTCCCTTTCCCGATGCGCTCTCAGGATGTTTCCAGCATCACATGATATCCGCTGTAATTCCCTTTTATCACCGACTTCTGATATTTCGACAGCTCCAGCAGATCCGTAAAGTCAATTCCCGTATCAGATCCCATTTCATGAAGCATATATATCAGATCCTCTGTCGCTGTATTGCCGGAAACGCCGGGCGCAAAAGGACAGTCGCCCAGACCTCCCAGGGTGGACTGAATATTTGTCACCCCCTGCTCTACCGCAGCAACTCTTCCGTATCCTGAGAGAGTAAGGGTGCCGTCGGAATCCCCACCGCCAGAAGCTTCTCTACCGTGTCGTCAATCTTTTTGTCCTGAAGCCATTCTTCAATAATCGGCTTCAGCTGCGCATGATAGATCACACGATTGTTGTTGCAGTCAAATCTTTCGTCCTTGAGCAGCTCCGGTCTTTCCATTTCTGCACACAGCAGGAAAGCCCTCCCAGCACATCGGCAATCGCCGTGCCGGTTCTCGTAAGCTGTCCTCCCGGCCAGCCGGTAGTGCTATCAATCCACTCATCGCCTGTCCGATGATGTCATATCCCGCTCTTCGAGAATAGGGCCCATAATGTCCGAACCCTGAGACGCACCCATAGATCAGCCCCGGATTGACCTCTTTCATATCCTCATATCCCAGTCCCAGCTTCTCCATTACGCTAGGACGGTAATTTTCGATTAGAATATCGCTTTGAGCCGCCAGCTTCCTTAAAATATCCTTACCCTTCTCACTCTTCAGATTCAGCGTAATTCCCTTTTTATTCCGGTTTAGATTCATATAGTAGGCGCTCTCTCCATTGATAATCGGGAAATCCTTTTCCCATTTTTTCCTCCATTCCGGAACGTCTTGTGGGATAAGATCTATTTGTGACGCTCCAGCACAAATAGACGCCTCTGACATACTTCCTTGCTAATTCACTGTTATTGTAGTATGATCCAAATCATAAGTATGTGATATTTGCAACGGAGGTGAATGCAAATGATCCTAAATAAAATAACTCTTAGGGACATTCCTCTTTTTTCCGGAATCACAGAGGATGAGCTTCCTGGACTGAACGCCCTGCTGAAGCCCAGCATCAGATATGCCACCGAAGGGGAGTTCCTTACATATCCCGGGGATATTATAAAGGAGATCGGCATTTTATTAGATGGAAAGATCCATATGGTCTCCGAAGATTTCTGGGGAAATCAAAACATTATTGCAGAGTTTACGAAAGGCTCTTTTTTTGGGGAAGCTCACAGCATTTCCGGAGATCCGATGTTCTTCTCTTTAATATCGGTGGAGCAGACAACACTTCTTTTCCTGAACACACAAAGAATTTTGAACAGCTCTGTGCACAATGATACCGGCATCCAAAAATTATATGATAATCTGCTGTCTGCCATCATCCAGAAAAAACTGAACTATATGCGGAAAGCGGACATTCTCTCCCGTAGAAGCCTGAGGGAAAAAGTATCCGCTTTCCTTTCAGAAGAATACCGAAAGCAGAGCTCTTCCTCCTTTACGATTCCCTACGACAGACAACAGATGGCCGATTATCTGTCTGTAGACCGGAGCGCGCTGTCAAGAGAACTGTCCAAAATGAAGAAAGAAGGGATCCTGGAGTACAGACACAACCAGTTTCAATTAAAGTCTATGTAATTATTTATAAAACTTTTTGCGCGTTGCTTTTGCAACATATTCTTTATTGCTCTTATGATAAGATAATCGTGTCAAAACATCAAATTCACGGCAGAGCCAATGAAAGGAGACATAATATGAAGGTAACAAGCAGTGGAATTATAGACGGAGTTATCCAGGACAAATATGGAAAAAGAGGGGAATGTAATGCACTGGGCATGCCCATCTGCTCCCTTCCTCTCTCCATAGAAGATGCGCCTGAAGGCACAAAAAGTTTTGCAGTCGTCATTGATGACAAGGACGCATTTCCAGTAAGCGGAGGCTTTGTATGGATACATTGGGCAGCGGCTAACATCTGCAGAACAGAGCTGAAAGAGAATGAAAGCCAGACAGCCGATGACTTCGTACAGGGAGTCAATTCCTGGATGAGCATCCAGGGCGGACAGCATCCGGCGGAATCCTGCAGCTACTATGGCGGAATGGCGCCGCCGGATGCTCCTCATATTTATGATATCCATGTGTACGCGCTGGATACCACTTTGGATCTGAAAAACGGATTCCATATAAATGAAATGTACCGCAAAATGAGGGGACACATTCTGGAAGAGGTGACCATCAGTGGAGAATACGCGCACTGACCCAGCGGAAGACAGACGAAGCTTCCGAATATCCGAAACCCTGACCGTGAGCATTCTTCTTACGGTGACCGGAGGATTTCTCGATGCCTATACTTATCTTTTCCGGGGAAAGGTTTTTGCCAACGGCCAAACCGGAAACTTTGTCCTGCTTGGCGTCAGTCTTGTGGAACAGGATTTCCAAAGAGCTTTTTATTACCTGCTCCCTATAACGGCTTTCCTGCTGGGGGTATTTCTGGCTGAAAGCATCCATGCCCGCATTGGTAATGACCGCTTCATCAAATGGAGGCATGTTGTATTGCTGCTTGAAATAGCCATCCTGTTAATGGCTGTCTTCATTCCTCAGGGAGAGTGGGACTATCTGGCGAACATCAGTATTTCCTTCGTGTGCGCTCTGCAGACTCAGGCATTTCGGTCACTTCGGGGACTATCCTATATCTCCGTTATGTGCACTGGAAATGTGCGCAGCGGCATACATGAATTTTGCAATTATCTGCACTCGCGCCAAAAGAAATATATGATAAACGGATTTTATTACTTTCTGATTGTTTTGAGCTTTGTATTCGGCGCGGCTCTGGGAACATTCTTCATGGAACACTGGCATTATCTCTCTCTGCTGTTTCCTATCGGGCTGCTGTCCATAGCGCTGTTATTGCTTTTTGCTAAGAAACACTTGAGATCACTCAGTGAAAAGTTGTGACGGTTAAGGGGAAACTGTAGCTTACATAAGCTTCAGCTTCCCCCTTTTAAAAAGGCAATGCGTTTTTCCTCTGTGCCAATAAACTTATCATTTAAAGTCGGTTTTGTATGACTTGTTCTCATGGGCATTTTAGGAGCATCAAGAGCTTATACGCTACTCACAATAATTAGCGCACACTGAATTCAATATACGGATAAGCCTCATTCATTTCTCCTAAAATCTTTGCATTTAAATTAATCCAACTTACACATTTGTCAAGAATAATGGCATCGCTAGTTATTACATTATCAAGTGTTTCCAAAACGGCATCGACATTGTTGATGACTTCTGCCTGCACTTCAAAGGTAAATGGACTTAATAATTCTATAATTTTCTGCTTCAATCTTCCTGAATTAGATACCGGAGCATCTAAATAGAATATCGCTTTGCTCACCTTGTTTTTTTCGAGAATCCTGCCAATCAGCATAATAGCAGTCTCAGTCTTGTCAATCAAGCGATAAGTCCCTCTAAGCGCAGCCAAATCTCGAATGGTTCCATCCATACATCTTAATAATACTGAATCTGATAATGTTAGCGTCGGGCGATTTTCGCCATTCAGAGTCGGATTAAAAACGCCAATCTCAGTCAATTTAAAATCGCCAATG
>CALWRA010000014.1 GCA_944383825.1 uncultured Acetatifactor sp. | reverse complement strand
TAATATTCCGCTTCTTCGGGCTCTTCCAAGAATTCCCTCTCTTCCTCTGCGTAATATTCCGCTTCTTCGGGCTCTTCTATATCCGTTTCCTGAAAATATAAGTCGTCGGCATAGGCTCCAGATTCTTCAGAGGCATAATATTCCTCTTCTTCCTCCAGCTCCGAATCCCAGTCATAGCTGTTTCCCTCATATTCATCCCATTTTCTGTACGGCTTTTTGGTATGGTTGAACCACTTTTTCATTTTATACTACCCTTTCTAAACAAACCCATCTGCTGGTGCAGGCGCGTCGCGGAGATAACTGTCTCTGCAGAAGGCTCCGGACATGAAAACGCTAATAATTCCATAGTATTATAGCATTGTCTGTCTTACGCTTCAAGCCAAAAACTCCTTATTCAGAATTTCTTAAATTTTCTTTCCAACAATTCTTCTGTTTTGCAAACAGAGAGCTCCATGTAAACAGATGTCCATTTACACAGAGCTCCCTTTCCCCACTGTCTGATATAAGCAATGTTTTTCATTCTTCTGCTATGCAAGCATCAGCAAAAGAGCCATCTTAAATCTTCCATCCGCCTTCACGCTGTGAAGTCCATTCTTCTCAAATCGGAAGTTCTCTCCCTCCTGAATGGCGTAATCCCTGCCCTCATAGCCGATCACAGCCTTTCCCTCCAGAGCAAACAAAAGGGCGTCTCCGGGCGCCCGGTGTTCAGAAAGCCCGCATCCCTCGTCAAAGGACAGTATCATCAGCTTCATTCCTTTGTTGGTCGCTAAATCCATGTTTGCAATGCTTCCCTTTTCGTAATTGATTAGATCCTTCAGGCGAAACACCTCTGCAGGTTTTAGAATTTCGTTCATTATAGTCTCCCTTTCCATTAAAATTTCTGTGTAAACAAATCCATCTATCAGGGCGCGCATTCCGCATAGCATTCCTCCCGGAATAAACAGAATCCGTCCTTCCTCCAGCCTCACCGGAGATCTCAATCCGGCGCTCTCATATTCACAGTCCATATCCTGCCCGGATTCAGCCCGCCCGCCGGCCCCAATATAGATGGCCGGGCAGTCATAGCGCTCTGGGCTAATATCCGTATGCGGCCCCAGCGAAAAAAACCGGACCCTTCCCTTTGCTCCCAAGCGGGCATCTGTAGAAATAGTCATGCCTGCTTTGGGCTTGCGTTCCTCCGCTATCTTAAAAACTCTACTTACCACACATGCCACTCCTTGTCAGTTCATATTTGTCCATATAATGCAAATCATTGCCCACCGGCAGCGGAGCAAAGGTCGCTTTCATGTATTCTTCCTTATTTCTGACAGAAGCGCTGAAAACGTAGTTATATCCGAGATCAAAGAGATATTCTGGGCAAAGCTCACAGCTTGGTCCGTAGATTCCCCTGATCTGCGCTTTTTTGCATGCTCTCAGAATGTGGCGGTAGGTATCATTCACTATCGTGCATCCCGTCATTATGACAATATCCAGCTTTGCGAGAATCTCCGCAGATTCTAAAGCGTTTGCACCAAGATGCCAGCAGATTCCCTGCGGATATACTGTACTTTCCTGTTCCTCAATTCGGACACTTAAAACGCTCTTCGATTTCCTGAGATCGAAAGCGTGAAATTCTGCACATTTTCCAAGAAAGAAATCATTATAAAGGCCATATCCTATGATTCCAGCCTTCTTTCCCCACACGTCATAGGCAAAGTTCAGCCCGGCGCTGCGCCGGATTCCCCGCTCTGCCAGTCGTTCTTCCGTATTGAAGGGCTTACTCAGCAAATTAAGAATACTAACCGCGATGGTGCGAAGCTCCGGATCTCCCCATGAGAACAATCGCTCCAAACAGCGATCCCCGGACTTTCCAATCAGGGAACGCAAAATACCTTCGTACTCATCCTGCGGCTTTTCGCTTCCCACACGAAGAGCCTGGGACAGCCGCCCTTTTGTGTCCACTGCCATCAGCCAGCGGTATCCCATTGCAAATTCCTGCAGAACCGGCACTTTCTCGTTGTACCTCTGATAGTTTTCCATAGTTCTTCTGAAAATATCCTTTAAGTCTTTCATATCTAACCCTTTCACGTCTACTGTCTGTTTTTGCCATCGCTTCCTTTTTATATTTCTTTCTCTTCAGACAGAGAAACAGGGATGATGCTCTTTACCGTCCTTCCCTTGTGCTGAAACTCATTAACCGCCACATTCACCTCAAAGGAACGGGAAATATTTTCCTCATTAAGGATCTCCTGAGTCTTCCCATAAATAAAGCTTCCTTCCTTGTTCATCATAAACGCGTCGTCTGATACGGACAGAGCGTTGGTCGGGTAATGGGTGTTCATCACTGCGCAGATGCCTTCCTCATGAGCCAGGCGCTCTATCATGTTCAACACCAGAATCTGATTGTGAAAATCAAGGCCTGTTTCCGGCTCATCCAAAATTATAAGCTCCGGCTCATTGATAAGAGCTCTGGCAATCAGCACCATCTGCAGCTCGCCGCCGCTCATCTGGTTACAGTCCTTGTATGCCAGACGAGTAATCCCTACACGCTCTATCATGGTCTCCGCCATCTGAAGTTCCTTCGCTCCCGGCTGGCCAAAAGCGCCCAGATGCGCGCTGCGTCCCAACATAACCATTTCCAGACCGGTAAAGGAAAACGCAAAGGTGTGCGTTTGCGGAACATAGGATACTCTGGACCAGAGCTGTCTGGACGACAGATCACTGATATTTTGCCCATCCAAAAGAGAACGTCCACTTTTCCATTTCAGAAGCCCCACCATGCACTTCAGAAGTGTTGTTTTTCCAATGCCGTTAGGCCCCAGAATTGCCAGAATCCTGCCCTTTTTCAGCGTCAGGCTGATGTTTTTCAGGATTTCCGGCTGTTTGGGATAGCCAAAGCTTCCGTTTTCCACTTCCAGTATCATTTCAGATTCCTCCTGTTCTTTTTCAGCAGAGAAATGAACACAGGCGCTCCGATAATGGCAGTAAGGACAGACAAGGGCAGTTCTATCACGCTAATACTTCTGGAGAGTGTATCGATAACAATCATAAAGCTGGCTCCCAAACTGATACCGGCAGGAATGACGAACCGATTGTTGCTGCCCAACGCCATTCTGGCACAGTGTGGAATCAAAAGCCCCACCCAGCCCACCTGCCCGCACATGGATACGCAAGAGGCCGTAATCATAGGCGCTGCCAGAATAAAAATCAATCGGGTCTTTTTTAGATCGATTCCGCTCGCTTTCGCCTCATCCTCGCTCAGAGATAAAATATTCAGCTTAAAACGCAGCAAATAAATGATGGTGATACCGGCCAGGATCAGCGGTGAGCCGATCAGTATTTCCTTGTAGGAGGCGCTCGTAAGGCTTCCCAACAGCCAATAAGTAATTTCAGGCAGCTCATTCATCGGATCGGCCGTATACTTCAGCAGGGAGCCAATGGCATCAAACAGGGATGAGATAATGACTCCCGCCAGCACCAGAAAAACTACCGAATGCCCTTCCTTTTTCCCTGCAAGCCGAAGCGTAATCCATACGGATACAAGACCGAATGCCAGCGCAATAAACTGCGTCTCCAGAACACTTCTGGACATCAGAATCGCAAGTATCGCTCCCACACAGGTTCCGCTGGTGACTCCCAAAATATCAGGAGTCGCCAGTGGGTTGGAAAACAATGCCTGAAAGGTGGCCCCGGCGCAGGTCAGTCCTGCTCCAACTATGACCGCCATCAGAATTCTAGGCACCCGCAGGTTTACAATGATAGAATAGCTCTGGCCGTCCGTCTCTCTCCGAAGCAGCGCACCCAAAAGCGTCCGGATAACCTCCGGCACAGAAAGATTCATCCTTCCGATACACAGGCAGGTCAGCGCCGCCATGACCGGCAGCAGCATGCAAATCACTGCCTCTGGCGTAAAATGATTTTTTCTAATCCAAAAGCTGTCTTTCATTGCAGTTGAAGCATTCCCTCCAATTCCTCATCCGTAATCTCATAGCCATAGAACTCTCTGTAATACTCACGGATTGTATCCTCCAGAGGATAATCCGCAAACGCCTCCGGATAGGTATTGCAAGCAAGCCAGGCCAGTACAAGCGGAGCGTCAGGGTTCGGCGTAAACCAGTTCCACATTCCCAGAGTCGTATCATAGACGCGCCCGTTCTTCACAGCCTGAATCGTGGAGAAATCCGCACCCTCCACTGTATTGTCCATAATATCCCGCACTGTCAGATCCATAAGTCCCGGTCCGTTCAGGAACATGATCTCCGGGTCCCAGGCATAAATCTGCTCAAAGCTTACCTGCGCAAAGCCCTGCGTCTCCTCCGCCACATTTTGTACACCCAGATGCTCCAGCCAGTAATATCCGAAAACTCCCTGCCCGGCTACCTGAGG
Organism: uncultured Acetatifactor sp.; assembly: GCA_944383825.1. Lineage (GTDB taxonomy): Bacteria > Bacillota > Clostridia > Lachnospirales > Lachnospiraceae > Acetatifactor. The sequence continues at coordinate 61,909 of CALWRA010000014.1, read as the reverse complement.
CACGCCATCCGAGAGCTGATACAGAATCATCGCAGTAGGGCGCTGCTCTTCCGGAACCGCCGCAATTCTTTCCTTCACTTCTGCCACAATTTCGTCGCCTCTCTGAAGGAATTCGTCCATCTTATCCTGCTCTCCAAAGATATTCTCCAGAAGCTTCAGCCATTCCTCATATCGTTCCAAAGGATCAGCAGGCGTATCCGCCCCCACCGTAGCAAAACCTATGGCCGGTATCCCGCTGGCTTTTAGAATCTCTGCATGCTCGGCGTTTCCGGCGTTATACAGGATAACATCCGGTTCCAGCTTTATGATCTCTTCGATATTGAGATCCGACTGGGCATACACGGTTTCTTGAGATTCCAAAAGCTCCGGGGCAATATTTTTGAGCACGGTCTCGGAAATCGTATCCTTAAAAGAACCACAGTATCCAACCATATATGGAGCCGAGCCTTCAAAGTACGCCATATATGTGGAAAGAATCGGAATCTGGTCAATCACGACACGCTCAATATTGTCCGGCACCTCCACATGGTTGCCCGCATGATCCACAACCTCATGGGTGCCGCCGGGAATATCCATATCCATGGCATTCTCCGCAGCCGTTGCGTCCGCCGTGCCGCAGGCAACAAGAAGTAAAGCTGCAGCCAGAAGAATCGCTGTACCTTGCCATTTCTTTTTCATAAACTTATCCTTTCCTTTCATACATAAAAAATCCTATGAGTTAGTTATTTCTAACTCACGAAACAGTATAAAGGAAACAATACAGGATTTCAGTTGCAATCGCAACAAAAATCAGTTTTTATTTAAAATTTTTATTTCATTTCGACAGTAATCGATCAGTCCCTCCTGCTTCATTCGCGTCATTTCCCGTGAAAGAGCGCTGCGCTCCGTCCCCAGATAATCCGCCAGCTCCTGCCGGTTCATGGAAAGTATGGCTTTCCCTTCTCCTCCCCGATTCTGGGACAAAAAAAGTATCAGCTTATCCCGAATGGTTTTCTGACTCATCACATGAATTCTTCTGCCCTGCAGCAAATTCACTGCGGCGGTCTGTCTGAGCAGATTCGCCATTACCAGCGATGCATACCTGCAGCCAAGCGCCTCCCTCCGGAATAGCTTTGAAAGTTTAAGAAAAAGTATTTTCGTCTTTTTACGTGCTATAACCGTAACCTGGGACGGCTGATCCTGCAGGCAAGAGTGAGAACAGCCGAAGGATTCCGGTGGAACCGCCAGCCGGATGCTGGACTCCTCACCATCGCTTCCCGGCGCGATCAGCGCCACTTTTCCATCCAGGACGATTCCCGCCCGGGAAATACAGTCTCCATAATGATAAATTATCTCTCCTCTTCCAAAGGAACCTGTATATGCCTCCAGGCAATACAGAATATGTCGTATTCCATCAGCATCCGCCGTTTCAAACAGGGGCGATTTCTGCAATAGATTAAAATATTCTTCCATGCTGCCTCCTTCTTGAGTTAGTTATAACTAATCTATAGCATTTTCCCGAAGTTCTGTCAATCATATCTCTGACGCAGGAATTGTGGGCCGGAGTTTCCTGACGGCCGGCAGCTCCCTTCGCTCATTTGTAAAGCCCCATAGGCAAGCGAACCATGCCAAACATAAAATTAACCTTTTATTAAATTTTCTGATATTGTGGACTTTTTTTCCACATAATAGTAAAATAAACTGAAAATCTTATTGCATAAAAAGCAGCAAAAAGAGCGCCGCAAACAGCCGTGCAGCTCCTACAAAGGTGAGGTATTATGAAAAATGACAAAGACTTTCGGGAACAGAGCTCTGATATTTCCGCTCCCGATATACCCGATATACGAATCATCGATCTGGAAGCAGAAGAGCATTCTGAATCCTCTTATGGTTCTCAGGAAAATGATGAAGATAATGAGGATTTTGCCGAAGATTATGAGGATGATTCCGAATATTTTCAGGACGAGGAACGGGAAGGAAAAAAACACCGTTTCCGCATTAACATGCACGTCATTCTGCTTTTGACGGCAGTGGTCTTTGTAGCCCTTATTCTATACAGATTTTTACACTGGGGCGTGAAAGTGGATCTGGATGAAATTTTCCAAGACGGGCCGGGCACCTACAGCGACACACTGGACGAAATTCTGCCCTTGATCAATGACAGCGGTGAAACGCCTGCGGATGACGGCGTTACCACAATTGTAGCCTTTGGAAACGCCCCGTTTGCCGACGACAGGAATTCTGAGGACGGTCTTGCCAGCATGATCGAAGATCTCACCGGGGCCACTGTTTACAACTGTGCGGTAAGCGGCAGCTATCTGGCCGCCCTGTCCCCTCAGATCGACTCTCAGAATTATCCTATGGATGCATTTAACTTTTACTGGCTCTGCACACTGGCCACCGGCGGCCCCATCGATTATTTTTACGAAGAGGTCTGGGAGGTCATGGGGGATGATCTTCCTCCGGAGGCCGAAGAAGTTTACAATACTCTGAAAACACTGGATTTTAACACAGTGGATGTGATCACCATCATGTACGACGCCAGCGATTACCTGGCAGGACACGAAATGTACAGCGATCAGAATTCAACTGATATTATGCAGTTTACAGGCAACATGGAAGCAGGCATTGAACTGCTGCAGTCCACATATCCCCATATCCGCATTATCGTCATGTCACCCACCTATGCCTTTGCCGTTAATGAACAGGGCGAATATGTCAGCAGCGATATGTATACCTACGGAGAACAGGATGTGCTGTCCACTTATGTAATCAGACAATACGCTTCCGCCGCCACCAGAAGCGTGTCCTTTGTGGATAATCTGTACGGAACCATTACGGAGGATAACGCCAGCGAATATCTTACGGATAATCTGCACCTGAACGTAGCAGGACGCCGGCTGGTTGCGGAACGATTTGAATATGCGCTCAATTACTATAACAGGGAAGACGGCTAAGTCTTCCCTGTTATCTTCTGATCTATTCTCGCTCAGCCTTTCAGGCCTCAAAATTCCACCATTCCGGCGAAGTATCCCGATAAATCACATATCCCCGAATCGTGTCAAAAACCGTGTAGCCATATTCCTCCAGACTGCCGTTTATCCTTTTTTCCTCCGGCAAAATCACATAGTGGCACATCTGAGCCTTTGCCTGCGCCGACAGCGCCGCCGCGTCAATCTCCTCGGACTCCATTATATCATACAGTTCATTTAAATGGTTCCATCTCTCCACGATGATTTCCCTGCCATATGGCATACAGATCACAGGAGAATATTGGCGCACATACTGCAGAAGCCGGGCCGGAAACACCGCTGTCACTTCTCTTCCCTCCACCTCTATGGCGTCGCAAATCTCCACAACGCTCTGAGGCACGTGATACAAATTCTCCGCCCTATGAAAATAAGGATTATTGTATATAAAGCTTCCTGATACAATCACTATTGCTCCCAGACACACTCCCAGGAGATAACGCGCCCTTCCCTTCATCTGTCCGAAAAGAACTGCGGCGGCATACCCATTCACTATGGTAACCGGCAGAAGCCAGAGGATGCGGTAATAAATCTCATCATCTGCATAGCTGTATACAAGCCGTGCAAACAAAGGGTTAAAGAAAAACAGCAGCACAATAATAGGAACATATAGAAACAAAATCCTTATATGCTTCCTCTTTTCCACAGCAAACAGATAGATTACCGATATAAAAAACCAAATTATGATCAGCCCAGTTCCCATGTAATTACGAAACAGAGCCGTTACTTCCTCCCACATAGCTTACTCCTCCACTACAGCATCAAATACAGAACCGCAAAGGCAACGCAGGGAGCACAACAAAAAGCCGTGGGCGCAAGAAGCTTCCATTTCCGATAGCACACCGCTCCGCAGACCGCGGTAATTCCCATAAGCATCGCCACCAGCAGAGCCCCCAGCGTGCTGCAAAGACATGCGGCGGTCACCGACAGCGCCAGCAATATCCAGTATGACACAGATATTTTCTCATTCTCCTGGACCTTCTCCAACAACAAAAGCAACAGCAGAAACAAAACCGGTATCACAATACTTCCAAGAGCCGCCTTTCCTTGTCTGCTCCTTGCAATCATAAAATTTTCCATGGTATAAAAGGAATAGTCCCCGAACAGTACAAGCAGCTCCGTAAAAATTAAAAACACCGGAAGAAAACGTCGCCTTTTTGCAAACAGCCGTTCTCCAATTAAATAAAAAATGCCATAGGTCATCGCAATCAACGCAACCGGCAACGCTACATGAGCCACACTGACTGTTCGTATTCCCGAAATGCCGGCCAAAAAAGCAATCCAAATAGGGAAGGGCGCCAGCCCGTGCCTTGCGTCAAGCTCTGTTGTCCCGCCTGTATAAGGAAGCTTCCGGTACATGGTGCCGGCATTTTCCGTGATAGAGGATACTGCCACATAATAAGCGTCGTCTCCATCCGCATAGGTCATACGGACAGCCTGAATCAGCTGAAAAACCAACAAGACAGCGAAAATTCCCCATGCAATCAGTTCACTTTTCTCCCTTCCGCTTCCCTTGTCCTTTACAATGTGCAGCGCCGGTCTTTTTTTTCTCTTCAGATAAGCTACTGCAGACAAAAGAAGCAATATTCCCGTATAAGCGGTAAAAAGCAGCGTCACATAGACAAAATCCTTCTGTGTCAAAATTAGAGGAACACATAAAAACTGAAATCCGCCCCAAAGGCAAATCTGTCCGGCCATCCACCGAAAGGGCAGCTTTTTGGCCTGCTTATCCACGCCAATAAAAAGCTCTCCGATTGCCGCCGGGAATGCCAGCAGCCATATACATAACAAAAATATACCAATTACAGTCATTTTTTCTCCATATTCTTGAATGCGCAGTCTTCTGCGACACAAACAGCTCCAGCAGTCAATTACCTTTCAACCAGAAAAATGCGATCTCCGTGAACACTGTCTGTAAGCAGCTCTTCTGCCTCTGTAAATCCATAGTTCTTCTCCATAATCTCCAACGCCCGCTCCCAAGAAACCTCGGCTTTCACCAAAATCACTGCCTTTTCCAAATTCTCTATGGATTCTCTGTCCTTCCTGTCCTCAAGCTCTTCCGGAGTTATCAAAAGAGTTCTTTCATAGTGGATAAATTCCGGAAGATTTTCGTAATATCCCACGCCCTCGTACACACAGATGCAGGATATTTCCCCATATTCTTTGGCAAGACTCTCCTGCTTTTCATACCCACGGTACAGATAGCTTCCGTCATACCGGGTCAACCGGAAAGCCTGCAGAATAAGGAGTGCGCCCAACACCAAGCCCGAAAAGCGTCTGCCGTTCCTTTTCCCAAAATATCCCTCCAAAAGATGAAGCCACCAAAATACCACCAGCGCGCCGCCCAAGGCGGCAAAAGGAAATACCGGCATCACATAGCGATCCACCAGATAGGGAGACATTCTGGATGCAAGCAGAAAATATCCCGCTGCCGGCATTATCAGCATGCAGATTGCTTCACGGACGGCATCTTCTTTTCTTTCTTTTTTCGTTTTTCCCTTTTTCAGAATACGCCAGCTACCCCACACGCCGCAGAAAACTGCCATGGCTGCCAGAATCCAAAACAGGCTCCCAAAGGTTCTCTCCCCCAGTATTGTTCCGAAAGAAAAAAGCCTCTCTCCATAACCACGAAAGCCCTGAGACAAATTCTCCAGCGCTTCCGTTCCCCTTGAGCTGGACAGCACATCTGCAATGGAAAAAGGAAAAATCACAACTCCCACAGCTCCGGCTGCAGCCATAGAACGCAGAAAACAAAGCCCTTCCCTGGAGCGCTTTTTTAACAGAAGCGCAAAAAACGTTACTGCCGACAGCAGAATGCAATAAAATAGAAAAAAATACTGTGTCCAAAAGCCAAGAGCCGTCACCGCAATCAACCGAAAATTTTTTTGGTCATATTCCCTGTTTTTCCATTTTTGTATACAAAGATAAAAAAATGCCACACAGAAAAAGGACAAAACGCCATACATCCGTATGAGCAGCACTGTTGCCATTGCCCCTGTGGAAAGACCGTACAGCAAAGCCGCAAAAAGCCCCAGAAGACGTCCCCTTTCCTCCATACCCAAAAAGCCTGCGTACACCCTTCCCAGTTTCATTAAAAGAATCATAATCCCCGCAACAGCAGCCATATTGATGATACATCCCATAAAGGGCCTGATCTGCCCCCAAAACAGGGAAGACACCGTGTGCAGCATCATAAAATGAAGAGGGGGATGGTTGTCATCCTTTACATTGAAATATACGGACAAATACTGAAAGGCATCCTGCCCATCCACTGTGATATAGTCCTTAAACTGCTCCCCGCTGATCCAGACAGGCTCCTCATAGACATCCGCCTCATAGGACAAAAGCTTGCTGCTTCCTCTGTTCTCCAGCACATCCTTTACCGTGTCCCAAAGGTTTCCAAAAGTCTCGGAAAAACTGTCCGAGATAATTTCATTTTCCACAAATTTTGCCAGTCTGCCCTGGGGCTGGGTGGGCACAATCCATGGGTTAAACCGAGCGTTTGCAAGCTCAAAGCTCAACAGCTCATCCATGTGATAGCCTTCCTTCCAGGACACTCCAAAAGAAATAATCAGCATACAAAGCACAATGGCCGCAATTTCCCAACCTTTTTTCCTTAACCTGTTTATTCCCATAAGCCAACCCTTTGTCATTCCTATACCCCTTGCCCCTTTTGCGGGTATGCCTTCAAAATTTTAAGAAACTTCCAAGTTTTATACTACTGGCCGCTTAAGCGGGGAGCGTTTCAATATTTGTAAATAAAAATGCGGTAATAGCTGTCCTGCGTTTCAAAGGGCTCCTCTCTCAGCAGCGTAAGGCCCTCCTCTTCAGCATTCATAATCCAGGCCGCCGACAAAAGGTAGGTCCCTCCCAGCTGTCTTAGGGCCTCCGTGTCCAGCGAATAGTCTTGAAAATAGAACCCGTTTTTCTCTATGGTATAATATCCCGGGCATTCTGCGCTGAAAAGATAGCAACGATTTCCCCAGTTATCATAATAATCCTGAAGATACGGGCTTTTTACAAGCTCCGGAGCAATCGCCTTACGAAAAGCATGCTTGTACTCCAAAGAGTAATTATTGGAATATCCATCCAGACAGTAAAAACCCTGATATAGAGCAGCCGCAGGATCTATTCCCAGGCTTACCACCCGGTATTGCTCCGGCTCCATGCCGGTTTCCTCCCTGATATACGCCTCCGCCTGGTCCATAACTCCCACAGCATAATAATCCCGAAAGGACAAAAGGCCGTAATCCGGATTTCTCAGCTTCTGAATATTCGGTTTTAAATTGCTGCCCATCAATATCTGTATCCCTGTGGCAGCGGCCGCTGCTCCAAGACACAGCAATCCCATCCCCTTAAGCGCAAGGCTGAAATGTCCCCATCCTCCGGAAGCTTTTCTCTTTCTTCTTTCCCCGTCAAAAATTCCCCAGGCAAGCTGTGCCGTACAGACCAGCAAAAGATACCAAAGACAGGGCGCCATCCATAAAAGCCTCTGGGCCTGAAAAGCTCCCGCCGCCCCAAGTTTTTCCCGCACCAGTATACCGGGACTGCTATTCCAAAGAGCTGATACAAATGCCAGCAGGAAATTCACCAGAAGGCAAATGCCCATCACTTTCAAAAGCCTCTTTTGCTCCTCCTTTTTCCAGGCCCTCAGCGCCAATGCCAAAGCTCCCCACAACAAAGCCGCTGCCAAAATCCAGAGCTGAAAAGCCTGACTGTGCTGGCCTCCATGCACAAACCCCTGTATCAGTCCTGCTGCAAATGGCTCCGGTGTCAAAACATACTCCGCCTTATGAGACAAGCCTGCATTCCCTGCTCCAAACATCTGTCCGAGAAGACGAATGTTTTCCAGAACGTAAATCCCCAGCATCATACCCAGCACCCCCAGAGAAAGCCATCTTCCCCTTCTCTTCCAGGTCATACAAACCCAAATACCCCCGGCAAGCAGCACTCCGAAGCCCACCAGAACCAGAGATGAGCACAGAGCATACAGAGCTCCGTAAACGAAAGCCGCCTTTCTGTGCCTTCCCTTTCTCATCTGGAGAAAGCACCATAAAAGCAGGGGCAAGCCGTACTGGGAAAGCCCGTACACCGGCAGAAAGGGCAAATAAGCGTACATTATCCCCGAGGCCATGGCCACAAATCTTGCCGCAGACACTTCACGAGCCAAAAGATACATTCCCACATAGCCACACAGGCTGCCGGCCATTTGCATGGCCACAAGAGCGCCCAGGGCATTCCCCATGCAAAACAGCAGCACAAAGCCAGGAGCAGGCATTGTCAGAGCAGTCTTGTCCGCTCCGTTCATAAATTCCGGAATCACATTCCCATCAAACAGATGCCTTGCCCGCAGGATATATGCAATCAGCTCTCCATCCAGCTGATCGTGATAGGTCACAATGGAATCCTGTCCCAGGATCACATAGGGAACAGCCATAACCCCCACACAGAGCAATCCCAGAAAAAACCAGACATTATACAGTTTCTTCTCTCTGAAAGCAGGCATACTCCTCCAATCCTTTCCACATCACAAGCAGACTCCACACCGTCCAAAAGCAATTCACCGCTATGGTGTTTTTATAATCCATTATCCCCGCTCCCTGCATGGTATACCACAATATCATTCCTGACAGGGAACACAGGATCAAAACGCATGCCAGAACATTTTTCCGGCAGACAATGCTCCTATCCCGAAATATACATAAAAGCTGCAGCACTGCAGATATGCCCAGTCCAGCTGCAAACCACCAGCAGCCATAGTCCATATAAATTCTGGCAAGGACCGGAGTATTGTGACGCATGATTTCATAGTTTCTACCGGTATACGCATCATAGCCCCGTCCCGTAAGCTGCATCTGAAAGGCCACGGGAGAAACCGTATAGGCCGCCGCATCCCAAATTATCTCATGAAGTATGCCTTCTCTGTTTTGTTTCCAAGCCTGTTTCGCCGCTGCCAGAAAAAATTCCCTGGCCTCCTCCTCACCCAGAGCCTCTTCCACCAGAGGGCCAAACACTCTCGCCATATTGTCCGGGTAAAAAGCGCTTTCCTGGAGCTTTCCCCAGTCCAACGCCTCCTGCACCTCCCCGGGCCAGCTGTCATAGTTATCCATAAGGCTTGACCATGCAAATCGGCTTACAAGAGATGCCTCCGGACTTCTTAGGGTCTTTCCGTAATATCCTTCCACCTGCGTAAGACTGTTCATTCCAAGAATGATACCCAGAAAAACAGCCGCCGCAAGTCCCATGGCTCCCAGCCGGCCAAAAGCCTCTCCTGCACTGGAGGAATTTTTCCCACACTTTGAAAGGGTGCCGCACTCCTTCAAAGTACGCGCCAGTTCACACAGCAGGACGAAGACAACCGGCGCCGCTCCCAGGTATAAATATTCCGGCATGAGAAGTACGCACAAAAGCCAGAAAGAAGCAATCTTTGCCATCTGCTTCAGCCCTCCGCACCGTTCCTCCAAAATAATTCTCAGAGAACTGGAAATCTCCAGAAGAAAAAAGGAAGAGGCCAGAGAATAAGGAAGCACAGCCAAATGACACTGCATGGCCATGGGCAGCGTCAAAATACCCAGGCCGCCCCAGAGGCGCAACGCACGTCCCGTTTTTTTCAGCCGGCCAAGCAGCCGGCAGGCCCCATACCAAGCCCCCAGTAGCTGAACCGCATATATCACGCAGTAATAGGGAACTCCAAACAGTCTTCCTATCCCTCTGGCCAGAAGCAAAACCACGGGATACAGAATTCCCGTGTACTCATCGCAGATGAAATTTTTGCTGACGCTCACATAAAAAGCGCTTTCTCCAAAATCCTGGAAATATAGAAAATTGCCGCACATCCAGACAATGCCCAGCACAATCTGGATGCTCATGCCAATAAAAATAATTCTGCTCAGGAGGGCGGATATCCGCCCGACTGCCTTCTGCATACTCTTCTCCGTTAGCCGTAAAATTTCCGAATGGTATCTATAATATCATCCACCTGTTCCAAAGTCAAACCGTAATACATGGGAAGTCTTGCCAGACGTTCACTTTCTTTTGTAGTATACCTGTCCTGGCCGTGGAAGCGTCCGAATTTCAGACCCGCCGGCGCCGTATGCAGGGGAATATAGTGGAATACGGACATAATTCCCCTCTCCTTCAGATATGCGATCAGAGCGGTTCTCTCCTCTATATCAGCCGCCTTCACATAGAACATGTGGGCGTTATGGACACAGCCCCGGGGCACTACAGGGAGCTCCAGCTTCCCCGCCTCTTTCAGCGGACTCAGCCTTTCGTAATAACGGTTCCAGCAGGCCAGCCGTGCTTCATTGATGGCATCCGCCTTTTCCAACTGAGCGTACAGATAAGCCGCATTCATATCGCTGGGAAGATAGGATGAGCCAAAATTCACCCAGGTATATTTATCAATCTGTCCTCTGTAAAATTTACTCCGGTTGGTGCCCTTTTCCCGTATGATCTCCGCTTCCTCCACGTTTTTCTCATCCCGGATCAAAAGTGCGCCGCCCTCGCCCATGCTGTAATTTTTAGTCTCATGAAAGCTGAAGCATCCATAATCTCCAAAGGTTCCCAGAGCCCTTCCCTTATAGGATGCCATCATTCCCTGCGCTGCATCCTCAATTACGATCAGGTCGTGTCTGTCCGCAATCTCCATGATTTTATCCATTTCACAGGAAACTCCTGCGTAATGCACCGGCACAATGACCTTTGTTCTTTCCGTAACAGCAGCCTCTATGAGATTCTCGTCCATGTTCATGGTATCCGGGCGAATATCCACAAACACAGGAACCGCTCCCCTCAACACAAAAGCGTCCGCAGTAGAAACAAATGTATATGCCGGCATGATGGCCTCGTCCCCGGGACCTATTCCCGAAAGCAGCGCCGCCAGCTCCGTAGCGTGAGTGCAGGAGGTCGTCAGCAGGCATTTTGTCGTTTTGGTGCGCTCCTCAATCCACTCGCTGCATTTGCGTGTGTACGGTCCATCTCCGCATATTTTCTGATTTTTCACACACTCTCTGATATAGTCTGCCGCCTTCTCCTCATAAGGCGGCACATTAAAGTTAATCATAGTATCCTCCTATTTCTTCCATGCGCCCAGCACATTGCCCTGTATGTTATCCGTCACCTTACTGATAATATATTTGGGCCTGCCCTTGACCTCCTCATAGATCCGGGCAATGTAATGACCGATAATTCCCAGGCTCAGCATCAAAAATCCTCCGATAATCAGGATCAGGAGAATTACTGTGGTAAACCCCTCCACAGCGGAGCCCATAAGGTATTTTAAAAGCGTCTGAATAGCCAGGATCACACTGAACAAAATAGAAATTATTCCCATGACCGTCACCAGCTGCAGAGGAAGCGTGCTGAAGGAAGTAGCGTTTGCCACCGCGTATTTCATCAGGCTGAAAAAAGACCATTTACTCTCTCCGTACTGACGCTCCTGCACCTCATAATAAACCGCTTCTGTACGGAATCCGGCCCAGAAGGTCAGCGCCCGAAAAAAGGTATTTCGCTCCGGCAGTCCCAAGAGCACCTCCACCACTTTACGGTCAAGCAGCTTAAAATCAGAGGAGGAACTCATATCCATTTTAATCAGTCTGCTCATAATCTTATAAAACAAGCCCGCCGAAAGTTTGTATCCCAGGCTTTCTTTTCCCCTGCTTTTCTTAATCCCCTCCACGATTTCCGCTCCGGCCTTCCATTTTTCCCACATTTCAGGAATCGTCTCAGGGGGATGCTGCAAATCGCAGTCCATTACCACCACGGCGTCCCCCGAAGCCAGCTCAAGCCCTGCAAATATTCCCGCTTCCTTCCCAAAATTGCGGCTAAATTCCGCCCCCTTAATTCTGACGTCCCTTTGGGCCTCTTTACGGATTTCCTCAAACGTTCCATCCCCTGAGCCATCGCTGATAAATACCAGCTCATACTCTATTTGATTTTTTGAAAGAAGCTCCGACAGTACCCGGGCTGTATTTGGAATATTCTGCTCCTCATTATATGCGGGCAGTACAATGGATAACAGTGCCACTTTCTAACCTCCATCAGCGAGTCATATTTTCGGTCTTTACATACAAAATTCCATCCACCACCTTTGTGGACGTCTTTCCGGGAAAACTTTCCATCTCCTTATATTCCTCGGAAAAATAGATCTCCTCCATAGCCTCAGAAGGAAGAAAATTTAAAGTGGCCCCCAGATAATTTTTCATGAATGCCTGATAATTTTCACCGGTGTACAAAAGGATGTCTCCGTTCAGTCCAATCATATTGGACGTCACGTCCCCTGTAATATCCGTAGCGGGAAACTGCTCATCTCCAACCACTCCCACCATGGCAATGGGTATTCCCTGGTAGTATCCCTGCGTCTGCTCTATCCGGTCCAAAAGTCTGATACAGTAAGCATAAGTTTTCTCATAACGCTTCTGTAAATTGGAATATCCAATATTGTCCGTTACGCCATAGTGGAGTATCAACACAGCCGCTCCCGCTGCTGCACACCACTGGAAAAAAACATTTCCCGAATGGCTTTCCGCATATTTGCTTACAAAGGCCGTCATGACCAACAAATAAACCACCCATTGATAGCGCATCAAAAGGTGATAGGTCACATCGGGAGAAATCAGTAAAATAGCATTGGTGGCCAGGGGCAGGCTTAGGGCCGATAAGGCCATTATAACGAAAAACACCGGATTCTTCCACCATTTTTTCCTAAGAGCCAGCGCTCCCAAAGTCAAAAGAGCCGCAGCTCCCAGAAGAAGCAGGGCCGCTCCTGAGATCCGTCCGTTAAACAAAACATTTCCCCTCAGCGTAAAAGCAAAAAAATCCCTGTACATGGATGCAATCCTTTCAAGGAGTCCTCCCTGGGAAGAGGCTCCACCCTCCAGGCCGCTGATTCCCTGATAGGTGTCCAGCTCCTTTCCCTGAATTCTTAAAAGAATCTGCAGAATTGCATAATACAGGCCTGCTCCCAGCCCTCCCATATACAGATAGCGCAGGCTTCTTTTTACCTTTTCTCCCGGGTCTCCATCATCCATAGCCGTCATCAGAATGCAGTAAATGCTCAGAAGCATGGCCATGGAAACATATGCCTGATAGGTGCCCATGCTGAATGCCAGACAAATGCCTCCCCATACAAACCCAAACCGGCTTTTTTTTGTAAAAAGCACGGCAAGCACGGCAAGAAAAAGCGCTAGCATATACCCGTCCAGCGTAAATACATATGCAAAGGTAGATGCAAGGGCCGGGAAGGATACCAGCAGTCCGCCCATCAACACAATACCAAAGGAATTTTTTACCTCAAGAACCTCCGTCAGTGCAGCTGCACAAAGCCCAAGAAACAAAAGGCCCAGCAGACCAATCACCCATGGGAGCGTATAAAAAGAGGAAAACCCACAGGCGATCATCAGAAACCATCTGCCTGAGGTGATCATATTCTGATCAAAATACATACTGGAAAGCCCATCATGATTAGGCACATCCGACAACATGACAGGCATATGAATCAAAAGCCCTATGATAAAAGTCCACACAAAGGCGGTTTTCCATTCCCTCTTGATTTTCTTTTTTACAGCTTCCAGCATTTTGGCGGGAGTTGACATAGCACAGCCTTCCTTTCCAATATACCGCCTTTTGCGGCATAAATAATTCAAAGTACCCTTTGAAGACTTTTGGGAAACAGCCCTTCGGTGAGATTTTACCAGGCGGACAGCTTAAGCTGAGCTGTTGGCTTTCAGATACTCTGCCAATTTTTTAGCAATCATTTCCCGTCCCGCCTCATTGGGATGCAGTCCATCCGTGGTATAAAGCTCCATGTCTTCCCAGCTCCTGTGAGGATAAAAATCATGGTACAAATCGATTATCTCCACCCCCAGTTCTGCGGCCACCTGCTTTTCCGCCTCCACAAAGTCCTCCAGAATCCCGTACCCTGCGTCCAGCTCCTCACAGGTGAGCCCCTGTACCGTATACCAGCTGTAGGTGGGCGTCACAAGAATAATCCGTATATGAGGATAAGCCTTTTGTATATTGGTCACGCTGCTTCTCAGAGCCCCTGTAAAGGTGTACTCATCGTAGGGATCCTCGTCGTTGTAAAGTCTGGCGCCTCCATGGTAATCATTCAGCCCATGTCCTATGAAAAGTATTTCCACGCTCTCAAAGTCGATTCGTTCCATTTCGTCAATGGTATCCGCAAAATATTCCGTTGCGCTTTCTCTTATCCTGACAGTTTGCTGCACTCCAAAATCCCCGGCTTCTATGGCTTTGGAAAGCCCCGTCATGGAAAGCGCGTCCTTGGTATAGCCAATGCGCTTTTCCTCATCCATGCGGCTCATGCAGGTTCCCCCCAGAGCGCCGTTAAATACCGGCTCGCCCAGGTATTCCTCCAACTTACGGGTTACGGAAGTTTCGTCCCTGACAATTCCCATAATGCTGTCCCCTAAAACCACAACCCGCACCGTTTCCTTTTCTTGTCTGTTTTCCCTGGCAGAATAAGTAAAATAAAAGAGAGCTGCAAACAATATCAGCGCCAGAGCTCCATATGAAATTTTCACAGTCAATGCGCGTTTCTTCATATTTCCTCCAGAATTCGTGCCAGCCTCAGGGCCCCCCTTCCATCCGTAAGGAGGCGAGCGTTATGGGCATACGCTTCCCTTGTCCTCACATCCCTGCACAAAAGATCAAACCATTCCTCTATCCTTTCCATGACCCTCTCCCCATCTCTGTGGGCGGCTCCGGCATCCGCGCCGATCCCGTGTTTTCCCACATACTCTGTCAGCGCTTCCTGATTTTCCGCATAGGAAAAACAGATAAAGCACATTCCAAGGGCGCAGAGCTCATAAACCGTAGTCCCTCCGGCAGTTACCGCCAGGTCACATTCCCTCATAAGCGACGCCATATCCGCGACGTCATGATGAATGGTGACCCCCGGCCTTTGCTTTTCCAGCTGTTTAAGCTTTTCCAAATGAGGAGAAAACCTGCCCGCTGTTATGTGATACCAAACATTTTCTCTGTAAATGCGCTCCAGTATTGCCAGCGCATAATTACAGCTGTCCCCGCCGCCCGTGGTGATGAGCACCCTGCGCACTTTCTCTGACTGGGAGCGCATATCACGTATGCGCTCTTTGAAAGGTTCTCTTCGACTGAACTGTGGGCGCAGCGGCACATAATCGCTGCCCAGATACAGCTTCGTATGTGAGCTCCTATACAGAGCCTGGTAGCGTTCCGGATCCGCAAAGGCATTATAATTCACCACTGCGTCCGCCGGAAATGCCTTCTGCTGCAGATCGTCCAACACAAGAATCCTGCCAAAGGAGGTCAGCTCTCTCAGATAGTCCTCCGTCATATAATAACTGTCCACAAGAATCACTCTTCCGGCACACCCGCCGTTGTCCGCATCCCCGGGGGAGAACATTTGTCTCCAGCCAAAAAGCTCCGACTCCATATGCCGGTAGTCCGTATGCAGCACCCTCACGGGAAAGCCCCGCTTTTCCACCAGCTCTGCGGACTTCTTATCTGCGCACAAAAACATAATATTCTTACTGTTTTCCTGTGTATCCGCCAGTGCTTCCGCTATGGTGAGACATCTCATCAAATGTCCGCTCCCGATGTGGGCATTGCCGTCCGCCCGAAATACATAGCTCCTATTTATCATGAAAAGTCCACCAAATCCCAGCTCATTGGAGTTCCCAGACAAGCGTCACGGGTAATCCTTTTTCCCAATATTTCTTCATAATATTGCGTGTGCAGGCCGCAGGAAGGTCTTACTGACCGTAAATTCTTTTCTGTAAACACATCTCCTGCCTTCATATCCTCTGCAACAAACAGCGAGCGGGAATGCTCCCTGCTCTTCCTCTGCTTGTCCGTCAGCTCATAAGTCACTTTTCCCATCGCTTTTTCGATCAGCCTGATATTTTCCACCATTTCCCGGAATTCCTCCGGTTCCATGGAAAATGCAGCGTCCGCTCCTCCATCGTCTCTCCTCAAAGTCAGGTGCTTCTCCACCACTTTAGCTCCCAGAGCTACTCCCGCTCCCGCCACGGCGTTTCCCATGGTATGATCCGACAGACCCACCAGACAGTCAAAAACCTCCATCATGGAAGGAATTGTCTTCAGGTTGATATCCTCATAGGGCGCGGGATATGCGGAAGTACATTTTAGAAGAATAACGTTTTCGTTTCCTGCTTCCTTCAAAGTCTGCAAAGCCAGTTCGATATCCGCAAGATAAGCGATTCCCGTGGAGATAATCACCGGCTTTTTTGTGAGCGCTATCTTCTTGATAAAAGGAATATCTGTGATCTCAAAGCTGGCCACCTTGTACGCGGGCACATCCAGCTCTTCAAGAAAATCCACACTGGAAAGGTCAAAGGGAGACGAAAAAAACACAAGTCCCATATCTTCCGCTATCTTCTTGAGCTTTGGCTGCCACTCCCAGGGTGTATACGCCGTTTCATACAGCTTATGCAAAGTTGTCCCATCCCATATGGTACCCTGGGTGATCTGAAACCAGGGGGCGTCGCTGTTGAGGGTGATGGTATCCGGCGTATAGGTCTGGAGCTTTATGGCGTCCGCCCCCGCATCCTTCGCCGCTTTTATGATAGCTGCAGCCCGGTCGAAATTCATGAGATGATTTGCAGACATTTCCGCTATAATAAACGCCGGGGATTTTTCTCCGATGATGCGGTCTCCGATTTTAATCTCCTTATTCATGCAGCATCCCTCCCGTTTCAAACTCTATTTTTTCATATTTTTTGTTCTTTCGGATCTCTCTCCAACGCAGGGCTGTCATCCGAAGAAAGGTGACATCAAAGGAAACGCCCTCCTTCAGGATATGTCCTTTTTTTTCCTCCACGATTTCGCAGCCGCAGATTTGATGAAGCCTGATCACACCCTGGTTCAGCGTGAAAACATCGGAATACACCGCGTTTTTCCCAAGACGGTCAAAGGCATAATCATACATGCTCATCTCCAGGGACAAGGCTGTTTTCAGGCTGCGGAGCTTCTTCTCGCCCATATAGTAGGCCCAGCCCAGGTTACCCTGGGGATTTTTCAGCCCGGTAAGATTGATGACTCCCGCCGGAGTCTGATCCACCAGTATAAGCCAGTACCTCACATCCACATTGGCCCGGATGGATGAAAGCCAACGCTTCTGCCCCTCTAAGGTTAGCTTCGGGTTAGTATTCATAAATCGGGTTATTTCCTCATCCATGCGCCATCTCATGATTTTTTCCAGGTCCCCTTCCTCTATGGGACGCAGTGTAACGCTCATTTACCTTCCCTGCCTCCTTATACACAGCCCGCTTTTTCCAGAAGCTCCTGCATACTTGTAATCTCAACGGCTTCCTCCAAGGGAATGGAGATTCCAAGTCTATCCTCCAGCTCCCCGATAATCAGGACATGGGACAGGGAGTCCCACTGTTCCACATCCTCCATTTTTGTATTTTCCGTAATGGCGCCCGGGGACACCTTTAATATTTCCTCTACCAATGAAATAATCTGTTCCTTCATGTGTCCATTCCTTCCTTTTTCACATAATACACCCTTTTTGCCCGGGAAGGCAATGTTGTTTCATAAATAAGCCGCCCCTGCTCTTCTGCGGCCAGTCCGTAGCCCAGTCTATCATAAAGCTCCGCCACAGGCTTGTTTTTGGCAGTAGGGGCATAAATTCCCTGCAGGCTTGAGAAACCCTGGTCTTTCAGATCCCTTTCAATGTCCTCGATTATGGCGTACTCTATATTTCTCCCCATAATCCGGCAGCTCATGACAAAATCCGTAATCACAGGCGTTTTCCGGGAAATATCCGCAATAGCCGCCGCCGTCAGCCCGTTGTCCCCGAACCGGTCAGTTACACGGTACAAATAAATTCGTTTTTGGTTGCTTTTTAACATCTGCGAAAGCTGCTGGGGAGTAAATCTGTTGGAAGTCAGGTTAAACTGGTTGGTCTTATTCAAAAGCTGTCCCAATCGCTCCTGATTTTCTGCAGGATCCTCTCTGTGCAGCACAATCTGAAGCTGCTTTAGGAACTCATCAAAGCTTGATGCGGTTTCACGCAGCCGACTGCGCTTGGCATTCTGGGCATACTGCCTTGTTTTTTGCAAATCCTCCCCCGTCAGTACAGGTTTGTCAAAATATTTCCGGTAAATGTCTCCCATGGCCTCCGCCAGCAGCTCCGGATTTTCAGGAAAATCTGGAACCGCCGCTTGGGGAATCGTTTCTTTGATCAGCTGACGCTCCTGAACGGAATCATCCCAAAATACAAAGGAGTCCGTACCCAGATTTAATTCTTCCGCAATTTCCAGTAAATTCTCATTTTTGGGCTTCCAGTTAATTCTAATTGCGGCAAAGCACTCCGGTCGGAGCACCATATGTGGATGATTTTCCAAAATATGCAGAGCGTCCTCCTCATTATTTTTTGAAATAATGGCAAGCAGAACTCCCTGCCTCTGCATCTGGAGAATTACCCGCTGAAGATTTTTGTAGGCAAGCCCCCGGCGGTCATCCGACAAAACCACCGGCGTATGCTCCGCTTCCCCTGCAAGACCGCCCCACAGCGTATTGTCCAGATCCAAAGCCAGCACCTTTTTCGGCGTTCCGTATTCCGTGCGTAGCTTTTCCAGTACCAATCCACAAAGTCTTTCCTGAGCCTTCACGCTCAAAGGGATACGGCCCATATACCACATTTTTCTGGAAAAAGCATTTTCCTCCCCCAGCTTCTCAATCATGCGGCGGTAGGGTAAAATCCTTACATTCCCATGCCTCTCGGCCAATGCTTCCAGCCCCTTCTGCCAGATATGCTCTAATGCCTGCTTTCTTCCGGAGTCATAAAAAACCGCCTCCTCCGGACACCACAGATAGGCGTCAGAGATATAATAAACCGTCTCATCTTTCATTGCGTTCTCAAAGCTGTGAAACCATGTTCCTGCAAGCGCTTCCGCCCGGGAGGGTTCCATCTCATGCCCCAAAAGCTCCGCCAGATCCAGAATCAGAAAGGTCGTCTCCGCTCCAAAGGCATAATATGAGGATTCCGGGTTCATCAGCGTTCCCAGCTCGTTGCCGTATCCCTCCGGCTCATAAACGGAAACCTCCTTCTTTAACATTCGAACTGTAAAATCCATATTTACGTTGGAAAGAAGCGCCGTCTTATGCTTCAACATAACGAACCTCCCATTTCACCGAAGCGAAGAAGATACTTCATCTCTGCAATCTTCCAGTCCGTCTCGTTGTCGATATCCTGAACCTCCAGCTCCGACAGCACCATGGGCAGAATATTCCCAACCATAAGTCTTTTATTTTTTAAAAACGCTTCTGTGCGAAAGATATAGAACTGCCCCGCGTCATGATAATGAGGCTCCAGATCCTGGGAACGGCTGTCCAGATACTGCGGATACTCAAACTCCAGCCTTCCATCTCTGATCAGCATAGCCCTCTGGGGGGGATAGGAAAAGGAAACCACAGGAATCAACGTGTCCGCGTCGCTTTTTTGAAGCATTTCCATAGCCTCCCTGAGCCTCGCTGCCGTCACAAAGGGAGCTGTGGGATAAATACAGCAGGCCGTCTCAAAGCACTCTCCCCTCACCTGGTACTCCTTTAATACCTCAAGAAGCACATCATTTGTGGTGGCAAAATCCCCCGAGGTCCCTCTGCTTCGCAAAAACGGAATCTCCGCCCCATACTTTTCCGCAACGAATGCGATTTCCTCGTCATCGGTGGAAACCATAACCCGGTCAAAAATTCCCGATCCCAGAGCCGCCTCGATGGAGTACGCCAAAATAGGTTTTTTGCAGAAATCCTTGATATTTTTTCGAGGGATTCTCTTGCTTCCCCCTCTCGCTGTAATAATTGCCAGTTTTTTCATATTTCCTCACATTTCAATGGTTTTTCCTGTGCTTTCTGATTAAGACTGCGCCCAGGCCAAGCAGAGTAACGGCGCTAACCGCCTCCGCCAGATGCCAGTACCACATTCCTGTATAGCCACACTGAATGCTGCCTATAAAATTTTCCGGCAGAAGAACTCTCACATCCGCATTGTCTCCCTTGACCACTGTCAGAGCTTCACCCGTATCCATATTCCTGGCGTGATACCCCTTGTAGTAAAGCATGGGGAATTCCACATAATGCCCTCCTCTGCCGTCTGTTTCCACATAGGCGGTGACCTGTAGGTTCTCCTTTTCATAGGAAGAAAGCTCTGTTCCCCGGGATACCGCAGGATCATGGTATGTCATATGCTCCATGCTGGCGTCAGCGGGGAGATACTCTGCTCCCAAAACAGGAGAATGCCCCATGTTCTGAGCGGAGTAAATGCGAAGAGGGGAGCGCGTGTACAAAATATCATCCAGCTGGTACATTGCAAACAGCACGGAAACCAGCACTGATCCGGCCAAAAAATATTTTACCGCTCTGTCTCCTGATCCCTCTATTGTCAGCCACTTTCCTGCCACACAGGCCACAAACGTCAGACAGACAGTGGCTATGGCTGTAAGTCTTGTGGGAAACTGAAGGGAACCAATCAGCGAGGCCAGTATCTCATTTGTGGAACTCAGGTAGTTCCAGGGAAAATAGCATGTGCTCATAAAGAGTGCAATGCAGCCCAGTAAAAATGCAGCATCACCCATTCTTCTCTCTCCTCTGTCAACCTTTTTCAGCCTCCCCTTTCTCATCCGGAGAACCAGAAACACCAGTACTCCCAAAAGCAGCGCAGCTCCTACTCCCACAGGCTCCGCCTGCACCATACCCGTTTCTGCAAAATCGGATGTATTTCCGGCTGCCTGCAAGGTGTAAAAGATATGCGCGGGCAAAACTCCCTTACTTTGAATCAGGGTATTTACATTGTTGCCAAAATAATAGCTGTCCGACATCATAAGATCCAGAAAAGGAACAAGGAACCATGCATTGAGAAGAGCTGTGGTCACCGCCGCGCCGGAAAGCACCAGCAAGGTCTTTCTGCGAAATACTTTTTTCCACATCAGAATACACAGCAGCACTGTAAATCCTCCTGCCATTTCACAGCTCAGAGCATGGGACTGTATAATCCCCGAAAAGCCTGCTGCCAGAATCAGTCCGTTATGCCAGTATTTCCTGTCACGGACATCCTGGGTCAAAAGCCCGCAAAAGCCGCAGGCCAGCAGCGGGAGAAAAATCATGGCCGTATACTCTCCTACCGCGGCTCTGTTGTAAACATTATAAACGCGATAGGGTGAAAGCGTATAAAGAATACATCCCATAAGACCGATCCGGGCACTGTGGAAGCATTTTTTAAATGAAAAATATGCAATCAGCGCAGTAGCCACGTTGACCGCCGCCACAAAAAACTGATAACATACGGTCAGGGGAAATCCCAAAATTCTCAAAAACACCGGAAACAGCAAAAAGGTATCCCCATAAAAAATAGAATTGGCATATCCATGTCCGGCAAGCCATATGGATTCTATTCTGGCAAGGGTTCCCCCCGAAAGAAAACTCTCAGCCAGCGCTTCTATCCGTCCCAGGTGGAAAATCAAGTCGGCGCCGGCAAGGGCGTAATCCGTCATGACGGGAAGAGATGCCAGCACGGCACAGGCAGATACCCCAAAAAGAACCATCTGGCGCTGTGGCGCCAGGGGATGCTTTCGATGATACAGGAAAATTACAGCGACGCTATTCACCAAAAGGCTTCCGAGCAGCGCCAGGAAAATCCAGATGCAGCCCTTCTCTCTTCCTGATTCCAGCTCCACCCCTTCAATGTCCAGTGTGGACGCTCCGTTGCCCTCCACAAAAATGCTGAGGTTTTCCACTTCTTCCAGCAGGTAAAACTGGCATTCCCGCACTCCCGCCCCTGCGTAAAGGCCAACGGAATTGCTTTTCAGCACATCGCTCTTACCGTCCTCTACTTTGACGCCAAAACTGCTTATGCCGTCCTCTTCGGTCTCATAGTAGATTCGGGCAGTATACACCCCTGCTGAAAGCGGGATTCCCTCGCCCATCAGTCTGTCTGTTTCCGATATGCCGGCTATTATGCCGGTTTTTCCGAAAAGCGCCGCAATACCTATTATCAGCAATATCAGCTCCACGCCCAAAAGGATTCTGCACTTTTTGTTTTTGAGAAATTCAGACTCTCTTAACACTTTTCCGTCTCCTCACAATTCCCATGACTATCAAAAATATCAGGGCCGCCAGAGAAACCGCCTCGGCCGCCCGCCACAGAACCGGTATCTGTGTAATGGTCTGCAGCGGAAGACTTTCCCAACCCTGCGCCGGGTCCGGCTTCACCACATCTGCCGTAAGCAAAATGTTTCCCGTTAAAAACTGGGTGGTGAAAAAGGCTGTTCCCACAGTGACGCCTATGCAGATTTTGTATATGCCCCCTCTCTTCCGTTCCAGATCCAGCACATGGCAGGATAGCAGTATCAGAATCAGACAAGCGCCTATTCCCCATTTAGCCGGCGTCTGCATCCATGCCAGAACCAGGGAAAAGGCCAGATTCCTGTTCTGCAGAAGCTCCCATGGAAAGCTGATTGTGCTGAACCACACAAGAACAGCCGCCAAAATTAGCAGGCGCCTACCGTAGAATCTGCCTTCCTGAGGGAGGAAACGTCCGGTAAACAATCCCCACAGATAATAAATCGCGCAGACTGCAGCAGCAAAGCCCGGTCCAAGGCTCTTTGCCCCCACCATTGCATTTTCCACAAAATTCCCGGATGCTCCTCCCCGAAAAAAAGCCATAAGATAGGATGCCGGGTATACTCCTCCCGCCCGAATATCCGCAGGAATCAGATTTCCTGCAATGGCAGGGTTTTTATACAGAATATAAAAGAGAGGCAGCAGAAACCATGCGCATAAAAATCCTGTGGCAAGAACCGTTTTTGCCACGGCTGCCAGCGTGTCCTTCCTGAGAGCCTGTCTTCCCATAAAAAGGAGCCATAAAAGACATATTCCCACCGCAGCCAAAAATACCGTTACCGAGGAACACAAAATCAGGCAAAGAGACACCGTAAGAGGTATCCACGCTCTTGCCGGGCCGCCTATTTGCTTGCTTTCTTCATTCTCCTTTTCTCCCCGTAAAACCGGCTGCCGTCTGCACAGCCCCGCAAGTCCCGCCAGCAGAATCGGCAGAAAGCACCAGGCCCAAGCCTCCCCCGTCTGGGAGCTGACATACATACTATCTATACGGTAAGGACACCATGTAAAAAGCATGCTTCCCACCAGCCCCAGCTCCTTTTGTCCAAAACATCTTTGAAAGCATACAAAGGAAATCACTGCCGCGGCAAGATTGATTATCCACAGATATACCTTATAGGAAGTCTGAAGGCTCATCCCTAACCGGTGAAGAATTCCCGGAAGCAACAAAAAGACATCTGCCTCAAAGGCCGCTGCGTCATAGCCATACTCCGCTGTGGACAGAGGCTGGATACGGACCGGGAATCCCTCTGTGATCCTTTCGCTTATGAGTTCAATTCTAGAGAGGCTGTTTGCCAGGTTTTCTCCCTCCAAAATGTAATTGGTCATAAGAGGCAGGGACGCCGTCAGTACAATCAGGGCAAGCGGCAGAATCTGATTTATGCCCCTGGCGCAGAAATTTTTCCTGCAGAATTCCGTTATTCCCTTTATCATTCCTACACCTCCCTGCCCGCTTCAGCGGGCATCCATTCAATATTTGAAAGGAACTTTCAAACTTACGCCTCCCCAAGCTCCTTTTTCCTGCGTATAAAATATACCCCGCACATTCCGAGCAAAGTAAGCAGACTAACTGCCTCCCCCAGTCTCCAGTACCAGGGGCTTTGGAAGGCAACTTTAACCGTCCCCTCAAATCCTTGGGGGATTCTCACGGTCACCTGAGAATTCTCACCCTCATAACAGTCAAGAGGCTCCCTTGTCTCCTCACAATAAGCTCGGTATCCCTTATAATAGAGCAGGGAAAAGGTTACCTCCCCGGTCCGTGCGCCACGGTTTGCAACATATGCCGTCCCCCCCAGCTCCTGTCTTACATAATCCTGTACGTCAACATCCTCCGAGCCCTCCGGATCATGATACCAGAGCAAAGAAGCGTCTGTGCCGTAGGGCAGATATTCCGCTCCTGCAATGTATCCCGTTCCCAGTCCCCCTTCACTGTTATAGGATCTGATGACGCCCACTCCGCTCAATATATCATTCAAAAGGAAAATACTGCTTATGCCCAGCAGGACCGTCATTCCTCCTACATAGCATGCCAGTCTGGCTTTCTGTGCGTTTACGGCCAGATATTTTGCCACAACTCCCGCCACCGTAACCAGACACACGTTAGCCACCGTCAGAAAACGGTTTGGAAACTGGATGCTGGATATGAGCACCGCAGGAATATCCCCCAGCTCCTGCAGCCTGTCCCATGGAAAAAGGCTGAGACTGAAAATCATTGCAACCAGGGCAAAGCCTCCCGCCGTCCTGCCCAGAGCCGTTTCCTCTTTCCTCAGTCCTGTCGTTGCACGATTAAACAGCATAAGCCCAAAAATAATCAGAGCGCCAATCAGCGAAATGCCCACGCCCATAGGCTGAGTTTCGGCCATGCCGTTATCGGCAAAAAATACATTGGATCCCCCTCTGAAAAATGTAAAAAGCAAGTGCGCCGGATACAGTCCTCTATCCTGTATGGTCCTTTCGGCAGCATGCTGTATCATAAAATCCCCGGTCAGCATGTAATCTCCAAAGGGAATCAGAAACCACGCGCTGACAAGCACGCTGTACACCGCCGCCTTGGCAAGCACCAGGAAGGTTTCTTTTCGGAATACCTTTTTCCAGAAAAGGATACACAGCAGAATGGTAAACAAGCCCGCCATCTCTCCCGTAAGCAGATGAGACTGTACCAAAAGAGCAAAGCCCGCCGTAAGCGGCACCCAGCTTCTCCCATAGCTTTTTTCCTTTACATCCTGTGAAAACACACGGTAAAATCCGTAAACAAGCAACGGCAGAGCCATAATACCGAAGGTTTCTCCCCAGGAGCCGCAAAGATAGGTCTTATAAATCCTATAAACGGAAAGAGAATACAGCATACTGCAAAACACACCGATATAAACGCTTTGAAACATTTTTTGAAAGCAGAAATAGGCAATCAGCACTGTGGCCGCAGCAATCAGGAACAAAAACAGTCGGTAGCTGTCAGTAATCGTAAATCCTATGAGTCTAAAAAGAGCCGCAGGATACAGCAGCGTCTCCCCATAAAAGATGGGAGAAGCGTATCCATAGCCCTGAATCCAGTTGGGAGAAATCCTTATGGGAAGCTGTCCCGACAAAAGCCCATCCTTAATCCCTTCCACACGCATCAGATGATAAATCAAATCTCCCGCCGCAGGCATGGCGTCTACCAAAAGAGGAAGGGATGAAAACAAGGTAATGGCTCCCAAAAGAAAAGCCACATTTTTCTTCCGGGCAGATACTTTATAGGTTCGATTATATTTCACATAAATGCAGCATATATTCAAAAAAGTACAAAGGCAAACCACCCAAAACAGGCAGATCCGATTCAGGGCATTGGTCTGGCAGATGGTCAGTCCCTGTACTGCCAGCATTCCCTCCCCGCCATAATAAACCTCAACCCTGATCTGGTCGGCATCCTGCAAAAGCCACATATCAAAATCAGTCTGATTCAAACCTGCAAAAAGCCCCGTGCCATTGGTCTGAAGATTTTTTGCGGAAATACTGGCATCCGTTACAGCGCAGGAATTTACCATATTGGTGTCCGTCACATAGGAAAGCCTGACCCGGTAAGTTCCCCTGGGAAGAGAAATATCTCGGAATTCCGCCATATTTCCCTCCTGTGTTCCCTCAGCATATACTCCGTTGTGTTCCTCCGACCAAACCCCGAAACCGGATGTCATGGCCTCCGGGCCGTATTCATACACAGCGTCTTTGCCGAACAATCCTGCCACAGCTGCCCCAAGCAGAATCAGCTCCATAATAACCAGTATGAGAAAATATCTGCTCCTGCACATATTAAGCGACCGGATTCTGATCCAAAAGCTCATTTTGCATCCTCCAAGCTCTGTCTCCCAAATTTTTTCCTCAGGCGCCGGACATACTGCTTCAGCCTGTAATACAGGAAGAACGCCGCATTCGATCGTCCCTGCAGGGCAATCATCTCCTGCTCCTCTTTCCCCGTCATCTCCAGATAATAAGTATTTTTTTCAAATTCTGGAAAACGCTCCAAAAGCCCCCGACGAAGCTCCTTTACAAAGGAAAGCTTCGGTTTTTCTACACCGGATAAATAAGAAAACAGGGTAATTGCATAGTAAAGCTCCGTAAAACGGTACTCTATCTCAGGCCCATATTCCTCCAGCAGTTCTCTTTTTTTGCACTCCTCATAAAAGAGCGCCGCCGCCTTCATGCGGTCCCGGCACTTTTCTTCCGTGATATGATGTACAGTGGAGGTCTGATGCTGATAATAATAGTAGAGAGGCTCCTCCACTTTCTCAAAGTGGGTGAAATACAGGCTCCAAAGGGGGCCTGCGCAATTATCCTCATAAAATATCCCTTCCGGAAAACACAGCCCATGCTCTTTGATCACGCTGCGCCGGTATATCTTGATCACCATGCTGCCGCTGCGAAGAAGAAGCTTCCTGTGCTTTTCAGGATCAAGTATTCCGGTCTGATCCGGAGGATTATTGCAGACAATTCTCCCAGTGGCCATGGTATGCTCCCGCACCAGACTGTAATTACAGCCCACCATATCGGCTCCGGTGTCCAGGGCCTTTTTTAAGAGCTTTTCGTAAAAATCCCGGGCCACCCAGTCGTCGCTGTCCACAAATCCAATCCATTCTCCCGACGCCGCCTTCAAACCGGTATTTTTTGCCCCCCCCTGACGCTTATTCACCGGATGACAAATCACCCTTATCAGGCCCGGATAGCGCCTCTCATAAGCCCTCAAAACCGCTGCGGAGGCGTCTGTAGAGGCATCGTCCACAGCAATGATTTCATAGTCCTCAATGGTCTGATTGATCAGAGAATTCATACAGTATTCCAGTTTTCCATCCCCCGCCATATTATAGACCGGAACAATGACGCTCAGCTTCATACGATTCTAAACCTTTCCCCGCTCTATGGCCGCCTTACCGTTTTCCACCCGGTATACAATATCGCATTTCTCGATAGTCTGCAGCCTGTGAGCAATGATGATCAATGTTTTTTTGCCATGCAGGCGGTTAATGGACTCCATGATGGCCGCCTCCGTATCGTTGTCCAGAGCGGAAGTCGCCTCATCCAGAATCAACACCTCCGGATTATTGTACAGTGCCCTGGCTATGCCGATCCTCTGCCTCTGCCCTCCGGACAGCCTGATGCCTCTCTCTCCTATTCCGGTGTCCAGGCCATC
The DNA here is from genome assembly GCA_944383825.1 of uncultured Acetatifactor sp. Classification (GTDB taxonomy): domain Bacteria; phylum Bacillota; class Clostridia; order Lachnospirales; family Lachnospiraceae; genus Acetatifactor. The sequence goes on along the minus strand of CALWRA010000014.1, from coordinate 34,600 downwards.
CGGAAGCGTCCTCACAAATTCATCCAGCCGGGCCTCTTTTAAAACCTCCCACACTCGTTCCTCATCAATCTTTTCCTCCGGAACGCCGAAGGCCACATTTTTCCTGATGGTATCATCCAGCATAAAAATCATTTGAGGAATATAGCCTACATTTTTCAGCCATTTTCGATAATACTTCTTTATATCCTGGCCGTCCGCCAGAACCTTCCCCTCCTTCACTTCCAAAAGTCCCAGAAGAATATCCACAACAGTGCTTTTTCCCGCTCCGGAGGTTCCCACAATGCCCACAGAGGCTCCCACCGGTATGGTCAAATCCGCGTGGTCAAAAATCAGCCTGTCCGTATTGGGATAGGCATAGGTAATCTCCCTCATCTCAATGGCCTCCTTCACGGGAAGCTTCTCTTCCTCGTCGGTGGCAAAAGCCATATCCACCTTCTCCCCGCTGATCTCATCCTGCAGGTTATCGCTGACGCCCATAAAAAAGGGCTCGAAATAGGCTATGGAATTAATCTGGTTGTTGATGCGGTTCACACAGGGCAGCAGCACAAAGGCGGCAGCCGCCAAAGTGCTGAACACATCCAGCATATTCTGTGTGGATACCTCGGACGCCACCAAATAGATCATATATCCCACCATGGTGGCCACGCATGCCGTCTCGATCAGCAGCTTGGGGATATTATTGTAAAGGCTGTATTTCTGCACCGCATCCACATAGCCCTTGCCGCATTTTTTGTATTCGGACACAAAATACTGCTCTTTGCAGAAAATTTTTACCTCCTTAATGCCCTGCACTGTCTGAGAAATCCATTTAAACAGGCCGCTGTAATAGTCCTGGTTGTCCTTGCCAGCCTTATACATAATGGGTTTCAATACCTTCTTCACCAAAAGCATCAGCACCAGAAGCACTATGGCCATAAGCATTGTCATGGTGCCGTTTGTGGCAAAGCAGTAGCAGATAATAAACAGGGAAACCACACCATCGGAAAGCATCTGCAAAAGCGCCAGAATCAAGGCATACATATTGTTCACATCGGAGGTTATGCTGCGCTGTACCACCGCTGTATCCGCATTCAGGTAAAATTCGTAGCCCCGCCTCAGATAATTGCGCATCATCCGCTCTGAGGTCCGGAACTGGTTGGTATACACAAAGGAAAAGGTCAGCTTCTGCTGCGCAAATAAGAACAGATTTTTCACGATAAATGTAAGGATCAGAAGCGTCATGACCGTAATGGAAAAGCTTTTGTAATCCGCAAGCCCGGAAAGCTCATACAGGGCTCTCGTGATACGGCTTTTCTGGATGGCCTGGGGATCAATCACAACATTGACCACCTGCACCAAAAGCCCCACTCCCGCAGTCTGTAGAAAAGCGCCGATAATCATCAAAAAAATCAATCCCGCCATCGCTCTCTTCTGCTTTTTATCCAGCAAAACATTCAGCTTTTTTATGATCTGCAACATATTGTCTCCTTCGTCTGCAGGATCACTGCAGTCTTTCGGCCTTATATCTGTTCATTCTGCCTGTGAATGAAAGGATCCTCATAGGCGTCCATAAAATCCTCACCCAGCCTTACCACCTGGTCTGCAAAGCGTATTGCCTTGATTTCCGTCAACACTGCCACCGCTTTCCGAAAGCGAAGGCCCGGAAAGAAATTGAGAATTTCCATGGGCAGCGTTGCATCAAACTGAGGATATTCGGGGAACAGCCTGCGGTAATCCAGCTCATCCCTGGGATGAGGTTTTAAAAAAACAGTTCCCTCCGGCTCATACATTTTTATAATATCTCTGAAAATCCGCTCTCTCACCTCAAGGCTGCAGAGAGGATCCGTGAGGATCAGAATCTTGTCCCCCACTTTTCCGCTCTCCTTAATCTGCCTTTCCAGCCGCGCCTTATCTCTGACAAAAGCTCGGAGAATCAGCTCTCTGTCCCCCACCTTCAGGCGATCCACCAGCTCCTGTCTGGGCTGTTCAATGTATCTTGGACAAGGATATTTTATGGCTGATATATCGTTTACCTCCATATCAAGGCAATACTTTCCATAACCATTCTGGACAAAAATCAGGTTCAGACGTCTGGAAAGAAATGCCTTCAGACCGAAATGTCCCCTGTTGTCATACCGGGCGGCGTCAAAATTTTTCAGGCAATTCAGCCCATCCTCCAGAGCGTGGTAATAAATTTTATTCTGATTCAGGTAATAGCCTATGGGGTCCGAATCACAGTAGACATATATATCCTTATATTTGCGAAAATCCACAGGCACATAGGGCGCCTCCAGCCTTGCGTATTCTCTGGTAAAACGGATACGGTTCTTCAGATTCCCCAAAAAGCTCCCCGTATCCCGACGCAGCTTGGCAAGCTGTGGGAAAAAGTCCTCTCTTTTTTCGTCAAACTCCAAAACCTGAGCGAAAAGGCCGGTGCTCTCCACCCTGGCTTTTAAATTTTCAAAATCATTTGACAGCCTGGACAGCACCAGCGTGGCCTGTCCCCGTTTCATTTCCGGAAGATTCAGCTCTTTTAAAAAAGTTACATATACATGATAATAGGTATGGCAAACGTAAATTCTCTCATTCATGGAAGAATTCTCCTACATTTTTATCATTTTAGCACAACTTGGACAGACAGTAAACGTATATGTGGACTGCTGCATTCAGGAATTCCTACTGGATCCGATACAGCCAGATTCCCCAATAGGAGGTCTCGGTTTCATAATACCCCATACCGGCAAGCCCCATGCGATCCGCGTCCAAAATCTCTCCTCCGGAAAAGAGATATTCACACCCCAGCCCTTTTAAAGCCTCCATGTTAAGCTCCAGCCCCTCATAGGTAACCCCGGAATTTTTGGCAACACTCCAATAGGTTCCCGTTATGCTGTTAAACAGATAGCAGCGGCTTCCCCATTCGTCAAAGTAAAGCCGCGTCTCTTCGTTTTTGGCAAGCTCCCTTTGGATCACCTGCCGGAATCTGTGCTTATACTCCAGAGGATAATTGTTGGAATAGCCATCTGCAGTACGGAAACCGTGCATCAGTGCAGGAGCAGGGCTAATCCCCAGGTGAGCCACCCGATATTCCTCCATATTCCTTCCGATGGCGTCCTCCAGCTCCTGCATCAGATCTTCGGCATAATAGCTCTCCCATGTGACATAGCCGGTAATCTGCGAGCCATTGTTGATCTGGTTTATATTTGTGTAAAAGTAAGAATGAACCTTGATCAGATTGATGGTCGGAAGCAAAAGCAAGCACAAAACTCCGGCCTTTACAAGCCACGCCTTCCCTTTTTTCCACCACACGCAGAAGGCAAGCGAAAACTCCAGATACCAGGCGGCAGGGTATAGCCAGTAGAATCTTTCGGCCTGAAAATAACGCAGAAAGCCTGTTGTGCCGTTTTTTAACTCTGTAACCAAGGAAGATTTGCAGATTCCATAGAACAGGGCAATTCCCGCCAGTAGCACAAAACCTGCCGCCGATGCCCGGTACAGCCTTTTAAGCGTATGATCCTTTTTTAAAAAAGCGCCGGCCAAAACAAGAATCAGAATGGGAAGAATCAAATATCTGTGCAGAGAAGGGGCATGCTGGGCGCTGTTTACAAAAACATCCCATACCGTTGAGAAAAAAGGCTGAGCATACTGCACCATTTCCTCCCTATGGCTGGCATAATCTCCGTTTCCCGCAAGAAGCTCCCAGAAAAGACTGTGATTCACAATCACATAGATTCCCATAAGCTCTATAAATCCTATAATCAGAGAAAGTTTCACTTTTCTTTTGATCATGGATGACAATAGAAACGCTGCCCAGAAAAAAAGCACTGCGTATCCAGTACACACCAAATGGCTTGTCATCCCGAAGAACGCGATCAGCACATATGCGGTTTTTTTCCGCTTTTCTTTCAGCAGACATAAGAAAGCGTACAGCACAAGGGGGATTCCCATCATGGTCAGACCATAAATGGGATAGGTGGGGAGCATGCAAAAGCAGCCTCCCATGGCCAACGCCAGAATACTGCTTTTTGTGATTTCTCTGACACAAAGATACATCCCGAAAAAAGCGCTTAAAAAGCAAATCCCATATTGTAGGATAAATGCGGCAAATACGGGGAGTAAGCGATACAGGGGCACAAACAGAACCGCTGCGGGAAGCATTCCGCTGGCATTGACTCCCCCAAGCATCTCAGGAAAGATGGAAGCTCCCTCTCCCAAATGCTTTGCCGTCAGCACATAATTCATCATGCTTTCATCCAGTTGGTCATGAATCTCAAAAACGCTTCCCTCCCCCAGCACAAAAAAAGGGAAAAAAGCCACGGCTGAAAGCAAAATTCCAATGGTCCAAAGAGGCCATCCGTCCGCTGTACATATAATAGAATTCAATTTATCAATAATTTTTTTACACTTCATAATAAAATTTCCATCACAGAATTTATTTCATCACTCCGTAAGCCTAAAATCCCCACTGAAATAATATACCAGATAGGATCCCCCATGGGACACCGTAAGATGATCTGCAATAACGGGAGAGGATGCTGTCTTCTCTTCCAGGTAAGCCACCGCCGGATGCTCTTCTCCTCTTCCGTCATCGTAAACAATGAGGTGTACTCCCCGCCCTCTCTGTCCCAGATAGTTTTTCAAAGCACGCCGCATCACAGGGCTGTTGGAATACCAGGTTCCCATTACCATACTGTTTCTCTCGCCATAGATTTCCGTCTCCAATGCGCTTCCCTTATAATAGCTCATAGAAACAGCTTCCAAAAGGTATCTGTTGTCCGGCTGTTTCAGGCAGTAATCCTCTATCTGCCTCAGTCCCTCCATAAAGACCTCCTGCCCCCTGTTCTGCTGCGCAACATATCGATACTGTTGCCTTCCGGAAAAAAAGGCTCCACAGCAAAACGCGCAGAGAATGAGCAACGCCAGACCCTTGTACCGTCTTTCATACCGCTCTCGTTTTTCTTCCCTGGGACTTTTTCCGGAGTCTTCAGAGGATAAGCCCTTGCGCATCAGCATCCAGAGCAGCGCCGTCTCACACGCAAACAGAGGAATCGTCACCCGAAGCGGCGCTCTGCCCATATACAGCAGGTAACCCCAGATCAACAGCTTTGCCAGCTGAAGCAGCCCTAAAGGCAGAAGCAAAGCATACCGTTTTGTCAGCACAAAAAGAACTAAGACCACGAAGCAGAGGATGGTGGAAATTCGATTGATTCCCCACTTATCATTTCCCCACATCTGCTGCCGGAAGGAAGCCCAAAGCTGAGACAGCGTTATTTCCTCCCTGCCCGACTTTGCAAAATCTTCTATCTCCTGGGCACAGTCGGCAGATACCTCCCAGTCCATGGCGTCATAATTACTCCACGCCTCATATTCTGTCTCCGTCACCCCATATTTGTCCAGAATGTCTTTTATCTCCCCGTATTCCGGCTCTCCCCAATAATCAAATATTCTTGCTCTGGCCTGATCATATTTGCGAAATTCAGACCATTCTTCTCCCCAATATCCTATTATGTTTCCCAAAGAGGCTGCTGCCAGAACAGCTCCAATGAAAAGCATTGGTATGATAATCTCTTTCCCCTTGGCTCTAAAATCCTCCCCTTTTTTTCTCAAAACAAGCCCTGCATAAACAGACAGGCCCAGAGGCTGCACCAGGAGCATTGCATCCGTTCTGACGAGACACGCCAACATGGACGTCACCCCGAAAACAGCGAATCTTCTTAACCTGCTCCTGTCAGACAAAAAATAAATCCATCCTGACAGCGCAAGCATTGCCGCTACAGATGTAAACTGTAAAGCTCCCAGCAGATAAAAATGCAGAAGCAAAAAAGCCAGAACGGCCGCAATGAAAAACGGCACTTGCTTTATGCTTCCGCATTCTCCCAGAACACAGTCCAGAAAGACGAAGTATGCAAACGCCAGAAACAAGATCAATGTTCCTCCATACCATGGAACCTGCACTGTTATGCGGTAAAGCAAAGACAGAGGCAGGGAAAGCCAGTAATGAATGTGAACCGCATGGGGATCTGCAGTTCCCAGCATGGCCCCTGATAATATTTCCGTAATATACCTGTCATCATTTGTTTCAAAATAAATTCCGCTTTTCAGCCAGACCGCCAGCACCACTGCCAGAACCAGCAAAGCGCAGACCGCGCGCCTCAAACATCTGCTCATCCCCTGTTCCCCTCTAAAAATGCACAATGATATAATCTCCCACGTCCACCACAGAACCCTCCGCGGGAAATTCCGGCAGATTCAACGAATATTCTTCCGCAGCGGCATAATCAGTTTCCAGCAAAGGAGCCAGATCGTGACCGTGCATAGCTGCAAACCTCACCAGCTCTTCATCTGTGCCGAAGGCATACCTTCCCCAGTCAATGACAGAAAGAGAAGGCGTCTGAGCCACCCACACTCCGTAATCCCGATAAAATTTTTCCAGAAGTCTGCTGTCCAGCAGGGAAGTGACATGAAGCATTTTATAATAAATTTCCGAATTGTACTCCACATAGGCGTCCTGAATAATGCTCCTTGGAATTTCATAAGTGCCTGTAAACACCACGGGCTTGGAAATGTCAAAGTCTTTTTCCAGCACATATGCAACTTGATTTATGGTGTTTTTGGCATCCTCATACTTCATATAGTCCACATAAAACCACTTATTCATGTCTGCGCACTGATTCCAGAGAATTACGCACAATAATGCCATAAGCACAGCCCTTGCGGCCGGAATCAGCCTTTTTGGGAGCCTTCCAAAGCGTTCCGGCAGCTTTTGAAGTCCTCCCGTATCCTTTCCGAAGAAGCTCCTGGCCGCGTACACAAGCACCAGCGCCCCATACCCGCAGATAACAGGCAGAAACTGGGCGGACCGGTACAAAGTCGCCTTTCCCTCCACAAAAGCCAAAAGAAAGGATGAGAAAAAGCCTCCGGCACACAACAGAAAAATCCAAATATCCCTTTTGCGAATGCTCTTATATATGGAAAAGATCCAGATCACAGCGGCTGCCAACAGAAAAATTTTTATGGGATAATAGGCATAAGCAAATACGCCATACATTACGAAAATCCGCTTTAACACCATAATAAACTCGCTGAACGCCCCCGGCTGAAGCATCCAGGAAGCCATTTCAGCTACTGAGCGCCGCACCGCTTCCTCCTGTAAATATTCCAGTCCGAATATTCCTGTCACTGTCCGGATCATAAGGCTTCTGAGCAAAATAGCAGCCGCGGCCACAGCCACTCCCTTTCCCAACACAGGAAACATCTTTTTTCGGATTCCTGCAAGACGCTCTGACAAAAAAAGCAGGCATCCCCCCAAAAGCCAGACTGTCATAAAGGATTCATAACAGCCCAGAGCCAGCCACAGAAAAATGCAGGAGCCTGCAAAGGGAAGAAAGCGCCTGCCCCGGCTGCATCCTTCTCTGAAAAAGCACAGACTGATGCCGCAGAATAAATATCCAAGAGCCACTCCGTTGTGGAGAAAATACGTGAACACTTCACTCAAAATAGGGGACGAGAGAAACAGACAGGAAAACATAATATAGCCCGGCTTCGGCACTGTTTCTCCAAAAACACTGTAAAAAAGAGCACACCAGACTGTCACTCCGGCCATAAGAATCAGCACTCCACCCAAGTCTGTAAGAAAAGGCGCATAATCCGCGATGTGCACCAGCTTATTCAGAAGAAAAAGAACCCATCTGCCCACTATGGCCGCAAGCCCTTCTTCAAAATAATAGGCATAGGGAGTATCGTCAATGCCAATGGCGGAATGAGTCACCAAAAATCCATAAGAAAACAAAGCCGACAGTCCAAGCAGCAGCAGGTATATCCTGTTTTGATAAAATTCCCGCAGATATATCATCCACTTTTTCATGCAAATCCTCCCTTCTGCCGTCAGGCAGCCCCTGCCTTGGGGATCAGGCGGTAAATCACAAAGTCGTAATACATATAATGAAAGCTCAGCGCTTCTTCGTAATCATACATCCCGGCCATATTTTCCGGCTTTTCTCCCTGAAAACAGATATACCAGAGATTTCCCCGCACACTGTCAAGCTGGCTGAAGTCCGTCAATGCCTCCGTGTTCACAAAAGGCAGACTGTACAGCTTATAACCGTAAAGGTAATATTGCAACTCAGGATGATACACATTCAAAAAGATAGTATGGGTATACGGACCAATAAAGGCATCCTGATCCGTGACCTTTTCTGCCACAAAATCCTCATAGATCCCCAGCCCTTTATCATACTCCAACGAAAGCTCACTGCGGTACTGCAGCCCAAAGCACAAGCATGCGGACGCCAGTATGCACACGGCCCTCACAGGAGACCTTCCATCCTGAGAACAGGCCCGGCTCATCCCCACAGCATAAAAAAGCATCAGAAATCCGAATCCCGGAAAGGCATATCTTCCCATAAAGCAGTTATTGATAAACACAGAAATCAGCGCGCCGCAAAGCACAGTAAGCCCCAACGCCAACATTCCCACCGCAGGCGCATAATTATGCCGACTCCGCATCCAGTCCACCGCATAATATCCCAGCACAAGAGCCAATGCCATTCCCAGAAAGACCACCGGCCCAATGGGCGTTTCCTGAGCGGAAAACCATTCCTTACAGTAATCCATGAATGTATAAATAGTGGGCCGGTCCGTCATGGATCCTGTATCATAACGCATTCTGAGTATCATCTGGCGCAGAGTCACCAAAAGCCAGGGAGAAAACACTACGGACACCACAATTCCACACAGGAAAAAAGATTTTATCTTTTCTTTTTGGCGACTGACGAGAAGCCCCCCCAAAAACAGCAGATAAAATAAGAATGTCTGAATCAGCGCAAAGGTATGGCAGTACACCGTACATATGCTGGCCGCGCAGAAAAGCATCCATTTTTTTCGACAGGATTTGTCTCCGGCCTGTGCCAGAAACAGATCATAAGCCGTAAGCCCCGTAAGTGTGAGAAAGAACAGAGCCACAGCGTACATGCGTACATTTCCCGCCTGCACGGACATAATGGGCATAAGAAGGGAAAAAAGCATAAACCAAACGGATATTTCTTCGCTGAAAAGCTTTTTTACATAGTATTTTCCCAGAAAAATATATCCCATCATAAACAGAAGAGACATGAGCTTCAGCCCAAAAAAGTTCGTTCCCCCGCCGAACAAATGATAAAAAAGCTTCAAAAGCACATAGTAAAAGGGAGAATGGTCGTCCACCGCCGTGATGTAAATTAGCCGCGGCCAGGAGAGCGACACCATGGAAGCCGAGTACGCCTCGTCATACCAAAGATTGTTGGTGATACAGAGCGCTCCCCATATAAGCAGCGCTGCCGCCGGGAGGAAGCGCCACAGCAAGCGCTGTATTCTCATATGATTTATCATAATATGATTCGTCATAACCAGTTCCTTTCAGTGCAATGGGAATCATTCTTTTCTGTAAAACAGCGAGTACCCTGTATATTTTTCCTCTTCAAATCCCATTTGACGTAGTTTCTGTGCATATTCCGCGTAAATATCCCTAACAATGTAATTATATCCTTCCTCCACCTCTCCAAGAGAGCCGCAGCGGTAATAGGAAAAAACGCTTCCCTCCTCACCTGCCGCAAATTCCTGCGGGGAGCACAGTACACTCAGCGCAAGGTATTCCCTGCTCTCAGCCAGATAAGTTCCTTTCTGCTTGTACTGAGGATTCTCCTCCAGAAATGAAACAGCCTCCGTTACCGTTATGTCAAAGTAGGGGAGCGGATAATAGTCCCGGGTGTATTGTCCTCCCAGATAGTATACTCCAAATTGCAGAAAACAAATTGCGTAAAGGCAGCAGATGACTGCCGGAAGCGCCTTTGCAAGCTTCCCGCCTATGCCGCACAGCACAGCCAGCCCGTGAACTGCCAGAATCACCGTAACGCCGAACACGGCGTTTATTTTGTTCACATTGGAATCAATGTGGCACTCAAATATAAAAACCGCCAAAAACCATAGCAGCGCAAAAGACAGCAAATTAGATTTTCTGCTCTTCAGCTCGCGTGCCAGCCCCAGCGCCGCACTGCAAAATCCTGTGAAAAACAACGGAATCGTCACTCCGTATAGATTGGGAACGCCCGGAATGGAATTATATGCAAAAGAGTCCCCCAAAAAAACGCTTCTCAACGCCTGCAGAAAATTATCCCAGGTCAGCCAGGTGATCTCGGAAACACGGTAAGTTTCCATTCTTGTAATGGTAAAAATGCCAAGCTGAATTTCAGGCAGCTCAAACAGATTTACAATCTGCACCAGAATCAAGGGAAAGGCAAATACTGCCATGGGAACGGCCATAACCGCCCAGCCTTTCAAAGAAAACTGTCCGCACCGGACAGTGTATGCCAGGCAGAGCAAAAGAAACAGGGGGAGAATCATATAGCTCAGAGCATAAGTATACAGCAGCAAACCTCCAAAAATACCCGCCGCCCCATAATATTTCAGATTTCCAGACGAGACGGCGCTTACAAAAAAGTAAAGAAAGACCATAGAGGCTCCCAGCATCAGGTTGCAGTCCAGACCAAAACGTCCCGCCAAAATAAAATAAGGGCACACCGTAATCAGAAATCCGCAAAGCAGGGGACGCCAAATACTTTGGGGATAAATTCTGCGGACCAGCTTCATGCCGAAAATGAATGTAATCAGTGAAAAAAGGATTGCCGGCACACGCACCAAAATCAAATGATACCCAAAGATCCGGAACAATGCGGCGCACAGATAAGCATACATGGCGCTCTGTCCGCCTCCGAAATTAACCAGATATACAGGCCAGGGCGTCAAATCCCGATCTATGCCGTACTGGGCAAGACACCATGCACTGTATGCCATACCTGCTTCATCGATATGCAGCCCGGAAGGAATGGTCGTCACTCTCCACAGGCGCGTAGCGCAAAGTATTCCCGCCAAAGCTATTAAAATAAAGAAAACTGCAAATTTCTTATATTTGCCCTGCATAAATCGCTACCCCCGGGGTCTTCCATTATGAATCGCACCGCCTTCGGCGGTACAAATGATTGTATCATAACATATGAGAAAAGGCAAATAAAGCCATCCTGCTCCACTCTTTACAGGAAAGCCTTCTTTGCGGTGTAATCTTATTTGAAATCTCCGGCCGATGTGATATACTTTATAAAGGTCAATTCAGTGCATGTAAACAGTCTCCGGAAAGGAAACGGAAGAAATGAAACAGAAGTTTTTTAAATACTATCCTTATTTTTTGTTAATCCTGGCGCTTTGTCTGCTGACTATTCTCAATCTGTTTTTCCAGGATCACTGGCTGGATTCAGATATGGCTGCAGAAATGATTTTTTCCAGACTTCTCGCTCAGGAGGGGCGTATTTTCGCCTCTCCTGACTGGTGCTATTCCACTGAGTTCCGGTTTTTGTACACACATTTGATCATGGGGCCCCTTTTTCGGATTATGGACAACTGGCATGGAATCCGCACTGTCACCAACCTGGTTTTTTACGGTCTTTTGCTGGGTTCCTATTTTTATTTTATAAAGCCTTTGAAAATCACCTGGAAAGCAGGGATTCTGACCTCTCTTCTCCTTCTGCTTCCTTTTTCGGAAACCATGATGCTCCACATGCAGATAGGCAACACCTATCTTTCTCATGTGATCATTCTGTTTTTCTATTTCGGAATGTTTCTCCGGCTTTGGAAACGGGAAGAGAAGGGAAGGGCCCCAAGATGGCTGCTTCTTTTGCTGTATCTGGCTCTTTCGCTGATATGCGGCGTTTCCGGTATCCGATACTTGCTGGCCATGCTCTGTCCTCTCGTGCTTACAGCCTTCCTCTTTTGCATTCGTTCCGACGAGTTCCAGGAATTCCGGCATTTTCCCTCCAGGGTAAGACTGCAATCCCTGCTCCGAAGCAAAAGCATGGCCTGCATTTTTTACAGCCTGTTGGGCTTTGCGGGCGCCATTGCAGGCTATGGCGTAAACGTTTTGTATATCAGCAGGCATTACAGCTTTCAGACTTATGAGTCCACCAATTTCATCGCCATTTACGATGGGGTGCTGTTGGACCGGCTGCAGAATGCAGTGGGCGCTCTTCTTATGCTGTTTGGCTATATCCCCGACAGAGGCGTGATTTCTCTTCGGGGTCTGGTTTCCCTGACCTCCTTTGTCTTTCTGTGCATTCTGATCTTCTGTACCGTCAAATGCTTCCGAAAAGTTGAAGGAGAACGCTTTTTTACGGTTTTATTCCTGGCAGTCTCCTTCTTTGTGAACTGCTTTGCCTTTCTATTCACCACAAGTACTCTGGTGCCCCGGTATTATATCACTGTATTTATCTTTGCCCTCCCGGTTCTGGCTTTCTATTTTGCAGAGGAAAAGCTGCTGTTTGACCGGATTTTTCTGGGAATCCTGTTGGGGGGATGTCTTCTGATCGGTACGGGCAAGACGGTTTTGTCGGAAATTACAGTGGACAAGAATGCTTCCAAAAGGCAGGTGGCTCAGTTCCTGGCAGAAAACAATTATCATTTTGGCTTTGCCACCTATGACAACGGCAATATCATCACAGAGCTCACCAATGGCCGGGTTGAGATCGCCAACGTATGGGATCCTCAAAATCTCAATGATTTCAAATGGTCTTCCCCTGCAAAATACTATGAAGCGGGTTATCATGACGGCCCGGTCTTTCTTTTGCTGACGCGGGAAGAGACGACCGCCTATGCGGATGCGGCCTCCATACAGAACGGGGAGCTGATTTATGAAGACCACAGCTACCAGGTATTTCTGTATGATTCCGTACAGACACTGAAGTCCTATGGTTCAGCGCAGCCTTAGACCCTTGCGTTTGCCCTGCCCTGTGCTATAGTAATATCAGAAACAGCGTAAAACGCTTCAGAATGGAGGTAAATATGGAAAAGCTGGCAATCAACGGAGGCATTCCCGTAAGGGAGACTCCCTTAAGCTATGGAAAGCAGTATATTGATGAAACGGATGTGGAAGCTGTTGCAGCCACCCTGCGCAGCGATTATCTAACCTGCGGCCCCCGTATCGAAAAATTGGAAAAGGAGCTTTGCGATCTGACAGGCGCCGGATACTGCGTTGCCGTAAGCAATGGCACCGCAGCTCTGCATATTGCCGCCATGGCGGCCGGAATCCAGGAAGGGGACGAGGTCATCACAACGCCCATCACCTTTGCGGCTTCCGCAAACTGCATCCTCTACTGCGGAGGAAAACCGGTGTTTGCAGACATCAATCCCGAGACCTATAACATTGATCCGGCTTCCATCGAGGCTCATATCACGCCCAGAACAAAAGCGGTGGTAGCAGTGGATTTTACCGGGCAGGCAGCAGACCTTGATCCTATCCGCAGTATCTGCCGCCACCATGGCCTGACCCTGATTGAGGACGCGGCTCACTCCATCGGAACCAAATACAACGGACAGCCGGTGGGCAGCATAGCCCATATGACTACCTTCAGCTTTCATCCCGTAAAAACCGTTACCGCGGGAGAAGGGGGAGCCGTCACCACAAATGATGAAAATTTGTATAAAAGGCTGGTGCTCGCCCATGCCCATGGAATTACACGGGATCGCTCTCAGATGGCACACCCTACGGACGATCCATGGTATAACGAACAGGTCGGCTACGGCTTCAACTATCGCATGACAGAATTTCAGGCGGCTTTGCTTTCCAGCCAGCTCAAAAAACTGGAACTCTTTTCCAGGAGGAGAAAGGAAATTGTAAAATTATATGACGAAGCCTTTTCCGAGATCCCCCAGATACAGATACAAAAGGAAATTCCCCAGTCCGACACCACCAGACACCTGTATATCCTCCGGCTTCACAGCGAAACCTTAACCTGCAGCCGAAGACAATTTTTTGATGCCCTCCGCGCAGAAGGGATTTATTCTCAAGTACACTATCTGCCCGTATACTGGCATTCCTACTACGAAAAGCTGGGATACAAAAAAGGCCTTTGTCCCCATGCGGAAAAGTATTACTCGGAGGTCATGAGCCTTCCGCTCTACTATTCCCTGACAGACAAAGACCTTCAGGATGTGGTTTCTGCAGTAAAGAAAATTATCTGGCATTACAGGAAATGAACCAGCAATACCTGGTAATATGTATTGCCATATGATGCCATTGCGTTAACGGCGGCGGCGGTTAACCAGGCAGAATTTTTTCCATAGGTTTACCTGCGCCGCACATCACACCGGCAATCAGCCTGCATTTCGAAAAAAACCGTATGTTGTTGAAGAGTCCGCCGCTTTTTCAATTTCTGCGGCGGTGTAGCCGGTCAGCCAACCAATGACGCAGTTTTGAAAATTTTTTCGTCCGTCATGTTAAACGCCCCTTCCTCTATTGCATAGACTGAAATTCCGAGGCTCTCTCATACAGCGCCATGTCTTTGTCCCTGTAAATCTCCCGGTATCCGGCCTCCAGGCACATTTCATCCACGGTTCCTTCGGGCACCACGGCAAGGTAACGGCTCTGAAGCCGATCAAAATTTTCTGTCACATACCCCGGGTCACAGCAGCTTATACCAAATCCCCTGGGAAGAGCGTAAAGAAGCTGCCAGTTTAGGGTTCTGGCGCCCTCAGGCGTGTTGTCGTTTAGCAGCCAGATTACCACATTTTCATAATTCGGCGTATCACGTGTCACAAGAGAGAGCTCCTCCGCAATCGCTTCCTCCCACTGTGAAAGCTGGGCGGCTCTGTCCTGGTTTTCAAAGGGCACCTGATAATCATAGGGGTTCACTGCCATATAGGAATACAGATAAGCGAACACAGCTCCCATGAGAACCGCCTTTTTGTAAAGCCTGGTTTTCATAAGGCTGATCACAAAGATTCCCACAGCCATAAAGGTGAGAAGATGCTTGCTCCCCTCCGTAAGCTTATACATTAAAAGGAGGGCAAACAGCATGCCAACAAAGCACAGGGCAAGATGCCCTTCAATCATCAGGAGATTTTTTACTTTGTTATGCTCCGCTTCGTCTTCCTGCACTTTTCCCCTCTCCTGCTCCCTTCTTTTCTCCCTGCGAAGCCATAGATAATCTGCCATAGTCTGCCAAAGAAGAACTGCCATCATCACCAGGTACCCTCCAAAAAACGCTCCCGACGCAAGGCCGTATTGGAAACCCTGTCTGGTATGGTTCAGAAATTCCCTGCCCATCCAATATAGGGTTCCAAAAAAGTTATGGATGCCGGCACCGATCCCCTGGTCAAAAAAGGTGGTGATCCAGTCGGTAAAAAACAGCGGCGTAAAATATTCCGCGCCCAGATAACGCTTGGTCATGGCATAGCCCGCACCCACTACAGCAATCACCCCCAAGGAGCCCAAAAGCCCCTTCCAGCCAGCCTTTCTCACCCAAAAATACACCGGAAGCAGCAAGAACAGCAGCATATAGGGCCGCATCAGCGTGAGAACACTCCCAAGAAGAAACAAAAGGACTAATTTATATGTTTTTTCCCTGTTCAGATAATTGACCGCAATGGCGTAAAACAGAATCAGAAGGCTCATGCAGATGATTTCCGGCATGGCTGAAAGCATATACCGCACAAAATGGGTATACAGACAAAAAAGCAGAGTCAGAACTCCCAGCTGCCTCCAGGAAGGCTTCACCAGACATACAAACAGGACCATAGCCGCAGTCAAAAGCAGAATGTTGCAGAGAATAGGAGACAGGAGATTCCAGCCGAAAAGAAGTCCCCAAACCACCCAGGGAAAAACCAGAACAGGGCTCCAGGCCGCAAAGGAGAGCTTCAGCGCATGGCTTTCGTTAAATCCAAAATACCCCTGTGGGTACCCGTAATGAACGATTCCCTCCACCTGCTTAAAATAAAAAAGCTCGTCATTCCATTCAGAATTTGGGAGATACACATCTCCTATGGTTTTTCCCTGGGCAGCGCAAGTCACAAGACAGCACAATATGGGCAAAATTCCCATCAAAACCGCTTTTACAAGGAGAAGATACCGCTTATCCCGCTTCCACCATACTACAAATTTTTCCATAACTCGCCCCGTTCCTTTCTACTCCTCTAAGTTAATCCTCTCCCGGATCACATACTGGGGCGAATTATTCAAGCTGATATAAATTCTCCCGATATATTCCCCAATCAGTCCAAGCATTACCATGATCATGCCGCCGAAAAACACGACTGCCGACATTAAGGAGCTGAAGCCCATGGGCACATCCGGATTTATGAGGCGCTTTAAAATCGTATAGATACCGTATAAAAAGCCGATGCCCGCAAAGGTTCCTCCAATGGCTGTTGCCATCCGCAGAGGCTTTACGGAAAAGGCGGTAAAACCGTTAAACCACAGCCCCAAAAGTTTTTTCAGCGTATAGCCCGAGCTTCCCTCCTCCCGCTCTCTGTGATGCACGGAAACATTGGTGATGTTTTTTGTAGCCCGCAGCACCAGCCCAATCACATAGGGATAAGAATTTTCATAGCGGATCATATCTTCCACCACAAATCTTCTCACTCCAAAATAGCTGGAAATATATAAATCCGCCGGCTTTCCCAGCATCATCCTGGTCATTCGTTCATTCACCCTGCTGCCCAGATTTCTGAACGCTGTATGCTGCTTGTGATCGTATTTTGCATATACCGCGTCCCAGCCTTCTTCCAGCTTTTCCAACAGCTTGTCCGCCTCATCCGCCGGCGTCTGTCCGTCATCGTCAAGACAGATCACATAATCGCCGTCAGAAAAGCGCAGTCCTGCCATTAGCGCCGCGTGCTGCCCAAAATTACGCGAAAAGCTGATTCCCTTGATATTCTTCCTTTCCCCGCAAAGCTGTCTGATGACCGTAAGAGTATCGTCCGGAGAGCAGTCGTTGACCAGAAAAATATCATAGTCATACCCGTTCATTTCCTTCATTTTTGCGTCGATCTCCTCTACTACATGGAGCAGAGTATGGGAAGAGCGGTAACAGGGAATTACAAAACTGACTTTTTTCATCTTATCCTTCCTTTTTCCAGGTCTGTTCTGTTTTTTTCATGCCGGACTTTCATTCCGACTTCTCCTTTGTCCTTTTCCTGGTGATTTTTTTCTTCGTGATGAAGGGCTGCCATCAACACAATATCCCGATATATTCCATCTATGCGGACATCATCCTTCAAGTAGGCCTCCCGCACAAAACCGGCCTTCTCATAGCTTCGGAGAGCCTGTACATTGTCGGCGAAGGCCCTCAGAAAAATCCGATGGAGCCTTTCCTCCTCAAAGCAGTATCTAAGCATCAGCCTTGCGGCCGCCGTACCTGCTCCCCGTCCCCTGGCGGAAGGATCTCCGATAAAAATTCCATATTCCGCCTTATTATGCCGCCTGTCAATATCCCTGATATACACAGAGCCAACAGGGCGGCCGTCATCCATCAGGCAGATAATCATCTGCACGGCTCTACCGGTATCTATCATGGTATGAATCCAATTTTCATGCCCCTTCCTTGTAAAAGGCTCCTGATATATAAAATTGGAACACACGGATCTGCTGTTTCTCCATTCAATAATTAAATCCGTGTCCTCCAGGGTCATGGGACGCAGAAAAATTCCCGTTTCCTCATCTCTGTAATGGCTCATAAGCTCTCCTTTTATCCTATCCCCTGTAAGCGTTGCAAAGACCGATCACTCGCTCAATCTCTTCTTCCCTCATTTCGGGAAACAGAGGAAGCGTGACGCAGTGTTCTGAAAGATACTCTGCATTCGGGCAATCTCCCCTCCGATAACCCAAATGGGCATACGCCCTCTGCAGATGACACGGAACAGGATAATGAAGGCTGCACTCCACATTCGCATCCGCCATATAACTCACAAATTCGTCCCTGTCAGGCACGGTAATGACAAACAGATGAAATACCGGCTCCGTGTCGGCGGGGTGGGCCTGCATGGTAATCAAGGGATTGGTAATTTCCTCAAGATAACGCTTTCCGATCTTCTGCCTTTTGGCAGTCCACTCGGGAAGATACTTCAGACTGACGGAAAGCACCGCCCCCTGAATTCCTTCCAGGCGGTAGTTATACCCCACCTCATCGTGGTAATATCGCACATCACATCCCTGGTTTTTCAGGCGGGTAATGTGGCTGTAATATTCCTCTCTGTCACAGGTAACGCTGCCTCCTTCACCGAAGGCATACAAATTTTTGCCGGGATAAAAGCTGAAGCATCCCATTTCTCCCAAAGTGCCCACATTTTTCCCCTGGAATTTTGCTCCGTGGGCCTGAGCGCAATCCTCCACCACAAAAAGACCGTGCCGGTCCGCCAGCCGCCGTATTCCCGCATAGTCGAAGGGCTGTCCGTACAAATGTACGCCGATTATCCCCTTTGTTTTGGATGTAATTTTTTTCGCCGCATCTTGTGGATCGATCTCCCATGTATCTCTGGTACAGTCGGCAAAGACGGGAACCGCTCCCGTATAAGTCACCCCCCAGGCAGTGGCAATATATGTGTTGGCCGGTACGATTACCTCGTCCCCCTCCCCCACTCCCAAAGCCAGCATGGCGCAATGGAGTGCCGAGGTACCGTTGTTTACTCCGCAGGCATATTCGGTTCCCACATATGCCGCAAATTCCTTGTCAAAAACGTCAGCGTAGATCCCTCCGGAAAAAGCTGTCTCCTCACACACCGCCTCTATGGCCTTCAGATATTCCGCCCTGTGGGCCAGATAATCCCTTTTCAAATCAATTCTTTTCATATAATCGCTCACGGCGTTTCCTCCTGTGCCTTTTCCGTCCTCATACATGCTTCCTTATGTTGAATTCCCAAAACAGTCTCGCTATCTGCTTCAGATAATCCCACACCGTACGGAATATTTTCACCTTAGTGCGGTAGTCCTCCTGCCACTCCACAGGATAATCCAATATTCTGACCCCTCTCTTTTCCGCCCTTAGCAGAAATTCGATCATATAAAACCAACCGTTGTCCCGGCTGCCGCCCCTGATCAGGGAAATGGCCGTTCTTCTTCGCACAAAGGTAAAGCCGCAAATAGCATCGGTGGATTTCATTCCAAGAAAAGTCTTAAGAAGGATCAAAAGCCCCTGGGAGGTGATCTGTCGGTACCATTTTCTTCCTTTGGTAACAGAGGTCTTCGCGAATCTGCTTCCGTTGATGTATTGAATTTCCGGTCTTGTTTCTAAGATCTCTATAGCCTCTCCCAAATGTCTGATATTAGCGGAAAGGTCAATATCCATGCAACCAACAATATTGCCCCGGCTCTTCCTTACTCCTCTGCGAAAAGCCGCCCCCACCCCTCTGACATTTATCCGCTCATACTGCACCCTTTGATATTTTTCGCACAGCTTTTCTGCAATTTCCGGGGTTTCGTCCACAGATCCGTTATCCACAATCAGAATCTCATAATCGGCAAAGCCGATGTCCTCCAGGTATTCCACCGTGCGTGTAATTCCGCTCTCCAGCCTGAGTTTTTCATTTAATACGGGAAAAATAATGGTTAACATCATTTTGTCAGTTTCTCCACTCCTTGTATCACATAGCGCTGGCGCTTAAAGCCCATGTTCAGAATCACGGACAGATATTTGAAAATCAGCGTCAGCATCACGGAAAGCATAAAAAATCCAAAGCACATGAAAAACATGATGGACAGCCAGCCTTCCACAGGAGTCATAGAGCTGAAAACGCAGTAAACCAGATAACCGAACATTATCAGCAGCGCCGCAAATAGAATAATACTTACGGCCAGCGACAGCTTTTCCAAAACATCCGTGAAAATAATTATGGTATCCGCCGCCAGGGATCTGCGGACGCCCCTCTCCTCCCTGTTTGCGCTTTTGCGCCCTACATACCTATTATCATACACCAGGGTATCCGTTTTTAAACCGCAGTTCATATACAAAGCCTTTCTATAGGGAACGTATACATTCATCTGTTCCACTCGGTTTACAGCCCTTCTGGAAATAATGCGGAATCTTTCTCTGCAGATTTTCCCCTTGCAGCGACTTCCCCAGTTGTAAATGGCGTAGAAAAGCTTTGAGGTAACGGGAATGCCCCTTTTGGGCGCTGCCGCCACCACATCAAATCCCTCCAGGGCTCTGCGGTAGACTTCCATAATGAGGTCGGGCTCAAAGTCCAGAAGACAGCTGTCAAACTCAAAGAGAAAATCTCCTACCGCCAGATCGCAACCGGCATTCATAGCGCTCTCCACCCCCTGAAAGTAGCTGAGATTCACAAGACTCACCACAATGCTTTTCTCCTGCTCCCTTAGAAACTCTCTCACCCTTTCCACCGTATTATCCCTGCAGCCATCGTTGACACATATGATTTCATATTTTTCAAAGTTTTCTTCCATCACCCGGCAAAGCTCTCTTAAAAAACCCTTTATCGCTTCTTCCGCATTATGCAGATAAACCACACAGGACACAAAATTCTTTTCCCTGTCTTTCACCATAACTCTTCCCTCCCATTGGACTCCTAAGTTTCGTCCAGAATCTCGTCGAGATCATATACCGTATTAATTTTGCCCGACAAAACGCTCACAAAATCCGGATTTTCGGATGCAAACCGGATCACCGTAGGCCTGGAATCGTCAATTTCAGACGCCTTTAATATGGGTTTCATGGAAAACAACGATTTTTCATAGGTAAAGCCATATTCCTCCTTTATATATTTGCGGGCCAGAGCCGACATGTATTTCCATGCGCTCTCCGGTCTGTTCGCACAGCCACTGCAGTTGCCCATCCAGCCTTCCTCACAAAAGCCCCCGCTTTTACAGGGGAAATCCGGCACTAGCCCATAGCTTGTCATATGCGGGGTAAAGGTCACTGAGGTTAGGGAGTGAAAGCCAGTTTTTCCAAAAGGCATAATGGAAAAAAAGGGACCGTCCATGACCGTCAGCCCCGTCCGCTTTAAGCCTTCCTCAACTCTGCACAAAATAATTTCGCAAAGCTCATATTTCAATCCAAAGGGCTCTGCGTCAATCCCATCCGCTTTTGCAATCACCTGATTTACAGAAGCGTAGGAGGCGTTGAGAACAAAGGGAGCGCTGTAGCGTTCCTCTCTGCCCCCGTAAAGGGCAATAATCTCAAATTCCCCCGTCCTCCTTACAATTCTTTGTATATCCCTGCCGTAAAAAATCTTCACACTCGGATATTCTGCCAGCTCCCTGAGGAAAAAGTCCCGCAATATATGTGCATCATAGGTATATTCTTTGGTGAGAAAAGCCCCGTCACACACTCCTTCCTTAAAATAGCGTTCCACAGGAAGGGGCGTACAGGGTATTTTGGCATCCTTGCAAAATTTATGAAACTCCCTGGCATCCGTCCAGGAAAAATGAGATGAGGTGGCATATATCTGGTCAAAGTCAAAACGGATGCAGAAAGAATAATCTTCCACAAAGCGCTTAAAATACCCTGCGGACTTCAGCGCCGTTGACAGAGATCTGGGATAATGATATCCCATATGCACTCTTGCCTGATTGACATATGTGGCTCTTGAAAAGGGCTGATCCTCGATCTCAATCACCGCCACGCTCTGCCCTTTTCTTGCGCAGTACAGAGCGGCATACAAGCCATACAGCCCCGCCCCGATAACCAGTTTATCCGTCATTTTCCTTTCCTCACTTCGCACTTGCACAGCAGAACCGTGAAGGGCAGCGCCGCCATCACCGGATATATATAGCGCAGCTGCACCGTGGGCCCCAAAAAAAGCGTAATGTAGTATCCCGCGAACAAGGCCAGTGGAACGCACATTCCAAAACGTCTGTGTGCCAAAAGGTATCCTGCTGTCAGCAGGCACAGCCACAGCCAGGTGCCGGGCACAAAAAGATATTTTAAAACAGGAATCTTCAGATAGCTGTTGGAATCCGCCCACTCTTCCAGACTTTCGTGCAGTCCTTCCCATTTGGAATCCTGATAAATCCCTCTTACGTCCAGCTCTTCTTCCACCCAGCGGGTCTGTACATAGCCAAGTCCCTTCTCTCCGGAGTCCTGATTGACAGCGGAATGGGTAACGTCGAAGGGAGAAAGGTAGCCCGCGTTCAGTGCAAGAGCCGCATTGATGAAGTCACCCGGATATTCAAGAAGAAGATGCAAATATGTTTTGGCAAATTCCAAGGTCCGATACCGAACCACATAGGTGTTGGTGTGACTCTTTACAGGGTCGGAAATACGGGGATCATATTCTTTGTAGCCCTCATCCAGAAGAAAATCGCCCACCAGCGCCTTGTCCTCATCACTCATAGTATTGTCATCTTCGGGAAGCACACCGACTCCTCCATGGTAAAGCATACAGCGGCCAAGCTGCTGAATAGGCATGCTGAGCATTTCTCTCTTGTCTCCCTGCTGGGCATTCAGCCCGTAAAAAAGCGCTGACAAAATCAGATTTCCCAGCAGAAAGGCCGCCGCCAGACACAAAAACAGACGCCCCCAAAGCCTTCTGCGCGCTCTTCCAAACAATAATACCAGGGCCAAAACTGCCAACAGCACCAGCATAGCATATTTTCCGTTATTCCGAAACAAAATGATTCCCACAGCTCCCAGAAAAAGCGGAAAGTCAGCCCTTCCCGGGCGAAGAGAATTTTCCCCCTTCCGCAGAAGGATGCACAGAGCCAGCAGAACGATCATAAAAAATCCCGTAAATATCGTATCCTTTGTGATACTGACGCTCATAAACATATGGAACGGAAAGACCGCGGAATACAATAGCATAAGAATCTGCACCCAGACTCTTACTCCATGTTTATGCAAAGCCGCGATTCCTCCCGCAAAAGCACTGGCCAGAAACAAAAGCTGCAAAAAGGATAAAAGTCCTATGCCTGTGTTCACGCTGCCAAACAAATTCCTTCCCAGATCCATGGCTCCCTTCACCAAAAGCGTATGCGCCAGAGGATGATGGTCATTGTAGCTTCCCGACACAATCTGACCGGTTTGTATTGGCATGTCATAGGCGCAGATGGCCGGATAATATGCCAGATAAGCAGGAAACCAACACAGCACAATCAAAAGCAGCGCTCCGGCAAATACCCTTCCGCAGGCCATCCTGCTCTCTGGCGCAGCCGTCGCAGTCCGGTTTTGTGCCCGGGCGCTTCTGTACAGAAAAAAGCAAAACAGCCCGCCCAGAAGAGCTCCGGCTGCCAGGCTGCCCGCCATAAGCCGTCCAATATATGATCCTGTCCAAAGAATATTGCCCTGCTTTGTCAGGGTTTCCACAGCAAAACAAAGAAAGCAGAACCAAAATCCCATGCCGATAAACAGGAAATACGCGATTGGCTCTGAAAGCATTTTCCTGGATTTCATCAGAAGCCCCCTCCCATCATGCAGAATGGTTTCTGTTTTCATGGATGCGGTTCAGCCTGTACTCAAAGTCACGCTTGTCCTTTGCGGCCATGACCTCCAGTATCATTCCCGCGAAAAAGGACTGTATGCCCGCCAGCACCATAAAACCGCATACAATCAGCGTGGGGAATCTGGGCACAAGGCCGGTGTCAAAATACACCCCTATGATGGGAAGCATGAATATCAAAGCCAGAAGAATCAGCACCACACCAAGACTCCCGAAGAACCTCAGAGGCTTATAATTTTTGTACAGCTGGACCATTTTCCGTATGACCCTGAATCCGTCCCTGTAGGTATTGAGCTTGGAAACACTGCCCTCCGGACGATCTCTGTACTCCACAACTATATTTTCCACCTGCATATTATAGTTTACCGCATGGATGGTCATTTCCGTCTCTATTTCAAAGCCCTTTGAGAAAACGGGAAAGGTTTTCACAAACTCATAGCTAAGAGCCCGATACCCTGTCATGATGTCTTTGATGTCCGTGCGAAACAGACTGTTGATTCCCATACGCATCAGGCTGTTTCCAAAATTGTGGAAGGGCCTTTTGTTTTCCGTAAAATAAGTGGAGGAAAGTCTGTCTCCCACTACCATATCCGCATTGTGAAGAAGCACCCTGTCCACCATCTCTCTGGCACAGTTGAGTGGATAGGTGTCATCCCCGTCTATCATCAGATAGCATTGGGCGTCAATTTCCCGAAACATTCTTCTAAGCACATTCCCTTTGCCCTGCTTATATTCACGGCGCACTACGGCTCCCGCTTCCTCTGCAAGTACGGCTGTTTTGTCCGTGGAATTATTGTCATAGACATATATCCGGGCCTCGGGCAGCGCTTCTCTTACGTCCCCCACTACCTTGGACACAGTCTGCTCTTCATTGTAGCAGGGAATTAATACCGCAATCTTATCCATATCGGCTAATCCTTTCTTCCAGATGGTAACATTCTTATTCTATCATGATTGTCCTCTTAGAGCCACTGTTTTTATTCCAAATATTGTGGTACAATAATTCTTACGTGTACTTCGTTTGTGTCTGATGGATAAATTTCAGGAGGATCCCTTATGAGACTTATCAGTACAAAACTATACTCTTTTTCTCTGGGTTTTATTCAGAGCTTCAGCCTGCTTCTTACCGGGCTTTTGTTTGTGAGCGCCTTTCTTTTCACCTGTTACGCTCAGGATATGGAAACACAGCGGGTGCTGACAAAATGGGACAATCCATTCATCAGCCTGCTTGGAATGGCTGTTTTTCTGGCTTTTATATGGTGCTTGGTCCGTCGCCTTCCCGACAAACTTCTTTTTTTGCTTATCCTTCTGTGGTGTCTCTGTGCAGGAGGAGCTCTGATTCTGTTTGGCAAAACCGTACCTGCGGCGGACGCCATGTCCGTATATTCCGCCGCCCAGGCTCTGGCAGAAGGAGACCTGTCAGTGATCCACCCCACGGATTCCTACTTGTCCTATTATCCCCAGCAGGTGGGGCTCATGGCGTTCTTCGAGGCGCTGATCCATATTTGGAATCTCTTTTCCACAGGCCTGCCCGCCTACCATTTTATCAAATGCTTTTATGTGCTTCTTTCTTGCGTTATCGTCCTGTTTCAGTATAAAACTGCCCGGATACTGTTTCCAAACGGTCAGGCAGGCCGTATCTGCCTGCTGCTTATGGGCGCCAATCTCCCCTTTCTTATGTACACTTCCTTTGTGTATGGAGAGATACCCTCCTATGCCGCAGCATCAGCAGGATTTTATCTGCTCCTTTGTCTTCTTCAGAAGAAAGGCGGCTCTCCAGACAGAAACAGAAAGTTCTTCCTGGGCGTCGGCGCAGCAGCATCCCTCTGCATCAGCGTCATGCTTCGGAAAAACTCACTGATTTTGGTCATCGCCGCATTGATTTTGCTTTTTCTGGAAGGTCTCAAAGCACGGAGAAAAGGGCTCCTTTTTCTGGCTCTATTGTGCGCGCTGTCAAGCTTCGGAATTCTTCCTCTCACCCAAAAGGTCTATGAGCTCCGCTCCGGCAGCTACCTGAAGGAAGGAGTTCCCGCCATATCCTACCTTGCCATGGGCATGCAAGAATCCTCCCGCGGAAACGGCTGGTATAACGGCTTTAACTTTAACACCTATCAGGAAACCGGCATGGATAAGGAAGCCTCCTCCAAGCGCAGCCTGGGAGCCATCAGAGAACGTCTGGATTATTTCTCGGAGCACCCGGCCTACGCCGTTTCCTTTTACATGGGAAAGCATCTTTCCCAGTGGGCCGATGGCACCTACGCCAGCAGACAGGCAACTCTGGCCACCTTTGGCGGACGTCAGCCCTTTTTCGATTCGCTCTATGTCGGGGGGCTCAGCCGATATTATTTGGGCTACTGCAATATTTTTCAAAATATGCTGTATGGAGGATCATTTTTGTTTTGTCTGGCGGAAATTTCCCGGCAAAAAAGCAAATCTCTTACCGATTATCTGGGACTGATCGGGGTGGTGGGCGGCTTTCTGTTCCATATTTTTTGGGAAGCCAACGCACGCTACATTTTCACCTATGGCCTTTTGCTGGCGCCCTGCTCTGCTCAAGGAATCAGTCTGACGCTGGAAAAGCTGAATCATATTTTACAAAAAATCAGAAGAAAGACGGTACAAGGAGGCCCTCAATGAAATCCATCTCAAAGATATACCACAGAAAAAGAAGACTTTTTGCCATTGCCGCTGTTTTCGCCTTTCTTGGGATGGCGCTGATCCTTTTTTTCCTTTATATGAGCTATTACAGTCGGGAAAAGGAAAAAGAGGCCGATTTACAACGGATTGCCTCAGAAGAGTATCAGGGAATTTTCCTTTCCACCTATGGGGTGGATTCCTTTTCCGAAGGTGATTTTTCCACTTACAGAGGACTTCAGATTGTCAAGTGCTCTTACGAGGCAAAATCCCTTTCCGATATTTCGGAATATTTGGATGCAGTATTTTTGACGGAAAATAAAGTGACAAATATTTATCTGGGACTTGATTCTCTAACACTGTGGAATGCCTGCGGCAAAGATATTTCCGGTTGGGACAGCGCCCTGGAGGAGTATCTTCTTCCCTACTTTTCATCTCACCCCCAGGTGCGGTTTGAGATTTTATTTTCCGCGCCATCGCTGGAACACTGGGGGAATGCCTCCCAAGAAGAATTGTCGCAGTGGACTGCCACCTGCCGTTCCCTTGTGGGGATCTTTGACGCTTACGCCAATGTATCCGCCTACTTCCCGGGCTCCCAGCATTGGCTTATTGCCAACCCCGGCAACTATGCAGACAACTGTGCCCTCACCTTCGCCGCGGCAAAGAAGCTCATGCTATTCACCTTCTGTGACGGAGCCTTTCTGATCACTCCCGACAACAGTGATGTCTTCTTTGATGAATTGTCCGTTCTCATCGATGCCTATCAGGAAGCTCCCAAAACATACACGGATTTATCTGAATGGAGCGTTGTGTTTTTCGGCGACAGCGTAATGGGCAATTATGAAGGGAGCATATCCGTTCCCGGCGTCACCGCCGGACTTTCGGGAGCAAAGGTCTATAACTGCGCAACCGGCGGCTCCACCGCCAGCGCATCTTCCGCCGAAATCATAAATTTTCCAAAGTCAGTGGAACTTTTTCTTGCAGGAGATACCAGTCTTCTTCCTGAAGGGAGCTCTTTTCAGACGGCCTTGGCATCTTACCTCCAGGAAGAATCCTCCGGGCAAAAGCTCTGCTTTGTCATTAATTACGGACTGAACGATTATTTTCTGGGATGTGAAATCGACAATGCTGCGGATCCCTACGACGAAAGCACCTACTGCGGCGCGCTGCGCTCCGGTATCCGCACCCTGAAGGATGCCCATCCGGAAGCATCGATTTTGGTGGCTGCTCCTAATTTTATTACAATTTTTTCCGCAGGAGAAGAAAAAAACAGCGAAAAAGGCGGCGTCCTGACTGATTATGTGGACGCCGCTCAAAGAGCCGCCAATGAAATGGATGCTTATAGCTTAAACACATATGAGGCGTTGGGCTATGACGCTTCCAATGCCGCAGACTATCTGGAGGATGGCTGCCATCTCAATGAGGAAGGCCGCTTCCTGTTTGGGGAGCACATTATACGCAGCATAGAAGACATCATTTCTCCAGCTCCACAGTTTTAAGCCGCTGCTGTATCTCCTCCACTCCAAGCCACTGGGTGTTGTTCCCCGAGCTGTAGGAAAAGCCTTCCGGAACCTTTTTCCCGGTGGGCTTTGTTCTTCTGCTCTCACTCCAGACCATCTGCGGATAAACGATAAAATGTTTGTCATACTCATAGGTGTTCGGTGCATCTTCCACCGTCACCATAATTTCATGGAGCTTTTCTCCTTCCCTGATTCCCACCTCCGGCATATGGCATCCCGGCAGCATAGCCTGGGCCAAATCTGTAACCTTAAAGGAAGGAATCTTGGAAATAAAAGTCTCTCCTCCCTTTGCCTCCTCCAGAGCCTTAATCACAAGCTCAACACCCTGACGCAGGCTGATCCAGAAACGCGTCATGCGATAGTCCGTAATGGGGAGCTCTATCCCGCCGTTTTTTATAAGATTGTGAAAGAATGGAATTACGGAACCCCGGCTGCCAGCCACATTGCCGTAACGCACTATGGAAAAACAGATGTCCTTGCTTCCCGCATAGGCGTTTGCCGCCACAAAAAGTTTATCAGATACCAACTTGGTTCCTCCATACAAATTCACAGGATTCACTGCCTTATCTGTGGACAGGGCCACCACCTTCTTAACCCCTGAGTCCAGTGCCGCGTCTATCACATTCTGGGCTCCGCCGATGTTGGTTTTGATGGCCTCCGCAGGATTGTATTCACAAGCCGGCACCTGCTTCAGAGCAGCCGCATGGATTACATAATCCACTCCCTCAAAGGCCCGTATCAATCTGTCCTTGTCCCGCACGTCTCCGATAAAGAATCTCAGCCTGTCCGAATATGCCTTGAATTCGTTCTGCATCATAAACTGCTTAAACTCATCCCGGGAATAAATGATAATCTTCCGGGGGCGGTAATGCTCCAGAACGTAGCTGGTAAATGCCTTTCCAAAGCTTCCCGTACCGCCTGTTATCAGTATAGATTTATCGTTTAACATAGTGTCCTCTCTTCCCCCATATGCTCAAAAGGCCGTGAATGCCGCCGCCATTTTCTGTATATCTTGAGCATACCGGCACATTTGTTATATCATAGCATAGGATAAACCAAAACGCAATTTCTAATACCTTTTTACAGACCTAAGGCGGCGGAGGCCTTTCGACTTTCCATTCAGTAGTACATATTCCCCTGAAATATCCCCCAAAAATAATACAGTCCACAGACCAAATGCCACAAATACGCAGCCCACTGGGCGGCCAGCAGAGCCGGGCGCTTTTTTGACGCCGTAGCCTTTATGAGCACAATCAGCGCGCCTGCAAAGCAAAAAAAGATGCCGTACATATATCCCCAGGAAAAGTTAAAATCCTGGTCCCGAAATCCCTTTTCGTACAGAAAAAACGCCATAATAAAGCTCATGATATAAAGCTGCCAGGAAAAGCGGAAAAGAGTGCTTTTCTTTAGCTGCCTGTAATTGAGCGCCAAAACCAGCAGAGGAAAACCCACTGCAAGACAGATGGCAAGAGGAATATTGTCACAGTACAGCCTCCACACACCGCCCAGAGTAAATCCCACACCGCCTTCCTCTCCCTCTGTAGGCACAAAAACACCCCTATACTGATACAAAAGATCAATGAATGTGGGAACAAAGCATAATCCCAGCTGAACGGCCGGTACAAAACTGCGAAATCTGTCCCTGATCAGTCTCCATGCCATAATCAGGCCGGCGGCTCCCACAAGCACAATGGTAAAGCTGGGCTTTGTCATTGTAGCCAGCAGGAGAAACAGGGAAAACAGAACATAGTCCCTCTTCTGTCCCTTCCAGCCCTTTTCATATGTGTCCAGCAGCCTTACATACCAGAAAAAGGCCAGCACAGCAAAGGGCCTGGCCGCCATATATGTGGCATTATGAAAAGGATTTGCTGTAAAAACACCAAGATAAGTGTATTTAATACCTGGAAGATATATTCCCGTCGGCGGAAACAACATGGAAATAAAGAACAGGGATACAGCCGCCAGGCCAAGAAACGCCCCCGCCATCCATTTCTGTCTGGGAAACACCGCCTGAAGATCGGACAGCAGAAGATGATCCAGTATCAGCTTCACAATCACCATCCCCAGACTGTTCAGCATCATTGTTGCAAGGGCTACAGCTGTCTCCGGTCCCATAAACAGGTTAAGAAACGCGGATATCCGGAAAAAAACCGGATACGGAAAGCTATAGCCGCTGTCAAGTCCCTGCATTTCCAGTATATATGCCTTCATGTCCGATTGATAGACTCCAGAGGCCGCTGTTGTCTGTCTGTAAAACAAAATAAAAGTGACGGCAGACGCCGCCGCCAGCAGGATGCAGAAGATCAAAGGATTGCTCCAATTGTGTTCTCTCTCTTTTTTCATTGATTTACCTCTGCCCGCTCTGGCAGGCACCAATTTATGATATTAGAAAATTCATGAAACGCTTACCTTAGTAGTTTACCAAAGTAAGCGTTTTGTTGCAACCGACATTTCCCTCACCAAAGCTTCCTGTAATCCCTGGGCGTCATACCCTCCACCTTCTTAAACATTCTCGAAAAATAATTGGCGTCTTCCATACCGCATTTTTGCCCCGTTTCTTCAATGGAAAGACTTGTAAACCTGAGCAAATGCTTGGCCCGAGTGATCCTGACCTGAAGCAGGTATTGATTGACCGAAATGCCAAACTGTTCCTTAAACAATCTGGAAAGGTAAAATTTATTCAGAAAAAACTGATTTTCCAAAAAATCCAGAGTGATTTTTTGAGGATAAAAAGTATCCAGATAATCCTTTACCTCCTGCAGGCTTCTCCTGCCGGAAGCCTTTGCCGAAACCGCAGACGGCCTCTGGAATTCCTCCAGCAGCAAAACCAATAATGCTGTAAGTTTTTCACAAATTTTCATGTCTCTTATGGTATTATCCTCAGAAGAAGCGATATGGAACAAATCATCCAGTACGCTGACAAAGCCCTCCGGCCTGCGAGAACGAAAGCAGGGCTGTCCTCCGGTCTCCAAATATTTTTTATAGATATTTTTTAAATTTTGCCCATAAAAGTGCACCCACTTCAGGCTCCACAGCTCGTTGGAAGTACAGTGTGAATAAGGCCTTTTGCAGTCCAGAAAAATACAGTCCCCGGCAGACAATGAAAAATTCCTGCCATCGTAGGTCAAACTGCCGGAGCCGCTTATTACCATAAAGAACAGAAAGGAAGAAAGATTTTCTCTTTTGCTTACATGAGGCTTTCTTGCCTGCAGCCTGCCGGTCTCCTGCAAATAAAGCAGATTGCTTCTGGAAAAGGCAGAGGGCGTATAGATAATCCTGTTGGAGGAAACCATGGTTCCGTGAAACTCTGTTCCATGAAACAGTGATGTTTTCAAATTACCGCCTCCTTTCAGATTTATTTATTATAGCAAAAAAGTCAAGATAATGCTAGAATTATGCAAAATAAGCACTTATAAATAGAAAAAATATGGATTAATATAAATAAGAAATTGGGGGGAGAACATAATAAACACAAAATGCAGAAACGGAAAGTGAACATTATATGAAAAAAGCATTAATTACCGGAATTACAGGCCAGGATGGCTCCTATCTTGCAGAGCTTTTGCTGGAAAAAGGCTACGAAGTGCACGGTATGGTCAGAAGAGCTTCCATTGCCAATACAGCACGAATTGACCATTTATTGAAAAGGAGCTCGATAACCCTCCACGATGGAGATCTTTCGGATACCTCCTCCATCACACGAATTATTCAGCTTCTTTCTCCGGATGAAATTTACAATTTAGCGGCCCAGTCCCATGTGCAGGTGTCCTTTGACGTACCTGAATACTCGGGGGATGTGGATGCTCTCGGCGTTCTGCGCATTCTGGAAGCCGTGAGGATCTTGGGGCTGATTCCAAAAACCAGAATTTATCAGGCGTCCACCTCGGAGCTGTACGGCAGAGTGGAGGAGGTTCCCCAGCGTGAATCTACGCCTTTTCACCCTTACAGCCCCTATGCGGTGGCCAAGCAATACGGCTTTTGGATCACGAAGGAATACAGAGAAGCCTACGGGATGTTTGCAGTAAACGGGATTCTCTTTAATCATGAGTCAGAGCGCAGGGGAGAAAATTTTGTTACCAGAAAGATTACTTTGGCTGCAGGAAGAATTGCAGAAGGACTGCAGGATCATCTGGAGCTCGGCAATCTGGATTCTAAGCGCGACTGGGGATACGCCAAGGATTATGTGGAATGTATGTGGCTGATTCTCCAGCAGAATAAACCGGAAGATTTCGTAATCGCCACCGGAACGCAGCATACCGTCAGGGACTTTACGGAAAGAGCCTTCCGGGAAAACGGAATGGAAATCCGCTGGGAGGGAAGCGGGATCCATGAAAAAGGCTTTGACGCTGCTACCGGAAAGCTTCTGGTTTGTGTAAACGAGGCATGGTTTCGTCCCACGGATGTGGATAATCTTTGGGGCGATCCCAGCAAAGCCCGTGAAACGCTTGGGTGGAATCCTCAGAAGACAAGCTACGAAGAGCTAGTGCGGATCATGTCAAGACATGATCGGAAGCTGGCAAAGCGAGAGGCTGCTGCAAGATCGGCCGTACAAGCCGCGATAAAATCCGATTCCGACTTGACCCAAAAATTTAAGGGGTGATTTTATGAATATTGTGTTATTATCAGGCGGTTCGGGCAAACGTCTCTGGCCTTTATCCAACGATATTCGTTCAAAACAGTTTATCAAAATATTCAAAGGAGTCAACGGAGAATATGAATCCATGGTGCAGAGGGTCTACAGACAGATCCGCTCCGTGGATCGAGAGGCTACAGTGACCATCGCCACCTCCAAATCTCAGGTTTCCGCTATAAACAATCAGCTGGGCACCGGCGTTAATATCTGCGTAGAGCCCTGCAGAAGAGACACCTTTCCCGCCATTGCGCTGGCGGCGGCTTATCTGCATGATGTGAAAGGAATTCCTCGGAAAGAGCCAATTGTGGTATGCCCCGTGGATCCTTTTGTTGACAAAGACTATTTTGCCGCATTGAAGCACCTTGTAAATTTGGCAGGCCAGGGCAGGACAAATCTGGCTCTCATGGGTATTGAGCCCACCTACCCCAGTGAAAAATACGGTTATATCATTCCGGTCGGCCAGGAAAACGTCAGCAGGGTTTCCACCTTTAAGGAAAAGCCTGACGCAGTAACCGCTGCAGAATACATCTCCCGAGGCGCCTTATGGAATGGGGGAGTGTTCGCCTTCCGGTTGGAATACATTCTGGACAAGGCAAAGAAGTTGACTGGATTTTCCAATTATCAGGATTTATTTGACCGATATGAAACCCTGGAAAAAATCAGCTTCGACTATGCTGTGGCAGAGCAGGAAGCAAATATTCAGGTTCTACGCTTTTCCGGTGAATGGAAAGACCTTGGAACCTGGAACACCCTAACGGAGGCCATGGATGAAAGTGTGGTGGGAAAGGCAATGTACAATGACAAATGTCAAAATCTCCACATTATCAATGAGCTGAATGTTCCTGTGCTATGCATGGGAATTCAGAACGCAATTGTAGCCGCCAGCGCAGAAGGCATCCTTGTGTCCAATAAAGAACAGTCCAGCTACATCAAGCCTTTTGTAGACCGAATTGACCAGCAGATCATGTTTGCAGAAAAATCCTGGGGCAGTTTCCAGGTAGTGGATGTGGAGGAATACAGCATGACCATAAAAGTCACTCTGAATCCAGGCCACGGGATGAACTATCATTACCACGAAAGCAGAGCCGAGGTGTGGACTATCTTAAAGGGGCGGGGATACGCCATACTGGATGGCATAAAGCATCCCGTAAAGGATGGCGATGTGCTGGAAATGCCCATCGGCTGCAGACACACCATCGTTGCCGAGACAGAGCTGAAAATCATGGAGGTTCAGCTGGGCCATGAGATCAGCGTGCATGACAAAATCAAGGTTTGAAGAGGGGCGCCTGTAAAAGAGTGCTTTCAGAATTCCCATCTCTTCCCCCTCACTTATGCGGGGAAAGAAGTTTCTTGTTTCGGTCCTCCTGTGTCAGCCAATACTACCAGAACCGCTCTTTTCTTGTGTGCTCCGGTCAAATGTGATCCGCCATACAAGCGCCTCCCCGAATCCCGCGTGAAAAAGTGCATAACAGAGCCAAAACTGGAAAAAGTTCTGCTCCGTTATGCTGTTTATGCAGCGTGATCAGTATGAAGGGCATCGGCCAAAATGCCCAGAAACCTGGAGGCGCTGGGCCTGTCCGGCAGAGCGCAGCGGGCCATTTGTTCAAGTCGGCTGCGGCTGTTGTTCCACACTCCCGCTGTAATGGTGCATATATTGTGTTCCACGTCATTCCAGGTCGTGCCGTAACGCTTCGCCACCTCGGGGTACAGCCACTTCTTAATCAGCAGCAAACGCTCCGGTTGCTTTGCCGCCAAATACACCCCATAGGATACATGAAAGAAACCTGAATAATTAGCAGTAATACCAAAGCTGTAGAGCAAGTCATAAATACGAATTATTTCTACAGCCTCATTAGCGACACTATCTGTCATTTCGGAACAACTCCAGCAGTATGTTCATATGGCGTTGGATTATGCTCACATGGTACCGGACTTCTTCCTGCTCTTTCTCTGTCATATGTGAGTAACAATTCAGTTGGGACAATAATTTACGCAAAATTTCAGCGGCTGGATCGTCAAGTACCAATTCATCCAGAGAAAATCCTGTGATAGCCGCAATTTGCATGAGCGTATCTAAGGTCGTGTTGCCTCCCTTCATGATGTTCTGCAGCGTAGACTGAGGTATACCGAGTTCCTGCGCAAACTCGGTCTGTGATTTACCCATTTCCATCTGCATCTTTTTGAGCTTATTCGGCAGATTGTTTCTTTTTTCCATAGGATTCCCCTCCTTTATTATAAGGATAAGGGAATATTTGGCTCAATGGGAGCCGGGCTTTGGGTATGGCAATCGGGTTTTGGGTAATAATGAACTTATTTTTATTCCTTTCAATCATCGGCTGAATTTTCCATTCTTCAGCGCCATGTATTCGAGAAAAAAGTCTTTCCGCCATATTCTTAAGGTTTAGCCACATTCCGGATTAGCAACTGCAAATTAATTTTCCTCGCGCTTTACCTATATGCAATAGTGCTTCTTCGCAGCACAATGCTTATAAGCAAATTCGTTAACCCTCTCACAGTGTTAGCGTCGGGCGATTTTCGCCATTCAGAGTCGGATTAAAAACGCCAATCTCAGTCAATTTAAAATCGCCAATGC
>CALWRA010000013.1 GCA_944383825.1 uncultured Acetatifactor sp. | reverse complement strand
TAATCATCAATTCTAAATTTCGATAGTGTAATTTTTTTAGATTTGGAGTCTCATCTTCGGGAAATAAGCTTTTTATCCCTTTGCAACGGATATTTACATGACAAAGCAGCATTGGGAGACAAATCTCCAATGCTGCTTTGTCTGAAAATATTCTGTTTTTACATCGAAGGAAGAATACTCGCCGTTATTATAGTAATAATTTCCTGCTCGCCTTTTTCAATGCTGCACTGTACCGACGGAATCACCATTCCCATGTCCTCAGTCTCCACTCTGCAAAAGAAATCTCTGTTTTTGGACTCCTACCAGGTCCCCCCCACGGCAGCCTCAAAGCCCACAGACTTGCCGTATTTCGCCGCTGTTTGTCCCTTCATGCCGATCCTTTACCAGTACTGCTCCCAGTTTTTGTTCATTCTCGTCAGCGCCTCCATATAAAAATAGTCCCCCCACAGATTACATTCATCCACACCGCAATGATTACATGTATTATAAGGAGAGTGATTGGAATACGTGCTGTGGAGTACCAGTCCGTTGGATATATTCATATCCTTTACTGCATAATTGTCATAAATGGATTTAATAATCCGATTCGCAATGGCGCGGTAATGCTTCGCCTCCTCCGTACCCAGATATTTTGCCATTTCCAGCATTCCGCAGGCCGCGATAGAAGCTGATGAAGAATCTCTGGGCTGGTCATCCCCATCGGTGAATTCCAGATCCCAATAGGGAACCAAATCCTTGGGAAGATGCTCCAGATAATATTCCGTTACATGGCGAAACAAATCTATGTATTCTTTTCTTCCGGTATATCGGTAGGCGAGAGCCATCCCGTACACTCCCCAAGCCTGGCCTCTGGCCCACGCAGAGCCGTCCCGGTATCCCTGGCAGGTGGCCCCGTGATCCGGAGAGCCTGTCTTCATGTCAAAGAAGAATGTATGCCATGTAGAATAGTCCTCTCTGATTACATTGGCCACCGCAGTATGAATATGCTTTTCCGCAATTTCCCTGTATCTGCAATCCCCTGTTTCCCGGGAAGCCCAATAGAGAAGGGGAAGATTGAGCAGGCAGTCAATAATAAGCCTGTAATTTTCCGGAGCGTCCATGGGTCCCCATGCCTGGATAAATTCACCCACGGGATGATACCGCGTAATCAGCTGATCCGCTGCTTTTATTGCGGCTTCTCTGCCCTCGCTGCTGCCGATCAGCTTGTATCCGGCCACACAGGATGGGGAATATAAAAAGCCCATATCATGATGGTCCACCTCTATCTTTTTATGAATTCGTTCAAAAAAGCTGTGAATCTGAATCTCTCCCGCTTTTTTCAGCCTCTCGTCTCCGCAGTGCTCGTAGGCGAGCCAAATCTCCCCGGTCCAAAATCCATTGGTCCAGTCCCTGTTTTCCACAGGCCTGTAAAAATTGTTTTCGCTGTACGCATTTTCAAATACATCCGTAAACTGCGGAAGCACATGAAGAATCTGTCCGCTGCAGAAATCCAGCGCCGCCTTGATCTCATCCGCACTGATCTTCGGGTATCTTTCCAATGTAATCGCCATACTTATCCTCATTTCTGCGCTGCTCCATATCTATCTCTAGTTTGCTCAGGCAGCGCGGACGCAAACTTTACCCTTTTATTTTATCCCTTAAGTTCCGTGGAGGCAACGCCTTCCACAAAATATTTCTGCATAATCATAAAAATAAACTTTGTTTGCCGAACATAAGTCATCAGGAATCCACACAAATGGATTCATTCGGAACACCTCTCTGTCACCCTTAATAGACGCTCACAGTATCCACAGAAAGGGAATTATGTGCTGATCTCATATTTTTCATGCCTTTCCCGTAGTCCATGTTTTATCAGCGCCCGCACGAAAGCTATTCTTTATAAATTACTGTTCCGTACACCTCTATCTGTGTCAGGGCGGGAAAAGGCGAGGGATCGCCTGCCTTTTTCAGGTCACCCAGCTCGATCCAGCTAATCTCTTTTTCCGGGAAGGTGAGAATCTGAGCCCTATTGGTCCGAATCAGGGAAAAATCCCGGCTGCTTCCGTCAGAAAACCGCAGAGTCACTTGCTCCCACCAGCTGTCATGAGGAAAGTCGGCCCTGGTATAAAGCACCACTTTTCCCGTGCGGATTCTGCGTCCGAAATCCACCTTCATGGCAGCATCCTCACGCCTATTAATCCCCCAGGACTGATAGGGCCACTCTCCGTGAGAAAGGTTGGCTCTCACGCCGTCTATGGCATTTTTAGCCGCAAAAACGCTCTCTCCTCTGGTCTCTACATTTGCGGTAGCATGAGGATAGCAAGGCACATCACAGTGCTGGTCCGCAGGATTTAAGGCAAGATTGCGGTAACGGACAATCTCCTCCCTGTCTGCCGTCTCAGCGTATAGATAATGTCTGTTCCCTGTAAAAACCTTGGGAGAATAGCTGATGCGTTTTTCCCCGAAGGGTATCTCATAGGAGACATTATCCGTTATGTACACAAAGGCCGGGCCCATAGCATCGTCAACCTGAAGATTAATGTGAATATTTTTCTCGGAAGTCTCCAGTACAATTCTGTCCCCCTCCTCATAGGCCCGTGTGCATACCAGATCCGTAAAATCCTCGCCGCTGCTTACACAGATTGTGTTTCCCTTCTTATCCAATACCTTTAATGATAAATAAGCCATATTACCCTTTCCTTTCTCGCTTGTCCACAGAACTGCACTATGGTCACAAAGAACACCAGTACAAACAGCACCAATATCACCGCATTGGAGTGGCCCAGATCTCAGTCGACAAACGCTTTCTGATAAATATAATAAACAAGCACCGTGGCAGAGGTGGTCATATCTCCGCTGCCTCCTCCTGCCAGCATGATAGCGCTATCGTATACCTTAAAACAGATGATTGTCAACATGACAACGAAAAAAATATGGTAGATCCTCCTGGGCAATGTGGAACACTATGGATAAAATATTATTGACAGGGCCCTTAGAAGGGTAAAACATCATTTTCCATGCTGATGCTATGGCCACCAGAGACGCTACATAAGGAAAAGACAATGGGAATCCTTATGAAAATGCACAAACCGATAAAATTCGGTGCAATGAAGGAACAGGCCACAATTTATGAATATGGGACGCCTCCAGATACAGGTTGGACACGTTCAACGCCTCTTTGCCGGTCTCATTAGGAGTATCGCTCACACCGGCAATCGCGATTCCGGTGATAGTTCCAAGAATGGAGCCAGGGTCTGCGACTTCTGCATGAGAATATTTTACAATGCCCCAGCTGCCGCACATCCCGGAATTATATTCACCTCTGCCAGGCGGCAGCCGGATTAGGCATCAGGCCCAATTACCTAAGCCAGATAGATTTTCGGAAAATATGATAAAACGAGCTTTTCATAGTACGAAAATTCCTGTAGTATTAGAGGAGACAAAAAGCTGTAGGACATATCTCCTACTGAATATCTGAACGTCAATACATATAAAATACATGAAAAGGAGATTCAAAGTATGGAAACCAAATGCAGTCAGGCAGCACAGCGTTTTGTTGAAAGACGGCCGGAATCCTCTTTCTACAGGACATTTTCCCCCTTCCCGCCGGCCTGTGACAGAACGGCCTTTGAAAATCTTCCAAAAGAGTTGCGGAAAAAAATAATTCAGGATGGAGAGCAGTTTCTCGGATTTAATTTCCCCAGGCTTCGGGCCGTGGACTATATGGATTTTAAAAGGACAGGCCGCCGCACGGCCTTTGAAAATCTGTATTTCGCCAGAAGACGGGCGCTAAACAGCCTTGTCCTTGCAGAATGCGCCGAGTCAAAAGGGCGATTTATGGATGATATTATCAATGGCATTTATTTCATTTGTGAGGAAACCGCATGGCAGCTTCCCGCTCACAATAATTATATCAGAGACACAGAGCAGCTCATTCTTCCCGATTCCTCTCGCCCTGTTCTCGACCTTTTCGCCTGCGAGACAGGAGCGCAGCTAGCCTGTATTTTGTATGTTCTCTCAGGGCAGCTTGACGAGATCAGCCCCTATATTGCGAAAATGATGATGGAAAAGCTCAGACAGCGAATCATAACGCCCTACCTCTCGGAGTATTTCTGGTGGATGGGCCGAGATGAGGAGGAAGACTACAACAACTGGACGGTATGGTGCACACAAAATGTACTCCTGACAGCCTTTCTGGGAGATTTCTCTGAGAATATCCGCGGAAAAGTGCTTCAACGGGCGTCCCTAAGCTGTGACTATTTTCTTTCCGGCTACGGGGACGACGGCTGCTGTGACGAGGGCGCTCAATACTACCGCCATGCGGGACTATGTCTGTTCTGTTCTTTAGACATTATGGATCAGGTGACAGGGGGCTTTTATGACTCCCTGTTCCAATGGAAAAAGATAAAAAATATTGCGGCGTACATATTTCATGCGCACGCTGCAGATAAATATTATTTTAATTTCTCCGACTGCTCTCCCCTGGCGGGAAGCTGCGGCGTTCCTGAATATCTTTTCGGCAAGCGCACCGGCCTGAAGGAGCTGATGCAGTTTGCCGCAGAAGACTTTTTACGATCCGGCCGTCCCCTTTACAATGACGAGGGCCTGAATCTGTACCACCGCCTGATAACCGCTTTTTCCTATGGGGAGCTTCTCGACTTTGCAGCCGGTTCCTCTCCTGCTCTCCGGCCGGGTGACATTTTTTATCCAAGCACAGGGCTTTTTATCGCCAGAAGTCCCGTGTACGCCCTTGCGGTCAAGGCCGGAGACAATGGGGACAGCCACAATCACAATGACACGGGCAGCTTTACCCTGTATCAGGACGGAAATCCCCTTTTCATTGATATCGGCGTGGAGAGCTACACCAAAAAGACTTTTTCGCCCAGGCGTTACGAAATCTGGACCATGCAGTCTTGCTACCACAATCTGCCCACCATAGACGGCACGGACCAAAAGGATGGCGCCGCATTCGGGGCATCCTTGGTGGAAACCTCCTTTCAGGAGGATTCCGCATCCATCTCCATGGAGCTGACCGGAGCATACTTGTTTCAAGAAGGCCACCCTCCAACTGCAGACGCCGCCGAACCTTTCTATCTGCGCAAGGTAGTTTTGCAAAAGAAGGAGAACAGGGTAGAAATCACAGACCGAACCAACTGTAAAAACGTAGTAATGAATCTCATTACCTATGAAAAGCCTGTCCCCGGGCAAGCTGGGGAGATCAAAATCGGCTCCCTTGGCTATGCTGGCTATCAGGGTGCAAGGCTTGAATCCATCGAGGCCCTGCCCGTAACGGATCCCAAGCTGCAGATAGCCTGGAAGCATGATATATACCGGATACGTCTGGCATTGACAGGAGAATGCTTTTTCCTCTCAGTCACCCCTCTGGCCAAATAAGACGGAGCCTTTGCTTTCGCCTCTGTTTTGTGATATGATGTTTCGGTAATGCGGTATTTTCCGCAGAAGAAAGGAGCCTGACAATGACTTATAACTTACTGCAGATTACCTGGCTGTTTTTTATCTATTCTTTTGCGGGATGGTGCATTGAGGTATGCGCTGCCGCAATTGGAAAACGCAAATTTATCAATCGAGGCTTTGTAAACAGTCCCCTT
Organism: uncultured Acetatifactor sp.; assembly: GCA_944383825.1. Lineage (GTDB taxonomy): Bacteria > Bacillota > Clostridia > Lachnospirales > Lachnospiraceae > Acetatifactor. The sequence continues at coordinate 67,531 of CALWRA010000013.1, read as the reverse complement.
TGTCCCATATATGGATTCGGAGCGGCGCTGTTTGCGGTTTTTCTCCCCGAACTCACAGAAAGTCCTTTCTTCCTTTTTTTGGGAGGAATGCTGATTGCGGCGGTTTTAGAGTATTTAACCGGTCTCGCTCTGGAAAAAATCTTTCATCAAAAGCTGTGGGATTACTCCGGCTTCCGTTTCAACATAGGGGGTTATGTATGCCTGCGCTACTCCGTTTTGTGGGGGCTTTTGTCAGTGCTTACCATACTGGTTCTCAATCCTCTGCTGTGCGGGCTGCTTTCCCTGATCCCTGAGGTTTTGTCCACAATTCTGTTATGGGTGCTCTCCGGACTTCTGGCTGTGGATTTCATTACAACTGCTGTGTCCGTTCTGGGGATGAAGTCTCAGGCCCGGCGGCTGTCCCAGCTTACCGAAGGGATGCAGGAGACCTCTCGTTTTTTGGAAAACACCCTGACAAAAAGAGTTCAGTCCCGTATGCAGAAATCCTTCCCTTCCATCGACCTTAAAACGGCCGCCGGAACCGGAAAGACCAAATCTCAGGTATTCGCCGAAGGCTGCAGCTTTTACAAACTTGCCGCACTGTTCTTCATCGGCTCCTTCCTGGGAGATATCGTGGAAACCATTTTCTGCTTCATCACAGAGGGCGTGATTATGAGCCGAAGCAGCGTGGTCTATGGTCCCTTCAGCATCGTGTGGGGTCTGGCCTGTGTTTTGCTCACCGGACTCCTGTACCGCTACAAGGACAAAAACGATGGATATATTTTCCTTGCCGGTATGCTTTTAGGCGGCGCTTATGAATATATCTGCAGTGTTTTTACAGAGCTTGTATTCGGTACAATCTTCTGGGATTACAGCGGCTACACCTTCAACCTTGGGGGGAGAATTAATCTGTTGTTCTGCTTCTTCTGGGGAATTGCGGCGGTTGTGTGGCTCAAGCTGATTTATCCCTTTTTGTCGCGTATGATTGAAAAGCTTCCGAAACGACTTGGCACTGTTTTATGCAATATTATGATTGTATTTATGATTGTAAATATGATTATTTCCTCGGCGGCTCTTGCCAGATATGCCGAAAGAAATACCGAAAATACTTTGCAGGCCCAGGAATCCTCTCCCGGAAAGCAGGCTGTCAACCGCTTCTTGGACAGCCGCTTTCCGGATGAACGCATGGAACGCATCTATCCCAATGCTAAAATTGTAGACTGATGCCCCCGTATCTCCTACAAAGACTTTGGAGCTCATCTGGGGAAAGCTTCATGAAAGAGAATTTCTCTGTACATCCCGGGACGCCTGTCTCTGAAAAGTCCCCATTCAAACCGGAGTTTTTCTATTTTCTCCAAGTCAAAGGTTTGCAGGATAAACTTCTCTTCCGTTCTTCCTGCATCCTGCAGGATTTCCCCTGTTTCATCCGTTATAAAAGAAGAGCCGTAAAACACCAGGGATGAGCTCTGCCTGTTATTTTCCCTGGTCGGAAGTACTTTTTCCTCTCCGATTCTATTAGCGGCAATCACCGGCACCACGTTGGCGGCCGCATGTCCCTGCATACACCGCCGCCAATGAGGCATGCTGTCACAGTCTATGATAGGTTCCGAGCCTATGGCCGTAGGGTAAAGCAGAAGCTGCGCCCCCATAAGCGCCATACATCTTGCCGCCTCGGGAAACCACTGATCCCAGCAGATTCCCACGCCGATTCTTCCATATGCGGTATTCCATACCTGAAACCCTGTGTCCCCAGGGGTAAAATAAAACTTTTCCTGGTAGAAATGATCATCGGGAATGTGGGTCTTCCGGTATACGCCCAGAATTCTGCCATCCGCGTCGATTACTGCTGCGGAATTAAAAGTGGTATTCCCGCTTTTCTCAAAAAAGCTGACAGGAAGCACCACGCCGAGCTCTGCGGCAATGTCCTGAAAATGTCTTACCGCAGGGTTTTCCTCAAGTGTGCGGGCAAGCCTGTAGGAATCATAATTTTTTTCCTGGCAGAAATACCAGGTTTCAAACAGCTCCGGCAGCAGAATAATCCGGGCGCCTTCCTTCGCAGCCTGTCTCACCATTTTTTCCGCCGCCCCTATATTTTCTTCTCTTGAACGATTGCAGTACATCTGAACTGCAGCCACCGTAACCTGGTTCATATATTCCTCCCGTTATTCCTTCTATTTTTCCGGTCAGCAGCCCTGCGCCGGGATCTGTTGAGTAATGCAGTGAATATTTCCGCCGCCGATCAAAATATCCCTGGCATAAATCTGAATGACCCGGCGATCCGGAAAAAGCTCCTGAAGCGTTTCTCTGGCAAGCTTGTCCATGGCATCCCCAAATCCTGGCATTACAACATTTTTATTTGCAATATAGAAATTGACATAAGAAGCGGCCAGGCGCTCCCCTGGCGTTCTGGTAGGCTCTCCATCGCAAAAATCCAGTCCCTCGCACTCCTCTTTTGTAATGGTCACCGGTTTGGGCAGCGGCAGCTTATGCACCTTCAGTTTCCTGCCCGCCGCATCCCGCGACTGCTCAAGGGTCTCCAGGCAAGCCGTGGACATTTCATACTGCACGTCCGACCTGTCCTCCGTCCACGCCAGCACCACCTGCCCGGGAGCCGTAAATGCACAGATATTGTCCACATGCTCGTTTGTCTCGTCATTGTAGATGCCGCAGGGCAGCCAGATCACAACGGATACACCCAGATACCTGCACAGGGTCTCTTCAATTTCCTTCTTTGTCATCTGCGGATTCCGCCCCTTGCCCAGAAGACAGGGATCCGTGACTATACACGTTCCCTGGCCATCCACATGAATGGAGCCGCCCTCCAGAATAAAGTCTCGCTTGTCGTACACATCCTTCTCGAACAAATCGCAAAGTTTTCTTGCCATTTGGTTATCCTTGTCCCAGGGAAAATAGAGACCGTCATACAGGCCTCCCCAGGCGTTAAAGCCCCAATCCACTCCCCGAAGCTCTCCTGCATTATTTTTTACAAAAGTGGGAGCATAGTCTCTGGCCCAGGAATCATTGCTGCTCATCTCAACCACTCGAATATGAGCGGGCAGAGCTGCCCTGGCATTGTCATACTGGGAAGCCGACGCGCAGACCGTCACCTGCTCGGAGTCGGCAATGACCTTTGCAATTTCCACAAAGGCTTTCCGCGCGGCATATGCTCCATACTGCCAGGAATCGGGTCTCTCCGGAAAAATCATAATGCATCCCTGATGTGGTTCAAATTCTCCAGGCATACGATAGCCGTCCTGCATCGGCGTTGTGTCCCTTATAATCCGCATATTTTGATCTTATACCTCCCTGCCCCGCTTTCGACGGGCTTTTCACGTAGTCTGTCTCTAAAGTCTTTCTTTAAAATCTCCATATCCAAAGGTTTTCCAAATTCTGTATTCCCCTGTTTTGTCCCTTAGCACAATGGAAGGAAGGGGCATGCCGTTAAAGGTATTGTTTTTCACCATAGAATAAATGGCCATGTCCCCAAAGATCAGTCGATCTCCCTCCTTCAGCGGACGGTCAAAAGAATAGTCCCCAATCACATCTCCCGCGAGACAGGTGGGCCCTCCCAGCCGATAAGTGAATGGCTTTTCACCAGGTTCCCCGCTTGACTCCAGAGGCGGACGGTATGGCATTTCGAGCACATCCGGCATATGACAGGCCGCAGACGTGTCTAAGATAGCAATATTTTTGCCGTTATATACAGTTTCCAATACGGAAGCAACTAAAAATCCGGCGTTTAAGGCCACTGCCTCTCCAGGCTCCAGATAGACGGTAAGTCCATATAACTCCTGCATACGGCGAATACATTTTTCCAGCCTGGAAATATCGTATCCCTTCCTTGTAATATGATGCCCACCGCCAAAATTTATCCATTTGATATTTCCCAGATATGCACGAAAATTTTTCTCCACAGCTTCCAAGGTTTCCTCCAGGGCGTCCGAATCCTGTTCACAAAGCGTATGAAAATGCAAACCATCCAGCAGCTTATGCAACCCCTTCGGCATTATGCCCTCTCTTTCTTCCATAAATACCTTTTCAAATTCCTCCCGGGTCACGCCCAGCCGAGAACCTGGAGCGCAGGGGTCATAAATGGCATGTCCCTCCTGGGTGGAGCATTCAGGGTTGATCCGCAGTCCAATGCATTTTCCTGCAGCTTTCGCTCTTTTCCCATACTTTTTCACCTGATTCCAGGAATTGAAAACCAGATGGTCACAATACTGCAGAATTTCTGCAAAATCCTTCTCTGCATAGGCAGGAGAAAATATATGATTTTCACAGGCTTTTCCTTCCAAAGCCAAGGGAGCAGCCATCTCCTCGGCGCACAGTCTGGCCTCATACAGCCCGCTGGCGGTAGCTCCGGAAAGATACCTGCCTATCAGCGGGTACAGCGCATACATGGAAAAAGCCTTCTGCGCCAAAAGAATTCTGGCTCCCGTGCGTTCGGCCACACCCCTCAATATTTTCAGATTCTCTTCTATCAACCCTTCCTCCACCACATAGCAGGGAGTGGGCAGTTCCTGCAGCGTCATTTTATATGCCTCCTGTCCTCTGAGACCAACCTTTGCTTCAGATATATGAAACCCTTCTATCCACGCCGCCTCTGAGGGACGGACGATTTATGAAAAATTATAATATGACAGCCGAAGGACAGTCAAGAGACTTATATATCATGACATACGGAAATCAGAATTGGAACAAACGCAGAACAAATCACTCCGTTCACTACGGACAGCACTACGCTTTCTTCGCTGGTGTATTTTATCATCATAGGCAGAGTCGTGTCCTCGCTGGTAGCTCCAGCAGCTGCAATGCAGGCGTAATCATTTAATTTCTTCGCCAAAAAAGGGATGCTGAAAAAGGAAAAAATTTCTCTCATGAGATTACTCAGAAAAGCAATGCTGCCCATGCGGGCTCCGGCCAGATTTTCCAGGGTAATTCCGGCAAAGCTATACCAGCCAAGACCGCTGGCTGCCGCAGCTGCAGTCCCCACAGGGCACCCGGTAAGGACGCCGCATAAAACTCCGCCGGCCAGGGAGCCAAATATGGTTCCAAGGGGGATCAAAAATACTTTCACATGATATTTTCTGATTTTCCCAAGAAATCCTCGATGCATACCGATGCTGATTCCCACAGAAAGCATCAAAATATATAAGACCAAATCCTTATTCAAGGAAAGCCACGAAACAAATACAGAATTCTCGCCAAAGACTCCGCACAGAATTCCCAAAAAGAGAGCCAAAAGAGCTATAGCTGTCATCTCTTTTTCTGCCTCCCTTCCCGTATGCTGTTTTTTTCCCTGACAAAAAAGCGTTTCGTCAGAAGATACACCAACAATATAGAGCATGCAGTGGGAACAGCAAAGAACAATAGACTGTCTCCTCCCAGAGAAAGAAGCTCCCTGAAAAAATGATCCTTTTGTCCCAGACTGATGCCCATGGCAAAAATCATCACCGCCGTGCATACGATCTGCAGATATTCATTTGCTCTTTTCGCCTTTTCCGGCACTAAAAATCTACCCGCAATAACGCCCGCGAACATCACAATCAGAATCAGCATAGCAATCCCTCCTCAGAACTGGACTGCCCAAAGGCAGCTCCATTAGCCGCTATTCAGTTTTTACATTCTAGCCCATTGACAGATATTAGTCAATCCCTGTTTACCAGAGCCTTAAGGCAGGACGCCGCCAAAAGTTCCAGCATTTTTTATTCTGCTTGAGTTGAGAAGAAATATTTGTGAAGCATTTCTATTCATTCATTATAAGTATTAGCTATGTTATGTTACAGGAGTTACAATGAAGGTACTCGAAAGTTTCCTGCTGTTTTCGATTTTAGAGAAAGAGGGCGTTGGAATGACAATGAATGAAGCCAGTGAACAATATAAGATTCCTCCTGAGATATTGAGGGAATACGAAAAACTGGGACTTTGCGGAGCAGTGAAAAAAATTATGGGCGCATGGCAATATGATGACTCTGACCTGAAAAATCTCAGTCTGATTATGACACTGCATCACACAGGCTTTACCCCGGAGGAAATTGAAGATTACATGCGCCTGATGCTGGAGGAAAATGCCACACAGGAGGAACGTCTGCGTATTCTGGACAGAAAGAGGGCCGATGCATTGGACGAGATACATTTCCATGAACAGCAACTGGAATGTCTGGACTATCTTCGTCACAAAATCCGCTGTAAAACTCAGGAAAATCTTAGCGCCCTCAACGGGGAGCCCAGTTCAGGTACGGCGTAAGCAAAAATACTCTGAAACGTATGGCAAAAATCCTGCGCCGGTTATTCAACCAGCACAGGATTTTCTTCTACCTTCCAGGGAAGGCCATATTTATTTAATGCTTCCATAAAAGGATCCGGATCAAGCTCCTCCAGATTGAACACGCCGGGCTTTTTCCAAAGGCCATCCATGACAAGCTTCGCACCGATCATCGCCGGAACGCCTGTGGTATAGGAAACAGCCTGAGAACCCACCTCCTTGAAACACTCCTGGTGATCGCAGACATTGTAAATGTAAACGGTTCTTACTTTTCCCTCTTTCACTCCCGTGAAAATACAGCCGATATTTGTTTTTCCTACTGTTCTTGGTCCAAGGGACGCAGGATCCGGAAGGAGCGCCTTCAAAAACTGTATGGGTACGATCTCCTTTCCCTCAAACATCACCGGATCAGTCCTGAGCATCCCAACATTTTCCAGGCATTGCATATGTGTCAAATAGCTCTGTCCAAAGGTCATGAAAAAGCGAATTCGCTTTACGCCGGGAATATTCTTAGCAAGCGATTCAATCTCCTCATGATGCAGCAGGTACATATCCTTCTGCCCCACCTGGTCAAAATCATACACCCTCTTGATCTCCATGGGCTTAGTCTCCACCCAATGGCCATTCTCCCAATAGGATCCGTTTGCCGAAACCTCTCGCAGATTAATCTCCGGATTAAAATTAGTGGCAAAGGGGTATCCATGGTCCCCGCCGTTGCAGTCCAAAATATCAATATAATGAATTTCATCAAAGTAGTGCTTCAGCGCATAAGCGGAAAAAACGCTGGTAACTCCGGGATCGAAGCCGCTTCCCAAAATGCCGGTAATGCCCGCCTTTTCAAAACGCTCCCGATAAGCCCACTGCCAGGAATAATCAAAGTAAGCCGTAAATCCCTCCTCCTTACAGCGCTTTTCGTACACTGCCCTCCATTCGGGATCCTCCGTATCTTCCGCCTCATAATTTGCGGTATCCACATAATCCACCCCACAGGCAAGGCATGCGTCCATAATGGAAAGATCCTGATAAGGCAGCGCCAGATTCAACACCAGATCAGGAGAAACCTTCTTGATCAACGCCTCAACCTCGTAGGATTTGTCCGCGTCAACCTGTTCGACGGTGATCACCGCCTTTGTGGTCTTTTCAATTTTTTCCTTTAACGTCTGGCATTTGCTGAGAGTACGGCTGGCAATGCAGATCTCTTCAAAAGTCTCCGCACATTTCGCACATTTCTGAATTGCCACTCCTGCCACGCCTCCGCAGCCGATAATTAAAATTTTTCCCATATGATCCTCCGTATTAAAGTTTTTGTTTTTTATTCATGCAGCCCTCTGGCCTGCCTGTCCATATCTTCCACCACTATATCATAGATTTCTGAAGTACTCACTGATCACATCCTCGTCCAGATCCCTTCCTTCAATCAAAAGCTGTGTATCATATTTGAATTACAGCATTTTCCCGCACTCCTTTCGCCAATTCAATTATTTCGTATTTTCATTGGTTTCTTCCCTCCACGCTTCGCAGAAGATCCTCCACATAGGCCGGAAGATAAAAGGATCCCTGGTGAAGCTTAGGCGTATAATATCTGGTGTCTATTCCTAAAAGCTTCCAGGCCGCCCCATGTAAATCATGAATCGGATGATATTTCTTGGAGGCGAATCCAAAGAGCCAGTGCCCTGAAGGGTAAGTGGGGATATGCACCTGATATACCCGGCTTATGGGAAAGCTTTCCACAATGCGCTTGTGAGCCCGCTTACAGGCAGTGGCGTCGGCCTCATAAAATGGACTCTCATGCTGATTTACCATAATGCCGTCTTCCCGCAGAGCCTTATAACAGTTGCCGTAAAATTCTTTGGTAAACAGCCCCTCCCCCGGTCCGAAAGGATCTGTGGAATCTACAATAATCAAATCATACTCGTTTTCCTTAGAGCGGATAAACCGGAGACCATCCTCATAGTAGATGGATACCCGCTCATCTTCCAGTCTGCAAGCTGTCCGGGGCAGATATTTTTTACAGACCTCCACCACCAGTTCATCAATCTCCACCATATCTATCCGCTCTATGTCCGAGTATCTGGTCAGCTCTCTGATAACGCCTCCATCCCCGGCTCCGATCACAAGCGCTTTTTTTACATTGGGATGAACTGCCATGGGCACATGAGTAATCATTTCATGATAAATAAATTCATCCTTCTCCGTTAACATCAAAAAGCCATCCAGAGTAAGAAACCGCCCGAATTCTTTCGACTCAAAAACATCGATTCTCTGAAACTCACTCTGCCCGCTGTAAAGCTGCTTATCCACCCTGATAGACAGCTTCACGTCAGGGGTATGCGGTTCTGAAAACCATAATTCCATACTGTTGTCCTGCCCTTTCCTGTTTTCCGCTTTGCTTTTCTTTATTCATTCCGACCTCTGCTCAAGGCCCGGCGAATTCCGGACAGCGGTTAAGCCCAGACCTCCCGAAGTACGTTCAGTCGTTCAATGGCCGCATCCTCCGGTCCAGTCATGGAGCAGCCTTTTTCCTTTGCGTACCGGATATAGTCAAGAATTTCCTCAGTAATTTCCTCCCCAGGAGCCAATATGGGAATCCCAGGGGGATAGCACATGACAAATTCGCCGCAGACCCTTCCTTTCGTCTGCGCAAGAGGCAGCGATTCCTTTTCCGCATAGAAAGCGTCCTGGGGCGACACTGCCACTCTGGGATCAATGTACTCCTGAGTAAACATTCCCGCTCCGTCCCCTCCGTACTTACGTTTGATCTCCGACATGGCGCTGACCAGCCTCTCTATGTCGCGCTCTCGGTCTCCAATAGAAATATACGCCAGAATATTGGCAATATCTCCAAGCTCCGTCTGAATGTCGTATTCGTCCCTCAGCAGATCATAAACCTCAATTCCCGCCAGTCCCACTCCCAGAGTATTCACAGTAAGCTTCGTTCTGTCAAAGTCATAAATGCTGTCCCCATTTATTAAGTCCGCAGTATATGCATAATATCCTCCGATTTTATTGATCTCCTCTCTGGCATACTCCGCAAGGGCGGTCACCTTTGCGAACTCCTCTTTTCCCCGCAGCGCCAGATTCCTTCTGGAAATATCCAGACTTGCCAGCAATAAATAAGAAGCGCTGGTGGTCTGGGTCAGATTAATGATCTGGCGCACATAACCAGGATTCATATTCGGTCCCGTGAGCAGAAAGGAGCTTTGGGTCAGGCTGCCGCCTGACTTATGCATGCTCACTGCAGACATATCCGCTCCCGCGGCCATGGCCGACAGAGGCATACTTTCTCCAAAATAGAAATGCGTACCGTGGGCCTCGTCCGCCAGTACTTTCATACCGTGGGCGTGAGCCAATTTCACAATACTCTTTAAATCGGAGCAAATGCCGTAATATGTGGGATTATTTACCAAAACCGCCACCGCATCCGGGTTTTCGCGGATGGCCTTCTCCACCTGAGTTACCTTCATCCCCAGAGCGATCCCCAGTCGTCTGTCCATCTCAGGATCTACGTAAATCGGCGCGGCGCCGTTCACCACCAGTGCATTAATAACGCTTCTGTGCACATTCCGCGGCAGAATGATTTTATCACCCTTTTTACAAGTGCTGAACACCATACTCTGCACAGAAGAAGTTGTGCCTCCCACCATCAAAAAAGCATAGGCCGCTCCAAAGGCCTCCGCCGCCATCTCCTCCGCCTCTCTTATCACGGATACGGGATGGCAGAGATTATCCAACGGCTTCATGGAATTCACATCAATCCCCACACACTGCTGGCCCAAAAGCTCCACCAGCTCAGGATTTCCTCTCCCTCGCTTATGTCCCGGAACATCAAAGGGCACGATTCTGTTTTGCCGAAACTCCACCAGCGCATCATATATGGGCGCTTTGGACTGATTAAATCTCCCCATAATATCACCGCTCCTTTTTGTGCCTCACACATAGAATACTCGATCCGGCGCGTTTATCTTTCCCGGCTAAAAGGATTTTTTCAGTAAATATTTCTCCCACTGAATATTTCAATCATTTCCCGGCGCAGATTATCCATAATTTCAAGCCGCGTCTTGGGCGGCAGTTCATACACGTCGCTGTTAAACAGGTAATTCTGCAGATCCACCTCCTTAATCAGCATCTTAGTATGAAAAATATTTGCTTCATATACATTGATGTCCACCGCATCATAACGGCGAAGCGTTTCATCATTTATATAATCCTGTATAGAGGTCATATGGTGATCCATAAACAGCTTATGACCGCTCACATCCCGGGTAAAGCCTCTCACCCGATAATCCATGGTGATAATGTCCGAATCAAAAGAGCCAATCAGATAATCCAGCGTGGAAAGCGGCGTAATCTCCCCGCAGGTGGCCACGTCAATATCCACCCGGAAGGTAGCAAGATATGTCTCAGGATGATATTCCGGATAAGTATGCACAGTAATGTGGCTCTTATCCAAATGCGCTACCGTGGTATCCCCTGCGGGGATCATGCTTTCCTCGGCAATGAGAATCGTGACCGAAGAGCCCTGGGGTTCATAATCCTGGCTGGAAATATTCAGAACATTCGCACCAATCATATCTGTAACATTCGTGAGGATATTAGTTAGACGTTCTGAATTATACTGTTTATCGATATAAGCGATATAATCCTTCTGCTCCCTCTGCGTCTTTGCATAGCAGACATCATAAATATTAAAGCTCAGGGATTTCGTTAAATTGTTAAAGCCGTATAATGTGATTTTCTCGCCCATGGTTTTCCCTTCCTTGCCTCTGTTTATACGCGGAAAAATTGCTGCCTTGGGAGCTTTTACCGCGCAGAAAATTTCCGCGCAAAAAAGCAGGCAGTACGCTGCTGCCTGCTTGGTTCATCTGTGTTGTCAGCTGCCGGTCCAAATTCTCCTACACGGAGATTTATTTCCAACAGCGCTTTCATGGTATGAAATCAACAGATATTGGGTTTTTAGAGTCTATATAGCAAATATTTTACTTTTACTACTCTTATTGACCGTTTCACAAGTTAGGTGTGCAGACGCACAGGTTTATAGTAACCAACTTATAAAATTTGAGCTTTTAACTCAATCAATAAGGCAACCACAGTTGCCGAAAAAATATTTGCATGGAAGACTCTTTGAATCTGTTTTCCATACATCTCGTACTATAGCACATCCTACGGCAAAAAGTCAATGTAATTTTCTTTTTTTATATTATTCCGTTTCCGTGGTCTCAGCCGCTGCAGTTTCTTCCGTCTCTGTGCTTACTTCCTCTTCAATCAGATCCTCCAAAGTATAATTGAAGCCGTTCACCGTCAGCGCCGGCACTACGTATACAGTGGTCTCGGAAGGCTTGCAGATATAATATACGCCGGATACATCATTATAATCTCCCACATAAAAAATATAGCTTTCCGAAGCCGTCTCAAAGCTTATTGCCCGGGAGGGCTCCGCAAGACCATACTGGGACATATCTGTAACATTTTCAATCACCTGGTCTGCAATCAGCGGAGCCACGTCAGTCAGCATGTAGCTGACGCTGGACTGTACCAGATTTAGGGAATGATCCTCCGCAGCATACCAGGTATCCTCTTCCTTTTCAAAGGAGTTTCCTCTTGGGGTTGTAGGCTCTGGTTCTGGTTATATTGTCTCACTGCAAAAAATCCTGCTCCCAAAAGCACTAAAATTCCCAGCAGAATCAGCATCTGTCTTTTTTGTTTTTTCATCAGCGTTTTCTCCTTCCAAACCAGATCGCAAAGCCCACAATCAGGCAACCCACAGGCAGAATCACAGTAGTGACAAGCCCGATCATCACCGCATCGTACTGGGTTACTGTCAAATAGGAAACCTCATAGCTCTTTACCGGAATGGAAACGCTCATCTCATGATCCACAAATCCGCTGACTGTATTTACAAACAAAGTCATGTTCGCTCCGCTCACCATGGCGCTGGCATCATCCGTAAAAATCTGATCACAGCTGTACACCACCATGGTTGCCTCGCCTTCCTCCAGGGCTTTTATGGCTTCCACCCCTATCCCAAAGGGCCCGTCAATATCACCCTCGCTCTTTTCAAAGCTCTCCATATTGGAAATATCCAACTTAGAAAACGCGCTCTCGGAGGTGGACAGAAAGGTAGTGTAGGTCATTCCAGCCGCTTCCTCATCCGCAATAAGGATTCCCTGGGAGTATGGAGCAAAAATGTAATAGTTTCCGTAGATTCCTGATGTGTAAGTATCAGCGGTCATATCCGGCAGCAGATAATAGGGGCTTCTGTAGTAATAATTCTGGTCCTGCTCTACAATCAGACCGTCCGCCACGCTTATTCCCATATACTCCAAAAGGGTATCTCTGTTAGGCATTTCGGTTCCCGTTTAGCCCGTGATCAAGATAACCTTTCCGCCGCTTTCCAGATAGCTGATAACCTTTTCTGTATCATCGGAGGAGAAATCACTCTGAGGCCCGTTGATTATCACACACGCCGTATCCTCAGGCACCGCGTCGTAGTCCATAAGGTTAATCGTTTCATATTCCACATTTTCCTTTGTGAGAGCATCCGTGAAACTGCCGCTGAGGGTATATTCTCCGTGTCCCTCAGTCATATACACCTTGGGCAAATCATCGGAAAGCACGTAGTCCAGAGCGCTGGTAATCTGTCCTTCCCCATCATACCCTGTGGTGGTGCTGGTATAGGTGGAATAGTCAAAGCTGCTTTCGTAAATATCGCTGTAGTCAATGACTCTGTTTCTCTTATCGCTGACTACAATCAGACTGTTGATGGAAATTGCGCTGTCCGTATATTGCGTATGGAATCTGGGATTCACTGTGGGATCCACATATTCTACCGTGATATGGTCGGACAGATCATCGTACCTCCGCAAGGTCTGTCCCAGAGTTGTGTCCTGACTGTCCTCATTTACAATGGCGTAAATGGTAACATCCTCCTGCATATTATTAACAAATTCTATGGTCTGATCCGTGAGAGAATAAAGTTTTTCACTGGTCAGGTCAATGGCCGTCCAGCTTGATGGCATTTCTCCGATTACAAGATTTGCCGCCACCACAATCGCAACCGCTATGGCGATCATTCCAGTGCTGTACGCGCTGAAGCTGAAATTCTTCACAGATACGCTGTATCGTCTTTTCTGGATGGACTGTACGGTCAAAAACAACGCAAGGGCCGTAATGGACACAAAATAAACAATGGATCCTATGTTCAGCGTGCCCTCCAAAAGATTGGCAAAAGGGGTGTACATATCAAAACAGCCCAGCACTGTGGTAAGCAGATTTCCTGTGGAAGAAATGATGCTGCAGATAGAGGACATCATATATCCCAAAAACAGCGTTGCAAAGCTCAAAACCGCCGCAATGACCTGGCTTTCCGTCAGAGAGGAAATGAATACGCCTATGGCGATGGAGGTCACTCCAAACAGGAAAAATCCCAAAATAGAAATATACGCCTCGCCCATGGGCACGCTTCCGTAGCTTGACATAAGTAGCGGATAAATACAGCTGATCAGCGTGGGGATCAAAAAGATCGTCACCAAGGCCAGAAATTTCCCCATGACAATACCGCCCACCGATACCGGTGCAGTGAGAATCAGCTGATCGGATTTGCTTCTCTTTTCCTCTGCCAGAATCCGCATGCTGAGAATGGGTACACTCAGCATAAAAAGAAAAATCACGCTGGACATGGTATAGGCAAAGTAGGGATAACCGTTTAAAAGGTTATAAACCGTATAATACAGTCCGATGAAAAATAATGTAACCGCAATGAAAAGCAGTCCGATAAAGGAGCGGAAATAAGCTTTTAATTCTCGTTTATAAATCGCAAACATTTTATTTCCCCTCCTTCACTGTTTCTTTCACCTCTTCTGCCAAAGCGCCTCTGCCGGATGAGGATTTCTCTTCCGTATCCTCACTCGGTACAGTTTCTTGTGCCGGATTCGGCTTTTTTCTTCCCCTGGGGGCAAACAGCTTCTTTTTTGCAGGCTCCCGGGACTTCACATCTTCCGTCAGCTCCAGGAAAATATCCTCCAGAGATTTTTCCAAGTGGGTCATTTCCATGATGGGCAACCCGGCTTCCGCCAGTGCAAAAAATACCTTTTCCCGTATATCCGTATTATCTTTAGAGGTAATTTTTACCTTCGCAAAGCCTTCCTTTGTATCTCCCATACTTTCCAAATGCTCTACTCCCTCCAGCTCCGACAGGGCCCCGAAAAGCTGCTTTTCATCCCCCTTTGCAGTCAGCTCAATTTCCATGGAACCGCTCATAAGCCTTTGCAGTCCTTCCGGAGAATCGCTGGCCACCAGCTTTCCATGGGCAATAATCATGATATGGTCGCACACGGCGCTTACCTCGGACAAAATATGAGAGCTTAAAATCACCGTATGATTTTCTCCGAGTCTGCGAATCAGGTCTCGGATCTCAATGATTTGTTTAGGGTCAAGCCCCACCGTAGGTTCATCCAGAATAATTACCTCCGGATAGCCTAAAATCGCCTGAGCCAGCCCTACCCTCTGGCGATACCCCTTGGAAAGGTTTTTGATAAGCCGAACCTTCATATCCGCAATCTGAGTCATTTCCATGACCTCTGCAATCTGTCTTGCCCGATCCTTTTTTGGCACTTTTTTTAGCTCCGCCACAAACGCCAGATATTCCTGCACTGTCATTTCCATATAAAGAGGCGGCATTTCCGGAAGATACCCAATATTACGCTTAGCCTCCTCCGGCTCCTTCTGAATGTCCTTTCCATTTATGGTCACAGTGCCTTCCGTAGCCGCAAGATACCCTGTGAGGATGTTCATGGTGGTGGATTTTCCTGCGCCGTTGGGCCCAAGAAAGCCGTAGATCTGTCCCTTTTCCACCCG
This sequence comes from uncultured Acetatifactor sp., assembly GCA_944383825.1. Lineage (GTDB taxonomy): Bacteria > Bacillota > Clostridia > Lachnospirales > Lachnospiraceae > Acetatifactor. The sequence goes on along the minus strand of CALWRA010000013.1, from coordinate 52,434 downwards.
AAAAGAGAGATGATCTACGGCCAAATGATCTCCATACTTTTTCGTAAGATTCGTTGCTTCAATCATGTTTCCTCCATTCCTCCCAAACGCACTTTTTATGAGGTACATTCTAGGGGGTAATTGTCATGGAAAAGTGAAGTCTTTGTGAAAGTTTTGTGAACGGATACGGACATGGTACATTTTCCCGCCTCCGCCGTGAGACAAAGAAAAAGCGTACGAAAAGGAATCTCTCGGAAGACAAACTCAGTGGAGCTCTGAAGAATTTCAAAAAGCGTTCCATCAATATACAGCGCCACTTTTTCCTGATTACTGTAAACCGTGATGCAGAAATTGCCATCCCTTTCCTTTCTCAGACTTTGGGAGTCGATGTACACAAAAGGTTCCCGGCTCCAGCAAGCCTTATAGAAATAAAATAACTGTGTGGCAAGTCCTCCGCTTTTGAAAAGCTCCCCATTTACCTCCCCTAAACTTCCCTGGGTCCAGACCACCAGGCCCAGCTCCTCACAGAGCTCATAAAAAATAAGGGACTGCTTATGAGGCTCCCTGATACAGATGGTGTTGGCTCCGGCATCCAGAAAGCAGGTTAGCTCCCGCCTTATACACTCCTCGGACATTTCTTTTGTATTTTTATCATACCTGACCGCCTTTTGGCGAAACGGCTCCTCATTCAAAAACCAGCCCTTTCCCTGTATTTTCCTAAAACAGCGGATGGGAATCCTGAGAGAAAGACTATCCTCCTGTCCGGTTTCGCCTACCAAGAAAATTTCAGCCCTGTAGAGATAGGGATCCTCGCTGCTTCTCCAAAGATGAGGGTACAGCAGTACGCTCTTTAGCAGCTCTTCCTCTTGGGCAAACTGCATCCCCTCCAGAATCAAATTTCCATCCCTTCCATAAACAAAAACCTTGATGAGGGCATCTCGCTCTTCTCCCTTTATACATCCCGTCACATAAAACTTCCATTCCAAAAAAGCCTTTCCCGGCTGAAGAGTACAGTAAACTTCCACGCCTCCGCCGGGAGCCGTCCTGTCAAATTTCATTTTCCCTCTCATTTCGTTACGCCCTCCCTGCGTCCATTCCGCCGTCCGGTCAGGCCTGTCCGTCCCCGTTTCTCTTTTCCCTCAGAGCCGCTGCATTTTTTTCAACCTCTTTTTTGCTCAAGGGATACCAAAACTGCATAATTACAAAAATCAGAAGATAGCATATGCCCGGAACAAGCGTAGCCACAGAATAGATTCTGTCGGCCACTTGAGGCGTCTGTGCCGGAGCTTCGGACACATAGCCAATGGCTGTCAGGGCAAATCCTCCGATGCCTCCTGCCAGAGCCTGTCCCAGCTTTCTTGCAAAGGAATACACCGCATATACAGTGCCATCCTCTCTTTTTCCGGTGGCCACCTCTTGATAGTCGATAATATCCGTAATAAATGCCCAGGTAATCATATTGAAAAGTCCGGTGCCCAACATTCCGAAGAATAAAAGCAACATAAACGCAGGGATGCTTTTGATCCGAAGAAAAAAGGTGACAATATAAATGATCCCCGCAGCCAGCATACCAAGCGCACCGGCTTCCTTTTTTCCGTAATTTGTGGTAATCCTGGAAATAAAGGGCGCCAGAAGAAGCATTCCTCCGATGCTTACAAGATTCAGAGCAGCCACCGCCTTCGCGTTTTTAAAGTAGTCCAAGAATAAATAATTATTCATGGTCTGTCCCAGCAAAGTGGCTAAAAGCAATATCAGGGCGGAGCACACAACTGCCAGCAGAGGACGATTTTTTCCAAGGCTCTTTAAAAGCGCTCCGATTCCCTCTCTTTTCTCTTCTTTCTTTTTTGTGAAGGATACTCTTTCCGTGCACAGTACATAACACAGAATGTAGCAGATCACGGAGAGCGCTCCAAAAATTACTGCCGTAAGGGTAAATCTTTGGGGAATTACAATTTCATTTCCCTGTGCATCTGTTTCATAGATAAATAGAGGCACCAACACTCCAATCACCAGGCTTGCCAAGCTGGCCCCCAGACTGCGGTAGGTGGACAGAGAGGCCCTTTCACCCGCGTCTGCGCTGATTACGGAGGCCATGGAGCCATAGGGAATGTTAATGGCGGTATAGCAAAAGCTGCTCCATAAAAGATAGGTAATCACCACATACACCATTTTGGCGCCGTAAGACCAGTCCCGAACCCAATACATATACATAATGGTGCTGGCCACAGCCACCGGAACGCACATCCGCCGGATCCATGGCCGGAATCTTCCATCCCTTGCAGGTTCCAGGCCATCCACGATCCGTCCCATGGTTACATCCGTAAAGGCATCCACCACTCTTGCAAACAGAAAAAGCAGACCTACCGCAAATCCGCTAATTCCCAAAACCTTTGTGTAAAAAACCATTAGATAGCTGCTGGCAAAAATAAAGCTGAAATCATTTCCAAAGTCGCCAAACAAATATCCCAATTTATCACGAATGCCAAAAGGTCGCTTATTTTCCATTGTTTCCTCACATTCCATCCGATTTTCGAGCCCCGGATTTCTTTTCTACATAGCTGTACTGTTCCCTTTCTTCTAAAAAATATGCGCAAGCTCATTACAGAGAAATCCAAAGGGAAATTTTATTAAACAGTATAAAACAGTTGACAGCAGTTCTATACTGTTATATACTGTTATATAACAAAGGAGTGGTGCCATGAAATTAATTATCAATAACGCCTCCATGCAGCCCATATATGAGCAGATTGTTTCTCAGATCAAAACCATGATCATGAATGGAGAACTTCAGGAGCAGGAGTCTCTTACCTCCGTACGCGCCCTGGCCAGAGAATTGAAAGTCAGCGCTCTGACCGTAAAAAAGGCTTACGATGCTTTGGAAGAAGAGGGCTTCATTATTACCGTACACGGAAAGGGCAGTTTTGTGGCCTGCGCCAATCAAGAGCTGATGCTGGAGGAAAAAAAGAAAGAAGTGGAAAGCGATCTGGAAATGTGCATCCGCAAGGGCAGGAGCTACGGAATGAGCAGGCAGGAGCTTACGGAGCTATTTCAACTTGTTTTAGAGGACATTATTTGAAAGTTTCTTACAAATATTGAATTGACGCATGCTGAAGCAGGCATGGAGGTATAAAAATGATAAAGCTTGATCATATGAAAAAAACATACGGCAGTTTTGAGTTAGAATGTACCATGGAGGTAAAACCGGGATGTATCACAGGTCTAATCGGTCCCAACGGAGCCGGGAAAACCACGGCCTTCAAGGCTATTCTGCATCTAATATCCATTGACAGGGGAGGCGTTATGGTATTTGGAAAACCGGCTTCTCAGCTTACACCGAAGGATATGAGTGAAATCGGAGTGGTTCTGTCCGACTCCGGATTCAGCGGATATCTGACCATAGATGATCTGATTCCCATTCTGAAAAATTTATATCCGGCGTTTCAGGCAGAAAAATTTAAGGAAAAATGTAATAGCCTCGGTCTTCCCCCGGGCAAAAAAATCAAGGACTATTCCTCCGGCATGAAAGCAAAACTGAAGGTTTTGACAGCCATATCTCACAACGCCAGGTTGTTGATTCTGGATGAACCTACCGCAGGTCTGGATGTTCTGGCCAGAGACAGCCTTCTGGAGATGCTGAGAGAATATATGGAGGAGGAAAACCGTTCTATTTTGATTAGTTCCCATATCTCCAGCGATCTGGAGGGGCTTTGCGATGACGTCTATATGATAGCCGGAGGAAAAATCATTCTTCATGAGGATACAGATGTGCTTCTGGACCGCTACGGCATTCTGAAGGTCACCAGGGAACAGTACAATGCGCTGGACAAATCCTTTCTCCTTCGGAAAAAAGATGAGGAATACGGGTGCCGTCTTCTCACAAACGAAAAGCTGTTCTACCTGGAAAATTATCCAAATCTGGTCATTGAAAGGGGCGGCATTGACGAAGTAATTACAATGATGATTCGAGGTGAAGCGTTATGAAAGGTTTATTGATCAAGGATTACAGACTCTTAAAAAATCAAAAACAGTTTTTTGTGATGATGCTGGGTATCAGTATTGCCTTTGGGTTCGTTTATGAAAATTCTTTCTTTATTATCAGCTATATGACATTTTTGCTTTCCATGTTTACCATAAGCACCATCAGCTACGATGAGTATGACAACGGTATGCCGTTTCTCTTTACTCTTCCTGTCAGCCGCGGCCTATATGTAACGGAAAAATATGTATTCGGACTGATAACCGCAGTCGGCTCCGTGCTGCTGTCCTGCTCACTGGCCCTTCTTGTATGCTTGATCCGGCAGACAGATTTCAGCTGGGGAGAATTACCTCCATATATTTTTTCAAGCCTTTTGATGGTCACTGTTTTATTATCCGTTTCCCTTCCTCTGCAGCTGAAGTTCGGCGCTGAAAAAAGTCGTGTAGCCCTGCTGCTGGCTTATGGAATTATCCTTCTTGCCGGTTACGGCGCACTTCTCTTGCTGCGAAGCATGGGACTGAATGTTAACGCTCTTTTGGAAAGAATCATGAACATGGGGACCGTTTTTCTGGGAACCTCCTGCCTGGGAATCGCCGGGCTTCTTTTGGCAATTTCCTGGCTTGCCTCTACCTGCATATTGAACAAAAGACAGTTCTGAAGGGTTGTATGGGGAAGGTAATGAGACATTAAACTGAAAGGTGGCTGGCCATATCTTTTGGAGTGCTATTCGGCCACTAGAATGTGAGCAAAGTGATTTGCCCCGGGCTGCCCGGATTCCGAAATGCCCAGTGACCGCCGGATGGTAACAGGCTGTTTCACGGTTTCAAATACATTCAATGGGATTTCCCAGACTAAAAGATATTAAGAAACAGCCTATGTTTACTTGCTTGCAGTTTTTATGGGATAGAGACTAAAAATGAATGACTCTATTAAATTTGAATGCTATAATATAATGTATATTATTAGCACGAAGGGAAAGATAAAAAATGAAGAAACAATATTCGAATTTTTTAGACTTATTATTTCAACTAAAAAAAGATAAATTCGGGGAATGAAAATCTACCCCGAAATTAAACGCTTACCCAAATTAAAGCTTCACCTTGAACTCCTTTTTCTCATCGTCTACGGCATAGAACTGCGCTTCCTTCATACCGTGAAGTTTGGCAATCAGAAGATAAGGGAATGATGCGATCTTCTGGTTATACAGGGACACATTGGCATTGTAAAGGCGGCGAGCTGCATGGAGGTGTTCTTTCGCGTCAAAGATGTCTCTCTGAAAGTGCTGCATGGAGATATAGGTGTATTCCTCCCTTTCGGGAGGGCAAGCAGTACACCGCCATCGACGGGCTGACGCCCCAACTCCTGCGGCTGTTCATCCAGCGCATTGAGATTGGGGAACGGACGAAGAAACACTCACGCTCCGCTGGTCAGAGTGTCCGGATCGTGTACCGGCACATCGGTGCGCTGGATACGCCAATGCGAGAGGGCGATCCCGCACCGCGCATGACGAAAGCGATCACTGAGAAAGAAGAAATCATCCGATTGCTGGCATGAAAACATTCACTCGGTTCAGAAAATGTACCTATAGGAACCATCAGAAAGGGCTGTCTTTCTTTTTATGGCTTTATAAGCGGGCAAATAACTCTATGACTCAAACAACCGTCCGTCAACAATCCTGACAATTCTTTTCGCCGACTGGGCAACCCCCAGATCATGTGTAATCATGACAATCGTATTGCCCATCTCATTCAGCTCCTGAAACAGCTTCAGCACTTCCTTTCCGCTGTTCTGATCAAGAGCTCCTGTTGGTTCATCCGCCAGCAAAATGGCCGGCCGGCCCACAAGCGCTCTGGCAATGGAAACTCTCTGCTTCTGTCCTCCTGACAATTCATTGGGTTTATGCTCAATCCTATGATCCAGCCCCAAAAGCTTTATGGTGTTCATACATTGTTCCTGTGCATCCTTATGATTCATTCCCCGCATCAACAACGGCATAATAATATTCTGCATTACATTATAAGTGGAAATCAGCTGGTAATTCTGAAAAATAAATCCGATTTTACTGTTTCTTACCTCTGTCAGTTCTTCCTCATCTGTTTCATGGATGGCCATTCCATCCAGATAATATTCTCCGCTGTCCATTACGTCCATACAGCCGATAATATTCATCAGCGTGGTCTTGCCGGAGCCGGAAGGTCCAAGAATCGCCACATATTCCCCTTTTTCCACGGAAAAATCCACATCCTTCAGAATAGGGAGCTTTTCCTCTCCCAGCATATATCCCTTATTAATCGCCCTCATTGTAATCATATCCATCCTCGTTACCTGCCCTATGTCTTCCGCCTTGCGACTATATCAATTCAAAATATAAACCTTTACAATAACCTTCTGTCCCTCATCTTCCTCCATAATCAAAGCCACATTGTCCCCCGTGGCCAACCTGGAAAACGTAACTGTGGCTCCCAGCCGGGTAATGACATCTGTTCCCACAGGGATCAGCGTGGTCTGCTCCTGCCCTTCCTCTTCATAAGCGCCCGGACCTTCATTGATGCCGAAGGCTTCCTCCTGGACCATATATGTTATTTCATTTCCTTTTACTTCCGTAAGCGTAGCATAAACAATTTCCTGTCCTGACTGTGCCGTTACCTGCACTGAGGTCTGATTCGTCTGCACCGTTATATTCCTTCCCCAACCGACATACCACGCGCCGACGGTAAGCATTGCTGCCGCGGCGGCGCCTGCCAGTCTCTTTTTTTTGCGGTTTCTACGCCGCTTTTTTTCCCTGGCCAAGCGCTCCTGCTCCATAATAATGGTTTTTTCATCCATGTCTTTGCCTCCCTTATTCCTGATTGAGCGCCACCACCGGGATCAGCCGGGACGCTTTGTATGCCGGATAAAATCCAAATATACTCCCCGTCAGCACTCCAAACAGCAGCGACAGCACGGCTCCGCTCACGGAGAGAGACACTCTCACAGAAAAGGTTTCCACCACAGGAGTAATCCCTAAAGCGAACATTACACCCAGCACAGCTCCGATCAGACTGATGCAGCTTGCCTCCAGCAGAAATTCCAAAAGAATATCTTTTCTGGAGCACCCAAGCGCCTTGAGAATGCCAATTTCATTGGTGCGCTCCTTCACCGACACGAAAAGCACATTCATAATGCCTATTCCGCCTACCACAAAGACGATCACCGCCATGGAAATCAGCAAAAGGGTCAGTGTATCATTGGAAGCAGAGGCTGCTTCCATTTTACTGCCCGCATCTGAAATAGTGAACTGCGCATCCGGATAAATGTCCGCCAAAACCGTTTCCACATTGGCGATCACCTCATTTACCTGGTTTACATCCTCGGCAATTACCGTGATGGTAGGGCTGATCTGATCGCCCGTAATATATTTAATGCCTGTTTCATAGGGGATAAAAATAGTGGTGTCCGGATTGATTCCCGAGGCTACCGTCCCCATCTCCGTCAAAACTCCCGATACAGTATAGGGTCTGTCGTCAATATATATTACGCCATCATAGGCTTCATAGGCGCTGCCGAAAATTTCCTTTGCCGCCGTAGCACCCAGCACGCAGAGCTTTTCTTTGCTTTCATTGTTTTCCTCTGTGAGAAAATCTCCTATGGCCATTTCCAGATTACTGATCTGGGCATAATTGTCTTCTACTCCTGCAATGGTGTAATAGGCTTCCGAATCCATAGCTCCCCCTTCTACCGATACGTTGGTAGAATAAGAAATTGTTGCATCCGATATACCCGGAACAAACACGGACAAGTCCTCACAGTCCTCTGAAGTCAGCGTAATATTCTCTTGATTAATTCTGCCATCCCCGCTGCCGAAAAGCTCTCCCATAGCGGCGCCTCCTTCAAAGCCTCTTCCTCCAAATCCTCCAGGCCCTCCGCTTCCTCCAAAATCCCCGTCGCCGGCTCCTGCAGGCGCAAAAAAGGAGACGTTTCCTTCACCTGTACTGAAGGAAGCGCCAAAAGTCTGAGAAGAAGCGCCGCCCTCATAGGTAATGTCAATGGCCCCTGCGTTCAAATTTTTAAACTGCTCCGCCACCTCCTCTCTTCCTCCGGTACCAATGGCAAGCACCATCATTATGGTGGCGGAACCCACCACAATGCCAATAGAGGTAAGAATCACTTTAAATTTATTTTGAGAAAGATTCAGCCAAACCAATCTCAGGATTTCCGACAATCGCATGCAAATATCCTCCTGTCTGCCAAGACGGCCAATTAATTATGAGAAAAATGCCTGGCCTTCACATTTCTATAAGCACCACATCCCCCTCCGAAAGTCCTTCCAGAATTTCCACATTCACACCATCAGAAAATCCGGTGGTAATTTCCACAGTCTCGATATGTCCATCCTGATTTCTGATCTTTACATAAGAGTTCACTCCATCACGGATGACAGCCCGGTTAGAAACATAGAGAACATTTCTGGACTCCTTTGTTATAAAAGTGATTTCTCCCATCATTCCCTGGAACAGGCCAGTTACATCTCCCTGCAGCGTAGCAGTAACTTCATAAGTGACATCACCATCAGAATCTGTAACCGCATCTGAGATTTCCGTCACTTCTGCCTGGAAAACAGTGTCCGGATAAGCTGTAAAAGAGACATTCGCCAGAGAGCCCACTTCAATATCGCTCATGTCCTCCTCCGCCACCGTTACGGTCATGGTTACATCCTCCAGATTGTAAAGTGTGACAAGTGTGTCATTTGTCTGAATCATATCTCCTTCCTCCAAATCCACACTGGTAATCACGCCATCATACTGGGCGCATATAGCATTTCCGGTTATATGAGAGCTGTATTCCTCCAGCTTTTGTACCGTATCCGCATAAATTTCTTCTTGCTCTTGTGTCTCATCCTCCAGATAAGCCAGCGCAATGTCATAGGTTTCCTGAGCCGTATCATATGCCAGCCGCCGCAGAGAAAGCGTCTCTTCTGCGGTAAGAATCCCTTGCTCCAATTCTCTGACGGCCGTGTGATAAGCCTGTGTGGCTGTTTCAACATTCTGTCTTGCCTGCTCCACGTTCTGTTCCAACTGTTCCTTGCTCTGTTCCAGGGAATCCACTGTGGAGCGTGCTGACTCTGCCAGCTGAAAATAATACACATAAAGGTATGTATCATTCCATTTATCCGTGTTATCCCTACTGCATTCGCAATTTTCCAATACCTGTACCGCTTCTTCATAGGCCGCAGTAATTTCCTCTAGCTGGGTGCTATAGTCCGAAAGGGAATTCTCCGCCTGCTCCAGAGTTTTTTCCTGCTGTGTCACGTTGTCCCGAAGCTTCTCTATCGTCGTATTGTATTCTGTCTCCGCATAATCTCCGTATGCCAAGCTGGATTCATAAGTGTACTGAGCCGTCTGTCTGGAAAGCGTTTGATCCGCGTAGACGGCCTCCAGATCCGCCCCAGCCTTTTCCACATTTGACTCCAGCTCCTGCTCCAGCTCCGCTACGCTTTCTTCCTCCAGCTCATACAAAACATCTCCCGCAGAAACCTCCTGTCCTACGGAAACGCAAACCCTCGCTACCGTCAGCGTGGAATCCTCGCCGCTCTGGCTGCTTTCGTTTCCGCCCGCCATATTGAAAATCTGATCAAACATATTTAAAAGGCCTCCGGCGGAATTCCCTTCCCCCATACCACCGGGTCCCCCTGAGACTGCGGCTGAGGCTGCAGAATCCTGTGTGTTTGCGGTGTCTGCTCTCTGCAACGCACTCATATCCAGCTCAAAAACTTGCTCCTGTGTGCCAATATCCACACTTCCGCTTTCCGTAACTCCAACCGTCAGATTTCCTGATTCCACAGTAGTCTCCCGGTAGGCGATCTCTTCATTCTTCCGGGAAACTGCCGCGAAAAAAATTCCCGCGGCCAGCGCTACGCATAGAATTATCGCTGACATAATCATAATTTTTTTTTGAAAATTTACCGGGGACTTCCATTGCTTCAGTTTCCGCTTCATCACCGTGCCTCCGTTCCTTCATTTCTGCCGCCGGAGGGTCTCTCCGTCCCAGCTTCTCCCTCCTGTCCCGGCGCTTCCATGCTGTCTGTGCCCTCCGGAATCTGCATTCCTTCCGGAATCTCCAGCCCTTCCGGAAGTTCCATTCCCGCCGGTAACTGAACACTGCCGGCAGGACTCTCTTCATTTTCTTGCAAAGTGCTTTCCACTTCTTCTTCAGAGCTGACCCGGCTTGCAATATAAATAGTTTCTCCCTCGGAAAGCCCTGAAAGGATCTCTATGCTTACTCCATTGCTGACGCCTGTTTCAACCTCCGTCAATTCCATTCCGCCCAATGCCGACTGACGATATACATAAGTTTTCTCATTTTCTTCCACGATTGCTCTTCTGGATACATACAGCACATCTTCCTTTTCCTCTGTCACAAATGTGATATCCGCCGTCATACCTCCGTATAAAGGTGTGGTGTCTCCTTCAACCCCCACAACAACCGTATAGCTGACCGTATTGGAATTTCTTGCGGTGGCCGTTGTATCAATGGATAGTATTGTCCCCTCATAGGGAGTTTCTTCGTATGCCGTAAAGACAATTTCCGCCTGATCTCCTACTTTAAAATCCACGACATCCTCTTGAGTCACATCCACAGAGATTGTCATATCCTCCGGCGCCGCATAAGATAGTATCACACCCGACTGCACCAGACTGTCCCCTTCCTCATAAGCCACTTGAGTTACAATACCAGAGCCACCCGCATAAAGCATTCCAGCCTCTCCCACAAAAGCCTCAAAATCCTGCAGTTGCTCTTCTACCTGATTTCTTTCCTTCTCTGCTTCCTCCAAAGTCTCCTTCAGGCTTTCTATTTGGGCATTGTAGGTGATTTGGGCATTGCCGCCCTCTATAACCGCTTCCTGATATGCTTCCTCCGCATCCATTCTGTCAATCTCACTTCTTGCCCTGGCGTTTGCCAGCTCCTTTTCCAGAGAAACAATCTGCGAAGCATTTTCTTCCAGCGCCTGTTGTGCCTGTTCCCAAGCAGACTTTGCGTTTTGATATTGCGTCAACGCGCTGATATAAGCATTCTGATAGGTCATAAAGTTTTCTGTGTGGTTAATATCCGCCGTCTCCATTCCCTGGCAGGCAGCCTCATATTCCTCCAAAGCTTCGCTGTAAGTCTCTCTGGCCTCGGCAAGCTCCTCCTCCAGCAGAGAAACATTAGCGTTGCGTTGTTCTATTTCTACCTCGATGGCTGCAATATCGTTTCCCACTGCCTCCGACGCACTGTTGTAAATGGAAGCTGCATACTTGCTTTCGGCCACCTGTGTATCGTAGTCAGTCTGCGCCTCCAGGACTGACAAATTATACTCCGCCTCCGCTTCGTTGTATGCGGTTCTTGCCTCCACCAGGGCGCTTTCAAGGAGCCTTCGCACATCTGCTACGCTGTCTTCAGTGAACTTAACAATGGCGTCTCCTTCTTCAATTCTTTGCCCCGGAACCGCATAAATTTCTTCTATCTGCAAATATTTCTGCACCGCGTCTTCATCCACTGTTTCGTCTGTCGCGCTGTTATCCGTACTCTCCGTGCTTTCTGTGCTCTCACCGCCTGCAACATTGAGATCCAGATCGTAAATAACAGAGGTTATGCCGTACTCCAATGTTCCGCTCTCAGACACGCCCAAAGTCAGCGTTCCTCTTTCTACAGTAGCTTCCTTATACATCCATTGCTCCTGTTCAAGCAGCGGAGCAATAAATACCGTATAGCCCGCGGCTCCTGTCAAAAGAAGCAGGGCCGCTCCAACAGCAATCCATTTTCTTCTCTTTTTGCCGACAGTTTTCCATATAGTCAGTTTATTTTTCAGCATATTCATCCTCTCTACTCTGCTCCCATTTCACTGCTTTGAGGCTCCTGCCATGAGCCTTCCTTCGCGCTTCCTCCTGTGGAGGACTCCGTATCCTCAGAGGGCCGTCCCTCCTCTGACGGGCCCACTCCTCCAAAGATTACCGTCACAGATTTATTGGCTTCCAGCTGCCCGGTATCAGCTGACAAGGTTACGGTCACCTGATAAGTAACATTGGTTCTGCTCTCAGATGCGGTTACGGGATTGACCTGTGTAACCGTGCCTTGGAAGGAGCCGGAATCGCTTGTCACCTCTGCGGTATCTCCTATGGATATTTCCGCAATGTCTGACTGATCCACCGAAACGGTCACGGATATTTCCTCCGGGTTACTGTAAACAAACACCGTGCCGTCACTGGTAAGATACTGCTCCGCTCTTGCCATCACCTGAAGTATCGTTCCCGCTCCTAAAGCGTAAAAGTATCCATCTCCTACGCTGTTTTCAAACAGCTCCATGTTTTCCTTTGCATCCTCCCAGGCGCTTTTCAGGTTTTCGTAATCCGTTTCCGCCTGGTCCAAGGCTGTTTCATAAGCACTCTGAGCTCTTTCGGAATTTGCAAGAGCTGTCTCATAAATAAGCCTGGCCTGGAGAGTCTGCGTTTCATATGTCTCCTCGGCCTCAGTGACAGCCTTCTCCAGAGAGGGAAGACTTAGCTGAAGCGTCTGCAGCTCAAAACGTGCATTTGTCAGGGCATCCTCATATTCACTTTTAGCCTGCTCCAAATCTCTCAAATTCTGCTCCAGGACACTGTACAGGGAGGAAAGCACTCTCACGTACTGACTGCCGTCCGCGTTTCCGCCTGCATCGCCGGAGGACACGGTGGCAGACGAAAAATTTCCGTTTAAATTTCCTGATGTCTGAGTGCTCATGCCGCCCGGGCTTCCGCCTGTAACCTGGGACCAGCCGATGCCCCATTCTGCCATTTTTTCCGTTAAAAGTTTCAGGTTCTCATCATAGAGGGACTGGTACTCATCCACCTTAAAATAACTACTGTAAGAATCATCATATACGTAGGTTTCATACTCAGAAATCTGTTCATTGGCTTCTGCCAGAGCTTGTCTGGCCTGCTCTACGCCGGCTTCCAAATTTGCCACCGTTTCATCATATGTTTCCTGAGCCTGCTCACCTGCAAGAACTGCGCTGTCATATTCATATTGAGCCGTGATTTTATTCTGTTCATATTCTATGGACCCGGCTCTGTAAGCCAGATCCGCTTCTCTTAGTTTTTTCTCCAGCTCGGCTCTTGCCTCCTCCACGCTTACATCGGACAGCTTCAGAATTTGAGTCCCAGCTTCTACCTCATCTCCTGAAGACACATAAACCTCTTCAATTTCCAGCTGAGTTTCCAGATCTTCCACTTCAAAATTTTCCTGAGTCACGCCCACGCTCGTAACACCGGATGCACGAATGCCTCCGGATGTCCTTGCAAAGCCCATCTGTCCGTTTTGCATGAGAGAGTCTTCTTCCCCGCTTCTGAAAAAAAGATAAGCGCCCCCACCGGCGGCGGCTGTCAGTACCAGCGCCAGTGAAACAATTATAATCGTTGTCCTATTCTTATTTTTTTTACAGAATTCCTTGATTTTCACGTGACTCCTCCAAACCATAGTCAAAAGGCCGTATTGCAAATGCTGCCGGTTTTCATGTTTTTTATGCTCTGATGACTACAGTATATCGGGAAAATGTTTACAAAAATTGTTTAAATTGTGAAAGAAATGTGTTCTGGGAAGGATCAGTAAAGAATAGTAATCTGACTTGTTCTGTGATAAAATACTTACTATACATTTGACGCGGAAAATGAGAAAATGCACACTGACCGCCATAGGGTCTTTACACGCCGGAAACAGTGTAGAAATGAGGATTCTAATGAGAATTAACTATATTTACCACAGCGGGTTTCTGATTGAAACGAAGGATTGCTACTACATTTTTGATTATTACAAGAAAAAGCTTCCTGTATTGAAAAGAGACAAGCCCGTGCTTGTTTTCTGTAGTCACGCCCATTCGGATCATTATAATCCGGAAGTCTTTTCCATGCTGGCAAGGCAGGAGATAAGACATGTGACAGGAATTCTTGCAAAGGACATCTCTCTCCGCAGCTACCCCGAAGGAGTAGAAATTGTTCGGGTTACCTTTCACAGTCACTACGAGTTACCCTGCGGCACACAGGTGGACACACTGCAGTCCACTGACGCCGGAGTTGCCTTCCTGGTAAAATGCTCCGAAGGCATTTTTTATCACGGCGGAGATTTAAACGACTGGGTCTGGCCGGGAGAATCCCCTCAGTACAACCGCCAGATGACAGGAAGCTACCGGCATGAAATTGATCTGTTGAAGGATTTGCTGAAGGGAGCTTCTGTGGACGCCGCCTTTCTGCCTCTGGATCCCAGGCAGGAAGAGGACTATGCTTCAGGAATTTTATATTTTCTTAAAAAAATAAGCGTAAAAAAGGTATATCCCATGCACTATTGGGACAAACCGGAGACGATTGCCAGATTTTTGCGGGAATATCCGGAGTACCATTCCGTCATACAGCGCTGATTATGCAAAAAACCTGGGCGGCCTTCCCCACAGCAATGAGAAGTTTGCAGAGCAAACTTCTCATTATTATACATTTTCATACCATTCCTGCCTGCGCTTCCTTCCCCAGCAGCGCTATCAGCTCATCCCGGGTAAAGTCGGTGGCATCCAGCCCCTCGTTGCCCAACAGTTGCTCAGAAAGTCCCCTTTTTTTCTCCTGCAGCTTTAGGATCTTCTCCTCTATGGTATCCTTTGCAATCAGTCTGTAGACGTTGACCACATTTACCTGCCCAAGCCGATGAGCCCTATCCGCTGCCTGATTCTGCACCGCCACGTTCCACCAGGGATCATAGTGAATCACTATATCCGCCGCGGTCAGGTTCAGCCCTGTTCCCCCCGCCTTCAGAGAGATACAGAACACAGAGGTCTCATCCTGCTGAAACGCCTCCACCAGATCCCGTCGCTTTTCCTTATCCGTAGCCCCTGTGAGCACATAATAAGAAATTCCTTCCTTTTTCAGCAGACTGCACAGGTGAGACAACATGCTGGTAAATTGTGAGAACAGCAGAAGCTTATGTCCCCCGCCCACTGCATTTTTGATTAAATCCACACAAAGTTGCGCCTTTGCAGATTCTCCCTGATAATTTTCATATAACAGCGAAGGATCACAACAAAGCTGCCTGAGCTTCGTCAGCTCTGCAAGCACCTGAATTTTGTTTCGGGAAAATTCCTCATCGGAATGCTTGTCCAGCATAAGGAGCAACCTTTTTACATGGGCATCATACAATGCCTGTTGCTCTCCTTCCAAACACACATACAGATTCTCCTCCAGCTTATCCGGCAGATCCTTGAGAACCTCCCTTTTCAAGCGCCGCAAAATAAAGGGGCGAATCATTTTCTGCAGACGCCGTGCGGCAGCTTCCTCTCCGCCATGTACAATGGGGAATTCAAACTCATTCTTAAATCTCTGATACTCATATAAAAATCCAGGCATCAGAAAATCAAAAATACTCCAAAGCTCACTGAGGCGGTTTTCGATAGGGGTGCCTGTCAGCGCCAGTCGAAAGCCCGCCCTGATTTCCTTCACCGCCTTTGCAGCCTGAGTATTATGATTCTTAATATAATGAGCCTCATCCACGACCTGACAGGCAAAGGTCATATTTTCATATTCCCTGATGTCCCTCCGAAGCAGATCGTAGGAGGTGATTAAGATTTCCCCCTCGCCGACGGAGCTCAAAAGCGCCTTCCGTTCCGCCCCAGTGCCGGTAACGGTTTTCACGCATAGCGCCGGTGCAAACCGGTCAAATTCGCTCTTCCAGTTATACACCAAAGAAGCGGGGCAGACCACCAGCGAAGGGTCACGCGCCCCTTTCTCCATCTCCATTTCCGATAAAAAAAAGGCAATCACCTGCAGAGTCTTCCCCAAACCCATATCGTCCGCAAGAATGCCGCCGAACCCGTTGTGTTTCAGGGTTTTCAGCCACAGAAAGCCTTTTTTCTGGTATTCTCTCAGAATCTTCTCCAGACTCTGCGGAACCTCAAAGTCATTATCCTCAACGGTCTTCATATTACGCACCAGCGCCTTAAAACCGCCGTTTTTCTTAATGGGCAGAGCCTCCCATTCTCTGGATTCCACATCCACATACAGCGCCCGGTATTTAGGGAGCAGCGCTTTTCCTTCTCTGATCTGAGCGTCTGTTAGGCACAGTCCCTCCTTCAGCTCCAGAAGGGCGCCAATGCTTTCCCCATTCATATCAATAAATTCTCCGGTTTTCAGGCGGTAATACTTTTTCTTTCTGTCATATCTGGAAAGAATTTCCTGAAGCTGTTCCATGGACACATCCTCGGAGGTCATGGTGAGCTCCAGAAGATCTCCTGACAGAGAAATGCCCAAAGCGGCTCTGGGAGCCGGATTGATTCGGATACGCTTCAGGGCGTCCGACAGATACACTTCTCCCAATCCCTGAAACTCTACAATTCCCCGGGTCAGAAGCTCATAAAGCATATCCTCATCCTCTGCCAGTGCCATGCAGGCATTATCCTCGTCATATGCGTTAAAGTACCCGCCGATCTTAGAGCCCGTTTCCATCTCCTTTACCAGATCACGGTAAATCTCACCGCCTTGCTTTCCATACACATCATATTTTTTATTCCCATAAACGGCCTTAAGCCGACAGGTTATAAAATCTCTCTGGGGCGCATCCAGATATATTTCAAAGCAAACCTCTTCTATTCCATACTTTTCCTTTACAAAATTCTCATATACGCAGTCAAAATGCTTCTCCAGAGAGGGAAGAAGCTCTCTGCAGAAAGCGGGAATGTCAATCTTCTCAATATATGCCTTACGCCCCGGCAGATCATTCAGGCATTTCATAAAATCCATTACCGGCTCTATTTCCTGTCTGTCCACTCTGTAAACCCGGCCTTCCTGAAAGTAAAACAGGGCCGTGCCTGTAAAAACGCCCGGTACAAAATTAATGGAAACCTCCGCTCCCTGAGCCTTTCCCCGGATTACTACCTTCTGCCGCAGCTTTTCCGGGCACATCTTCCAGATCGTTTCGTTCTGGTTTCCCACGTACGCGGTAAATTCCCTGTCTTCCATTAATTCCAAAAAGCTTTCCAACTCTGCGGCGGAAAGCTTGATCTGACGAAGCTTGGGAAATCGCTCTCCATAGCCGTAATAATAGTACACATTCTGCACATAGCGCTCTTGGTTATTCCTTACCCAGCTGCGCAGGAAATTCACTATGGGTACGCTGTCCTCTGAAAAAGCGCTTATATCGTGCACAAAATTCAACTTCTGTCCGTAGGCATATGCCTGATGAGCTTCCAAAAGCCGGGTAAAGGTAAAAATGTCTTTCAGCACATATTTTCTGGAAACGCCAATATGAAAATCCAACTTCCAATCCCCATTCTGAACGTAAAGGGACGGCTCCAGACTGACCTTCCCGCAGATCTCTCTCTGCGTCACCGGAAGGCTCCGCTGCAATATTCTGTTCCCTAAAAGAGCCTTCATGGAGGGGGTTGTCCCAGGCTCCCTGTTCGAAGCGGGAGCGTAGCCCGAAGCCGTGCGCACCGCCGGTCTGCCCTTCTTTATATTTTGGGGAAGAACGTTCATATACTGCTGAATTGCCATCCTTATTTCCAAACGATCTATGTATTCCAGCGCCGCCGCCACGCAATGCTTACAGAGTCCGGTATAATGATTGTATGCAGGACATTCACAATCATAATCCACAAGCTCCTCTTCCTCATAGCTGTATGTCAAATTCACCTGATAGCGCTTGCGTCCGCTGCCGTGAACGACAGCCAGAATATAATCCTTCCTGCTGCCTTCATCAGAGCTTACAGTGAATTCCTCTATCTCATTCATCCTGTAAAGCTCCTGGCCTCTCTTATAGGTCACATCCCCTGCCAATCTCTTCAGTTCTTTTTTGTCCAACATGATTCTTCCCCTGTCTATGTGTCGTTCACGTTATGCCATTTAACACAATTCTATTTTGCGTCATTCCCATGCCCGCTGCTTTCTTCACGGGCTTTAGCCGCTTCTTCCACATAGAGCCGCGCATTTTTCAGGCTGGCTTCTGTCTCTTCCGCGGTAACCTGTCTTTTTACTCTGGCAGGGGAACCAACTACAAGCGAATGTTCCGGTATAACCGTATTTTGCGTTACCAGAGCGCCCGCTCCCACAATACAGTTTTCTCCTATCACGCATCCATCCATAATGATGGCTCCCATCCCAATCAGTGTATTATTTCCGATCCTGCATCCATGCAGCACAGCGCTGTGTCCCACCGTCACATTTTCGCCAATGACCACAGGATTGCCCTCCTCTACATGCACCACGCAGTTGTCCTGAATATTACTTCCTCTTCCTACTGCAATAAAATCTCTGTCTCCCCTGATAACGGCATGATACCAGACGCTGGTATCCTCCCCCAGTATCACATTCCCGCGTACTATCGCTCCGGGCGCTATAAACGCCGTATTATGTATCTGCATGAATTCCTCTGCTCCTCTTTCTTTCCATATACCCTCTTAACGCTTCCCTCACACATTCCAACGCAGTCTGTGCAGCTCTCCCTCCGCCTGCAGCCCGCAAAAACTGTTTTGACGCAGAGCCTCATAGAGCACCACTGCCACAGAATTAGAAAGATTTAAGGAGCGGATCCCTGGCAGCATGGGAATGCGAATACAGGTCTCCCGGTATTCCAGCAAAATCTCCTCCGGAATACCGGCGCTTTCCTTCCCAAACATGATATAGTCATCCGCTCCATAGGAAGCCTCAGTATAGAGTTGTCTTGCCTTGGTTGTAGCCATCCAGATTTTTGCATTGGGATGCTTCTCCCTAAATTCCTGAAAATTCATATATCTGGTTATATCCAGGCGCTCCCAGTAATCCATGCCCGCCCGTTTAATCTCCTTTTCATTCAGGCGAAAACCCAGGGGCTCAATTAGGTGTAGGCTGCACCCTGCAGCAGCGCAGGTTCTCCCGATATTTCCCGTATTTGCCGGAATCTCCGGCTGATGCAGAATAATGTGCATGTCCAGTCTCCACTTCGTAATATAAAATCCCGCCCGGCAGAGGCCAAAGAGTTTATTGCCGGGCTACAGCGCCGCTCCCGGTTTCCTGACGCTGTTCTTCTCTGAGCTTTTTCACAAAGCGTTCCAAGCGTCCGATGGCAATTTTCAGCTTCTCCAGAGAATAGGCATAGGAAATTCTCAAATATCCCTCTCCGCATTCCCCAAAGGCCGTTCCGGGAACTGCCGCCACCTTTTCTTCTTCCAAAAATCTGGTGGCAAATTCCTCACTGGTCATGCCAAATTCCCGAATGCAGGGAAATACATAAAAAGCTCCATAGGGCTCAAAGCACTCAAGCCCCATTTCCCGAAATGCGTTCATCAGAAATCTCCTTCTCTGATTATACGCCGTGCGCATTTCACTAACATCCGCATCTCCATTTTTTAAAGCGTCCACAGCCGCATACTGGCTTGTGGTGGGCGCGCACATAATGGCAAATTGATGGATTTTTGTCATCTGTTCAATGATTTCCCTGGGCCCGCAGGCATAGCCTAATCTCCAGCCCGTCATGGCATATGCTTTGGAAAAACCGTTGATCAGAATCGTTCTCTCCTGCATACCGGGCAGACTTGCAATGGAAATATGCTCCCCTTTATAAGTCAGCTCCCCATAAATCTCGTCAGACATGACAATTATGTCATGTTTTAAGATTACCTCAGCGATGGCTTCCAAATCATGTTTTTCCATGATGGCCCCCGTGGGATTATTTGGAAATGGAAGAATCAAAACCTTGGTTCTCTCTGTGATTGCCTCCTCCAGCTCCTTTGCCGTCAGCCGAAAATCGTTCTCTGCTTTCAGATCGATAATTACAGGAACCCCACCGGCAAGAATGGCGCATGGCTCATAGGAAACATAGCTGGGCTGAGGAATAAGAACCTCTTCGCCCGGATTAATCATGGCTCTGAGTCCTATATCAATGGCTTCGGACCCGCCCACGGTAACCAGCACCTCCTGATTCCAGTCATAAGAAATTCCCTGCTTTCTTTTTATGTAATTGCATATTTCCAAGCGAAGTTCCCTCAACCCGGAATTGGAGGTGTAAAAGGTTTTCCCTTTTTCCAGAGAGTAAATGCCTTCATCCCGGATATGCCAGGGCGTGTCAAAATCCGGTTCCCCCACTCCAAGAGAAATCGCATCCTTCATCTCGCTTACAATATCAAAGAATTTCCGAATGCCCGAAGGCTTAATATTTACAATTTTATCTGACAGCGGATTTCTCATGGGGTGATCATCTCCCTTTCATCTTCTTTTTCCCGGGCAAATACGGTTCCATGGTCTTTATATTTCTTTAAAATAAAATGAGTGGCGGTGCTCAGCACCGTATCCAGTGTGGAGAGCTTATCTGACACAAAATTTGCCACCTCCCGCAGAGTTTTTCCTTCCAGAATCACCATAAGATCATAACCGCCGGAAATCAAATATACGCTTCTGACCTCAGGATATTTGTAAATACGCTCAGCGATTCCGTCAAATCCCTGCCCTCTCTGAGGCGTTACACGTACTTCAATCAGAGCGTCCACCTTATCCACGGTAGTTTTTTCCCAGTTGACCAGAGTGTGATAGCCGCATATAATCCCTTCGGCCTCTAATGCCGCAAGCTCATTTGCCACATCAATTTCTTCCACTCCCAAAATAACCGCCAGCTCCTTCAAATCCATACGGCTGTTCTTCTCAATAATAGCCAATAATTCTTCTCTCATTTTCCGCTCCGTTCCGCGCCCGCAATTTCCGGCACTGCTATTTTATATATTTCATCCCCCTGAGGCCGGTTCATAAAACGAATTTCCTCAGCATTTCGGATGATTCTGTCATTGCTGTCAGTGGTTTTTCCCACAATAGCTGCAGGAATCCCCTCTCCTTCAAGAGCCTCTGCAAGCCGCCGGCCGTCCTCACAGGCCATCACTAGGCATCCTCCTGATAAAAGCTCATATGGATTCAATCCACAGTACTCGCAGATCTCCACTGTCTCCTGCCTGAGCGGCAGCTTTCTTAAATCTATGGTAAGTCCAACGCCTGCTCCCTCTGCAAGCTCCCAGAGGGCTCCGAAAATGCCTCCCTCTGAAGCGTCGTGCATGGCGCAAACGCCGGACTTCACGGCGGTTGCAGCCTCCGGCAATATGGAGTAAAAGCGGTCGAAACGGACAGCTTCCTCCACAAAATATCCGGGATATCTCTGAAGCAGCTCATCATGGTAATATCGGGCAAGGAAAGCCGTTCCTTCCAGCCCCACCCATTTGCTGACCACAATATCCTGCCCTGGCGCACAGCCTCTCAGTCCTCCAGTTCGACTTTTTCCAAAGCCTGTAACGACCGCATAAGGAACCTTCACCTCCCTGCACACCCGTGTCTGTCCTCCCGCAATCTCCATTTCCAGGCTGCCGCATGCCAGCTCCGCTTCCTCCATAAGCTTTCTCACAAAGGGCTCCTCCGCCCTCTCCGGCAGCAGCAGAGTGATCATCACTGCCACCGGCAGGGCGCCGCCTGCAGCCAGATTGTTGGCGCATTTTTGAATCAGATGCGCCATGGACATGGCTCCCATAAAATCCCCTCCAGAGTCTCCATTCCCTCTCTCTGCATCTGCCGTCACGGGAGCCTCTTGCATGCAGATTACCGGAAACTCCCCTGAAAAGGATGTAAAAAAGGCGCAGTCCGCCCCTACGTCTGCGCCATTTAAAACTTCTCTTCGCTTTGTTTTTATTGTTCTTAATATGGAACGCTTTAAAACATTTTCCGATACCTTACCGATTTTCATACCGGCCTCCCGCTTTTATCATGGGCCTGAATCTTTCAGCTCTATTGTCCCTCTGCCGGCACAGCGTTGGGATCTGCAGGCGGAGCGGTCAGAAGAGCAATGACATTTTTCACATGGTCGATATTATTTGTTCCGATTGCAGCCATGATCTCCTCATAAGCGGCGGGATCGGCTGTGGCTGTCCCTACCGTAGCAGTTCTGGGCACCATCTTATAGCTGCTGCTGTTTACCTGCGTCCGGCTTACCTCCACTCCATCCTCGGTAACCACTTTCCACAGTCTTGCCTTGTATCCGATATGAGCGCTGGCCTGTGTAATATATCCGATGGGCTGACCCGCATCTGCATAAATCAAATCCGCAGGAGGATTAATTACCTCCAGAACCTCACTCTCATAGGTCACCTGACGATTAGAGGGTCTGGTTTCTTTACCGTAAATATTAAAGGTAATCCTTTTGTTCTCGATCACTCCTTCAATGTAAACAGGATAATCCGTATTATTCACAAACCGAAAATCCTTTCCTGCACTTTCCGCAATGGCGGCGTCCGCAGAGGGATCCACATAGGAAACGATCATGGAATGGTTATGTCTCTCCGTAACCTCAAGCTCGGCGTTCAAAACAGCATTATACAAAGTCGTGGTAACCTGGCAGATTCCGCCTCCCAAGCTGTCAACCACTCTGCCGTTTAAATAAGAGGCCGCCATATAGTAGCCGTTTTCCTGCGTATAGGGCGATACCTTATCATAAGAAGAAAATTCTTCTCCAGGATAAAGTACAGTGCCGTTGATCAGACTGCATCCATTGGAAACATTGGCGCTTCTAGCAGTTCCCGAAGAACTGAAGGAGGTAGTGAAGCTACCCAAAACATCCTGAACCTGAGAAAGCTCTTCCTCGCTTCCCTGGGGCTCATCCACTGCCACGTCCAGAGAAATGCTGCAAGCCTGATAATCCCATTCCTGCGTTAAATAATCGTACACCTTGTCAATGGAGGTTTCCACATCAAGCATATAGCCTGTAACACCCTGGACAATCTCAAACCCGCCGTTTTTCCTGACCAGAGACATATCCACAGCCTCCTGGTCATACTGTGTACACTGCTCAGTCAGCACGTTATTGATAGCCTGAATATCAAAATCCAGTTCTATGTCAAAAATCTTACTTTCATGCTCCAAATCCATGAGGGATTTATACCGCTCAATCACATTTCCCTGGGTTCCCAGGCTGAGGGCCTCCTCCACAAGCTCCGGGTTAGCCCAGGAAATGCCCAGATCGCCGGCGGTGACCGTCACTTCTTCATCCTGAGCCGCTAAAAGAGTGATTTCCACGGATTTCAGCTCTTCTATGTAATTTTCTATGGTAGCGGATGCCTCCCCGGACGTCATGCCGGACAGATCCAGTTCATCGGCAAAAATCCCTGTCTTGATTGCCTCTTCATTCTGCGCCCTGACCGTTATGCTATTTGCGGCCGTGCCAAGGGTCAGCGTCAAAAGGCACAGCAATACGCCCCCACAGCTTTTTTTAAACCATTTTGTCATAGTATTCTCCTTGCCCGTTTCAGTAGTCAACACTTCAATAATTGAATTAATATAAAAAATATGATAAAGTAGGAATTACCATAGCAAGCACCAGCAAAACGATGATGGTTGCCGAAATCCGCTGTTTCGTTTTTTTGTTCATATGAAACATGTTCACTCCTATCTGCATCGTCATAACAAACTCTTGAAAGGATATTATATATGAATTTACCGTTTTTGGCAAGTTTTATCGCCCTTATACTAATACTTTCCATGGTTCTTTCCAGAAATAAACGAAATAGCAAAAAGGCGGATCAGCTCTTCTGGGAGCGTGAACGCCGGGCTAACTCTGTGCGCCGTAAATCACTGGAGCGCCTGGATTACATCAAAATCCCTCTGGATACGCTGCCTGTACATACGTTCACCGAAAACAGCACCGTAAAGGAATGCCTGGATATTCTGTATGCCCTTTCTGAGCAGCCCATTGTAAACCTCACAGGGTATTCCAATACGGATCTGAAGCTAGAGTACGGCACCGCCAACATCACGCCTCTTTCGGAATATGATCAAAACTATACGGTGCTGGCCCGTACTCTGCAGAAATGGGCCGATGCACTGTGGGATGGCGGATTCTCCATACAGGCTGCCGAAGTAATGGAATTTGCGGTAAGCACTCACACCGACGTCAGCCGCACCTACTATCGTTTGGCAGAGTATTACGCTCTCCAGAACCGGACAGACAAGATTAGGGTTCTGGTGCAGGAGGCAGAACAGCTGCGGTCCGCCAGCAGTCAAATTATCGCCCGTACTCTGACAGAATCTTATCTGTAAGACGGCTGGCCTCGCTTCGGGACAGCTTATCCACATTAACGCTTACTATTAGTTTATGCCGGTTGATCAGACGATATAACCTTTCCTTCTGAGCATTTGTAGCAGGAGTGTCTCTCTTTGCCTCATAATACAGCGCGCAGGGCCGAAACAGTGTCTCCTCCTCAGTGTAAAACTGTTCCGCAAGCTTTTCGTATAGGGACACGGTTGCCTCTGCATCCGAAAGGGCTCTGTGCGCTTCATGCTCTATCCCATAATATTCGCACAAATATTTCAGATTTCTGTGCTCCAGAAAAGACAGGTGTTTTCTTGCAATCTTCAGTGTGTCCACTGCATTTCTCTCAAAGGAAAGTCTCTGGTTCACAGCCGCCTTTTTCAGAAAGGAAAAATCAAATAAAACGCTGTGCCCCAACAGGGGATAATCCTCCAAAAACTCCAATAGCTTCGGCATAACCTCTTCGATTTCCGGAGCCGCCAGAAGCATCTCATCTTTGATTCCCGTAAGTCCCGAAATTTTTTCACCCAAAAGTCTTGCTGGATTTACAAGAGTGGAAAAGGTTTCCTCAAGCCGCCCCTCTTTTACCTTTACAGCTCCGATTTCTATTATTTTATCCAGCCGGGGATTCAGTCCCGTCGTCTCCAGATCAATACTCACATAAGAATCCATCATGAATTTTCTCACTTCCTTTCCAAAAAAGCTTCCTCCGGCTTTTCTATGAGGATTGTGCGCGCCTCCTTGTTTAAAGGGTTTCTCCTTTGATAATCAAAAAGCACAAACGCCGGTCTTGTCCTTCTGCAGGTCACGCCCTGTGGATCCCATACCTGATAAAAGAAAGGCTCCATATGAGTCATTTTGCTCATCTGTTTCCAATCATATTTCCCGTAATCCGGCAGATAGCTTCTCTCTTTCTCCTCCCGTATATAAAAATTTCTCATGCTTTCTCTAAATTCCTCCCGGCTTTCCGTAAAATCCGGTCTGCTCTTTAGGTTTTCTCTTAAATACATGTCGTAGGTCATAAGCTCTCTGTAAACCGGAAGATTCTCTCCATCAAAGCATTCGGCAAAATCCAGGAGAATTCTGAACCGTTCCGCTCCTGCGGGACTTTTTAAAAAATATCCTCCGGCTTTGTAAAACCCCGCGAGGGTCTCGTACATGACAAAGGGACCTTCAAACGCCTTTTCCAAAAAAGCCAGTGTATGGGAATATTGCCCACTGTTATAATAGACCTCCACCATCTCCTCAATCCCCTTCAGCCGCAGAATCTCCTCATAGGAGAGCCAATCCGTGCAGAGAACCTCGTAGGGAGGTCTGCTCATATACCGGATACCGTATCCTTTTGCGTCCTCGTACATGGCAGAGCCCTTGAGCACCTTGAGAAATCCCAGCTGAAACTGATGAGGTTTCATGGAATATACTTTGTCAAATGATTTGGCGAAGCTTTCATAATCCTCAAAGGGCAGCCCTGCAATTAAATCCAAATGCTGGTGAATCCTATGCCCTTTGCGTATGTCCTCCACAGCGCTTTCCAGTCTCTCCATATCCGCTCTCCTATGAATGGCTTCCAGTGTTCTGGGATTTACGGACTGTACGCCGATTTCCAGCTGAACCAGTCCCGGCCGGAGATTGTTCAAAAGTTGGATCTCTTCCTCTTTCAAAATATCCGCTGAAATCTCAAAGTGAAAATTTGTGATGCCGTTATCATGCTCTTGAAGATACCTCCAAATAGCCAGGGCATGTTCATGATCACAGTTAAAGGTTCTATCCACAAACTTTACCTGTTTTACCTTATGATCCAGAAAAAACTGCAGCTCTCTTTTTACCACATGAATATCCCGCAATCTCACCCTTTTGTCGATGGAGGACAGACAGTAGCTGCAGCGGTAGGGACAGCCTCTGCTGCTTTCATAATATATGATTTTATTGGAGAAGGGTTCCAGATCCTCATAGAGAAAGGGCAGTCCACTCATATCCGCCGGTTTCGCCGGGGCTGTGTATCCCTCCCTAAGGCACAGTCCAGGGCACTGTTCTAAACCACGGTTCCCCTCCTTTCCCTGAACGTAATACTTCATCAGCTCCCGGAAGGAAACCTCCCCTTCTCCTACCATAATTCCCGTAATCTGACCATATCTCTTTAAGATCTCCGGCGCGTCAAAAGTCGCCTGGGGCCCTCCCAGCCATATATCTGTCTCAGGAAGCAGCTTAGGCAGTTCCTCCACCAGTTCCTCCACCAGCCTCCAATTCCAGATGTAGCAGGAAAAGCCCACTGCATCAGGCCTTTTCAGGTATATATCTCCTAAAATTTCGCCCATACTCTGATTTATGGTATACTCTCCAAGCATAATGCTGTCCCGCAGCTCCTCCCCGGCGTAGGCCCGCAGGCTGTATATAGCCGGATTGGAATGGATATATTTTGCGTTAATAGCCGCCAGTAAAAATTTCATTCTTAAAGCTCCAATCTTTCAGCAACTTTTTCCCAAGCGCTCTCCGGAATCTGAGAGAGCTCAAGCCCTGTTTCCCTCTGCACCTCCAGAATACTCAGATAAAAATAATTTACGCCCGTGACAAGAGTCTTTTTTACAGCCCTGTTCAGAATTAAGGCTGTCTGATCAAGTCCGCTGCCCCGAAAAT
The DNA here is from genome assembly GCA_944383825.1 of uncultured Acetatifactor sp. Classification (GTDB taxonomy): domain Bacteria; phylum Bacillota; class Clostridia; order Lachnospirales; family Lachnospiraceae; genus Acetatifactor. The sequence goes on along the minus strand of CALWRA010000013.1, from coordinate 25,790 downwards.
CCTGTAAAAAACTCTTCACATCATATGGTATGGACATAAGCTTCATCTCCCATTCCCCGCCTGCTGTGACCATGGCAAACTGTGCTCTTCTCCCCTCACCTCTCCCGGCGTTCCATGGCACAAGTATACGTCCGGGCAGTCTTTCTCTGCAAAAATGCGTTCCTCTGGCAGGCTGCGGAAAAAGTCCAGATCCCGGGGAGTTATGTGCGTCGCCGTATAGTACAGAGCCCCGTTGGAGGACGAAGGCTTCCAGTTTTGGCTTTTTTGGTCATTATCCAGCAAATAATTTTCTCTGTTTCCACGAATCATAAAGCAGGGTATCCCATTCCGCATCTGGTAGATCATCTCCATGGTTCGCTGATGGTAAGGACTATCCGTCACATAATCTCCCAGACAAATGATTCCATCCGCCGGATGTTTTCCAGATAATTCAAAAAAGCTTCCAAAGCCTTATAATTTCCATGAATGTCACTGATAACCGCAAACCGTTTCATATACTTTCCAGCCCTTCTGTTTTTGTGCCTTTTCTTTCACGAGGCCGGCTCCTTGCCGGATTTCCATATAATTATTGCATAAATACCTTTATCATACAACACTGGGCAGGAAAATAACAGATCTCCGTTATACCTTTACGGCAATAGGTAAAAGCTGCGCCTCGAAGTCCGAATAGACTTCGAGGCGCAGCTTTTCATATGCTAGGGATTATAACCGGAAGCACCTCCTCTTCAAGGTGCATACCTCCAAAATATTACTTATTTCAGCAACTTCTTCATTTCATCTGCGACAAACTGAACCTTCATACCCACAATAACCTGAACGGAGGTTTTGCTGGGTCTGATCACACCGGAAATACCGGAAGATTTAATTTTCTTTTCATCCACCTTGGTATAGTCCTTCACCTCCAGCCTCAGTCTGGTAATACAGTTATCAAGAGATGTGATATTATCCTTTCCTCCCAATCCTTCCAAAACAGTCACAGCAACTGCCGTAAAGTCATCATTTGCCAAAACTGCGGATTTCTCCGCCTCAATATCATCATCCTCGCGGCCGGGCGTCTTAAGATCAAATTTAACTATCGCAAGCCGGAACACTACGTAAAATACAATAAACGCCGCGATGCCAAGCGGAATGATCATCCAGGTGTTCTGAGCAGCCGGCAGAGAAGCCGAAAACAGGAGATCCGTAGCTCCTGCGGAAAAGCTGAAGCCCGCCCGGAAGCCTACCAGAGTTGTAATTGTAACAAAAATACCGTACAGCAAAGCATAGATCACATAGAGCCCGGGAGCCAGGAACATAAATGCAAACTCAAAGGGCTCGGTAACACCGCAGACAAAGGAGCAGACTGCCGCAGATGCAACAAGGCCGATGGCAATCTTTTTCTTTTTGGCCTTTGCGGTATGTATCATAGCCAGAGCCGCTCCAGGTACACCGAACATCATGCAGGGGAAGAATCCGGACATATACATACCCAAACTCCAGGTAACATCGGCGGAAGTATCACCTGCCCAGAAATGACTCAGGTCTCCGATTCCGATGGTGTCAAACCAGAATACATTGTTCAAAGCGTGATGCAGTCCGGTAGGAATCAGCAGTCTGTTCAGGAAAGCATAAATTCCAGCGCCTACCGCATCCATTCCAATGATGGCTTCTCCCAGCGCAATGAGAAGGCTGAACAGAACCGGCCATACAAATAAAAGAATGGCTGAGACAACAATGGAAACCACACCTGATACAATTGCCACACAGCGTTTTCCACTGAAAAAGGATAGCCAGTCGGGCAGCTTCGTTCCTTTGAACTTATTATAGCAGGTTGCGCCGATCACGCCGGCCAGAATTCCAATAAACGGATTCACAATATTATTGAACGCCAGTGTCGCGTCCTGATTGTCTGCAATGGAAGGAACAATGGTCGTGACAACGGATGTACTCAGCAGCGTTGTGATCATCAGCCAGGACACAAGAGCCGCCAGCGCTCCCGTTCCGTCGTTTTCTTCAGACAAACCTACGCCCACACCAATTACGAACAAAAGAGCCAGATTGTTGATCAGGGCTCCGCCGGCCTGCACAAGAAAATATCCAATCTGCTGGATAATTCCAGTAACTTCACCGCCCTGCATGGTAGCGGGACACATCAGGTAACCGATACCCATCAGGATACCGCAAATCGGCAGACAAGCTACCGGAAGCATAAGGGCCTTCCCCAGCTTCTGTAAACGTTTCATCATATTTGAATAACCCCCTAACTTATTTCCTGCCCTAGCCTCAGGATTCTCTATTCAACAGGAATGACTTTCCTTCGAATACAAATTAAATATCTATTTGATAACTACTCATTTTACAAATTATCTTTTACAAACATCTGAAGAGCTTTTGCCGCCTCCTCCTCGTCGGAACCTTCCACGCTAAACTTCAGAGTGTGTCCCTTCTTTGCCCCGAGCATCATCAGGGACATAATTTTTTTTGCGTCCACTTTCTTCTCCCCGTTGTCCACTGTCACTGAGCTGCTAAACTCTCCCGCCTTTTTTACCAAAAGGCCCGCGGGTCTTGCGTGCATTCCCAGCTCATTCTGAACCGTGTGCTCAAACTCCTTCATGCAACTGCTCCTCCTTATAACAATTTTTCTTATATTTCTCTGACTGCCTTTCTTACCTTCAGCACCATAGAAGGCGAAACAGAAAGTTCGTCAACCCCCATATCCACAAAAGTCTTTGTCAGGGATGTGTCCGCTGCCAGCTCTCCACAGATGCCCGCCCAAATACCAGCCTTATGGGCATTTTCCACAGTCATTCCAATCAGCCTCAGCACCGCCTCATGGTGCGCGTCATAAAATTTCTCCAGCGTCTGGTTCTGTCTGTCAACTGCAAGCGTATACTGTGTGAGATCATTGGTTCCTATGCTGAAAAAAGCAACCTCCTCCGCCAGCCTGTCACTGATAATAGCGGCTGCCGGCGTTTCAATCATAATCCCCAGAGGCGCCTGCCCAAAAGCCCTCCCCTCAGCTGCCAGTTCCTTTTTTACCTCCTCTGTAATTTCCTTGGCTTTTCTGATCTCCCAAAGGGAGGCGATCATGGGAAACATTATGCCAGCGTTCCCATATGCCGCCGCCCGCAGGATGGCCCTCAGTTGTGTTTTAAATATCTCCGTCCTTGTGAGGCAAATACGGATTGCCCGGTATCCCAGCGCAGGATTTTCTTCCTCACCAAGCTTAAAATAGCCCGCCTGTTTATCCGCTCCGATATCCAGCGTTCTGATAATCACCGGTTTTCCCTTCATATTGGAAAGTACATTCCTATAGATTTCAAACTGTTCTTCTTCGGAAGGATAATCTTCTCTTCCCAAATATATAAATTCGCTTCTGAAGAGACCGATGCCCTCAGCGTCTGAGGAAAGAACGGACTCCACATCTTCGGCTGAACCGATGTTTGCACAGATATTGATCTTTCGGCCGTCAGAGGTTACATTTTCAAGTCCTTTTAGCTGACGAAGCCGTTCCCCTTCCAAAACCGCAGCATTGATTTTATCCTGAAGCTCCTTTTCCGTCTCCTCATCCGGTTCCAGAATGAACATTCCCTTGAAGCCGTCCACAGCGCCGTTTCTGCCTTCATATTCGTCTTTAAGCTCTGTCTGAGTCTGCACCAAAGCCGGAACATTCATGGCCCGTGCCAGAATCGCCGTGTGAGAATTGGCAGAGCCTCCTCTCAGTACAAAGGCCGCGATCTTACTTTTATCAAGCTGCATGGTCTCACTGGGTGACAGATCTTCCGCCAGAAGAATTACCGGCTCATCAAAGCTGCTCTCCTGCGATCCAGTCCCGGATAAAATTCCCGCCACACGTCTGGAAACATCCAACACATCGGCGCCGCGGGCTTTCATGTAATCATCTTCCATAGAAGCGAATTCCTGGGCATAAGCTTTGCCGGCTTCCAGAACCGCGTACTCTGCATTTACCTTCTCTCTCAGAATCATTCGGCGAACAGTGTCCTGATAATCCTCGTCGGCAAGCATCATCCTGTGCACCTCAAAAATCATTGCCTCTTCTTTTCCAATCTCTTTTTCTGTTTTTTCATAGAGTGCTGCCAGCTGTCTGTCGGCTCTGACTCTTGCTTCATCAAACCTTCCAATCTCTGCATCCGGATTATTTATTTCTTTTTTTTCCGCGTCGGCTCCCTTTTTACGGAAAATATGTATTTTCCCTGCTGCAATTCCTTCCAGCACACTCTTCCCAAAGCATTTCAGCATACCGTTCCCCCCTGGCTATTCCTTCCTGATCTTGAGACAATCCTCTCCCGGATATACATGTATTCCTGTGATTCCCTCAACAGCCTCGAAATCCTGTGTATTGCAGATAACCATGGGTGTAATTATGTCATACCCTTCGTTTTTGATTCCTTCAATATCTGCCTGAATTAAAACATCTCCCTTTTTTACCTTATCTCCTTCCTTTATGCCGACCTGAAAATGTTTGCCGCCCAAGTTAACGGTGTCCAAGCCCACATGGATCAATATCTCAACCCCTTCCGGCGTGGTCATTGCGGCCGCATGTCCTGTAGGAAAAACTGTACTGATCTCTCCATCCGCCGGAGCATATATGGTCCCCACTGATGGAATAACTGCAATCCCCTTCCCCAGTATTTCCTCTCCAAAGGTGGGATCCTGTACCTGGGAGAGCGGAACGCATTCCCCCTCTGCCGGAGCCCCCAGCACAATTTCTTTCTTTTTCAAAAAATCAAATACCCCCATGTTCTGTTCTTCCCTTCCTGTTAGAATTATTCTCACCATCCACAGCTTGCTTAAGCCAAAGCGTCAGATAGATTTGCTCTTCTTCTGTCATATCACAGCCATATTTTTCCCTAATAAATTTCTTTATTTTCTGAACCGGCTCATACTCCTGACAACAATGCTTTCTCACAAATTCATAAAGCCTCTGATCTCTCGTTCCCTCCTTCAGTGGAATGAATAAAAGCCTGTGGGAAAGAAACTTTAGGCTGGAAAGGAGGAAATCTCTGTGGAAGGACTCCTCCGGAGGAAGCACCAGCTCCTTTTCAAGAATCCTCACAATATCCTCCATCATGTTTGTCATGCAGTAAGTATCTCGTACTTTGATGTCAAATTCCGCGTCCACCAGATGAATGGCAATGGAAGCCGCCTCATCATCAGGAAGTCTGATTCCTGCGCACTCCTCAATCAGTCTCAGAGCGTGTATTCCGATTCTGAATTCTTCCGGATAAAATCTTTTTATCTCACCGTACAGCGCGTTGGAAAAGGGCATGTCTTTTTTAAAGCGTTCAATAGCGAATGCAATATGATCAGTCAGCGTCAGATAGACATTCTGGCTCAGCTTTGTATTCAGCTTCTTCTTTGCGTAAGATATAATATCTGCGGATACTTGAATATATTCCAGGGGCATGCTTTCCAGCAAATTTTTAAACTGCTCCCTGACATCGCTGTTTTCCAGCCGAAAAACTTTTTCCACATGTCTTTCATTTACGGCCTGGCCCGGTTTCTTCTGAAACCCGATCCCCCTGCCCATAACGATTATTTCATTATTATCCGCATCCCGCGAGGATATAACGTTATTATTTATTACCTTTTCGATAACCATTCCAACCTCTGTTCAGGCTTTTTCCCTGGCCTGCGCCGCTTCAGAATGTAAGGAGCCGGAAATTTAAAAAACCGCATCTTATAAATCGATTACAGCCTTTTAGCTAAAAGCTGTAATCACTCTATAAAATCCGGTTTTGCCTGCTCCACAGTAACAATCCATTTCATATTAATTTGTATTCTAAATTAAATTTATAATACCAAACTTTTACATATTCGTCAATAATTTTTTCGTCATTTTTATACTATTTTACCTATTTCTTTACTTCTATTTATGCATTTTCCCGTATATGCGACGGCTTTTTCTTCTTTACATCATTCTTTATTCGTCATTTTTCTTCAGTCCTAAACCACTGAGAAAGAGAGCGCCAAAAAACGGCGCCCTCTTTTTCCTATACTTTTCCTTTATTTACGACAGACTTGTCACAAATCGGTCAAATGCAGCCTGCCCCTCCTCAGTTCTTTTATAAACGCCTGCGTCCTCTAAAACCTCCATAAACACCAGACCAATTTCCTCCTCAATGATCCGATCAATATTGGAAGCGTTTATCTCCTGATATTTGGGGGAAAACTCTTCCACCCAGTCCGCATGCTTTGCCAACGTCTCATCAGCCCTCAAATCAACGCCGTTTCGTATCGCTTCCTTCAGCAGAGCCATTTCATCCTTCAGTCGGGCCGGCAGCACTGCAAGACCCATAACTTCTATCAATCCGATATTTTCTTTTTTAATGTGATGCAGCTTTGCATGGGGGTGATATACGCCCAAAGGGTGTTCCTGTGTGGTAATATTATTTCTCAGCACCAGATCCAGTTCAAATTTATCCTCTCTTTTTCTGGCGATGGGCGTTATGGTATTGTGAGGCTCTCCCTCCGTCTCCGCATAAATAAAAGCGGCTTCATCGGTATACCCTCTCCATTTGTTTAAAATCACATCCGCAAGAGCAATTATTCTATCAGAGTCAGACCCTCTCAAGCGGATAACCGACATTGGCCATTTCACAATTCCAGCCTGCACATCTTCATATCCGGCCACTGTGAAGCTTCTCTCTACCGGCGCCTTGGCCATGGCAAATTCATAATTGCCTCCCTGGAAATGGTCGTGGCTTAGAATAGAGCCTCCCACAATGGGCAGATCCGCATTGGATCCCACAAAATAATGAGGAAACTGTTTTACAAAATCAAACAACTTACAGAAAGCGGCATGATCAATCTTCATGGGTACATGCTCGTAATTAAACACAATACAGTGCTCGTTATAATACACATAAGGCGAGTACTGAAAACCCCACCGACTTTCGTTTATAGTCACCGGTATAATGCGGTGATTCTGCCTTGCAGGATGGTTTATCCGGCCTGCATATCCCTCGTTTTCCCTGCACAGAAGACATTTGGGATAGCCTGACTGCTTTGCGTTTTTGGCCGCTGCAATTGCCTTGGGGTCCTTTTCCGGTTTTGACAGATTGATGGTAATATCCAGATCTCCGTATTTTGTAGATGTAACCCATTTTCTGTCCTTACGGATACGGTATCTGCGGATATAGTCGGAGTCCCCGCTGAGCTTATAGTAATAATCTGTAGCCGCTTTGGGAGACTCCTTTTCGTAGAGCTCATAAAAGCGCCGGATTACCTCGCTGGGACGGGGCATCAGCATACCCATGATTTTAGTGTCAAACAAGTCCCTGTAGACAATGCTGTTTTCCAGCATAATGCCTTTATCATATGCGTAATCCAGCATTTCAGAGAGAACCTCCTCCAGCTCATCCTCCTTCATTGTTACGGAAATGTGGGAATCCTCCAGCTCATCCAGGCAGAAAAGCTCCAGCAGACGATTCGCGGTAAAGATCGCATCTTCCTCGGGAACAAGGCCGGTCTGTACGCCGTAGGACACCAGTTTTTTTATACAGCTCTGAATCATGATCATTTTCCTTCCTTTAAATACAATACCAGACATCTTCTTTGGCAAAACTAATCCTTTTCACAGCTTACAGGGACCATCTCCAATTTCCACCACATAAAAGTCAGCCGCGTATCCTATTTTCGCTTCATACGCTCTTCCCGCCTGTTCAATAAAGGCGTCAATAGCGTCATCCTGTACAATGCTGACGGTACAGCCTCCAAAGCCCGCTCCCGTCATGCGGGAGCCAATCACTCCCTCCGCCTTCCATGCTTCCTCCACCAGAGTGTCCAGCTCAATGCCCGTCACCTCATAGTCATCCCGCAGGGAAACATGGGAAGCATTCATCAGTTCTCCGAACCTCTTTACATCATTATTTTTCAGCGCTTCCACTGCCTGAATGGTACGCTGGTTCTCATACACCGCATGCTTTGCACGCTTTCTTCTCACATCGCTTCCGATGGCATTCTTATATTTCTCAAAATCAGCTTCGTCCAGATCTCCCAGAGTGTTGATTCTTACCACTTTCTGAAGCTCCTCCAGAGCAGCCTCACATTCGCTTCGGCGCTCATTGTACTTTGAATCCCCCAGTCCTCTCTTTTTATTGCTGCAGGCAATGACAATCTTTGCATTTTCCAGCTTAATAGGCGCATATTCAAAGGACAGATCCGCCGTATCCAAAAAAATGGCGTGATCCTTTTTCCCCATAGCAATGGCAAACTGATCCATAATGCCGCAGTTTACCTTATTGAATTGGTTTTCCGAAAACTGTCCGATCAGAGCCAGATCCTGATTGGTAACCTCATAACGGAAAAAGTCCCTGAGAATAAATCCGGTCAGCACCTCCAAAGAGGCCGAGGAAGAAAGACCCGAACCGTTGGGAATATTGCCGTTGAGCAGGAGATCCATACCGCAGGGAATCTCCATTCCTCTCTGGCCGAAGGCCCACATAACCCCCTTTGGATAATTGGTCCATCCTGCCTCCTTGCTCGGAACCAGGTCATCCAGTGAAGACTCAATCACACCCAGCTTCTCAAAATTCATGGAAAAAAAACGAAGCTTTCTGTCCTGACGTTTACGGGCAGCGCCATACGTACCGATAGTCAGGGCGCAGGGAAATACATGGCCTCCGTTATAGTCTGTGTGCTCGCCGATCAGATTCACTCTGCCCGGCGCAAAATAAGTTTGCACCTCCTGTGCATCCCCAAAAACCTCCGCAAATTTCGCTAAAATAATATCCTTCATTTAACCCTCGCCTTTCCCGCCGCAACGGCATATGCCCCGGCGCCAATTCCGTTTCCTATGTTTTTGCTTTGACTCCTATAGCATCATTATACAAAACGGAGGCGCAAATACCACATCCATATGTTTTCAGAACCTGTCAAAATGTTAAATTGTCAGTTTGTCCTGTGACGCCCTTTTTATTTTGTTCCAACAGCTGCGCAATCAGGCGTTCTACCTCTCTTAGCTGCTCCTTTGTGCTCTCCTTATGGCTTTCCCTCCGATACTGGGAAGGAGACATTCCCTTCATGGCATGGAACGCCTTTGAAAACACAACCGCGTCATTATAGCCGCAGGATAGAGCTATGCTCTCAATGGGATAATCCGTGGAATTTAAAAGCTCTCTTGCTTTGGTGATACGAAAGGTAGTGAGAAACTGCTGAGGCGACATACCCAGATAGCTTTGGAAGAGAGTGTACAAATAACTTCTGTTGATGCATACAAATTCCGCCACATCCGTTACCTTTATAGGATTACAGTAATTGCTCTGGATAAAGGACACCGCCTTTTTCACATACTGGTTGCCCTTATCCTCCTCCTGACCGGCCACCACCCCGGCATTTTCCGCAAGCACGGACAAAAACACCCCCATCAGGCCGTTACGGCGTAAGTCATTCGCGATCCCAAAAGTGTTATGTTCCATCATGTCCTTCACAATGGCGTAGAGTTCCTCCGACCTGTCGCAGGCAAAAACAGGATGCCTTTCAGACAATCCCATGGCCTTAAGATATTCCCCGGCCCTGTTTCCCGCAAATCCCACCCACAAATAGCTCCATGGATCTCTCTCATCCGCCTGGTAAAACGCCAGCTTATTAGGCTGTATCAAAAAACCATAGCCCGCTTCCAGCTTATATTCTTTGTCGTGGAACCGGAAAAGTCCTCTTCCGCTGAGCACATAATGAATAAGATAATGAGGCTTGGAGGCAGGCCCGAAACTGTGAAGGCTCTCCGTTTGAGAACAGCCACAGCAATTTACATACAGACTCCCCGCCTTATCATTTTCAAAATCCAGCTTGAACGCCTTCTCCATTAACGCACCATTTCCCTCTTGTCCAAATCCTGCTGCACGCTCTCAAGATCTTTCCGAATGGAAAGCTTTTGAGGACAGGCCCGTTCACATCTTCCGCATTTTACACAGTTTTTGGGCTGTCCGCTTTCTCCAATCTCTGTCTCCCAGGTACGCTTTACCATATTGTAATTCTGATATATATGATAGGTGTTCCATACTCTGAAGCTACCGGGAATATCCACCCCTACAGGGCAGGGCATACAATAGCGGCAGCCTGTACAACCATTTTGAACCCGGCTGTTCAAAATGGCCCTGACCTCCTGAATGGTTTCGCTCTCCCTTTCCGACAGGGGCCGAAACTTCTCAAAAACCCCCAAATTGTCCTCCACCTGCTCCATTGTAGACATACCGCTTAATATAACCTTTACATTGGGCAGACTTCCCACCCAGCGCAAGGCAAAGGAGGCCGTTGAAGCTCCTCTGTCCATTTCCCGGAATCTGAATGTAATGTCGTTCCCAAAGGATGCCAGAAAGCCCCCTTTCACGGGCTCCATTATAATCAGCGGGATTCCTTTTTCGGCGGCAAGTTCATAACCCTTCAATCCCGCCTGTTCTTCAACGTCCATATAATTGAGCTGGATCTGGCAGAAATCCCAGTCTCTGTAGCTTAGAATTTCTTCAAACACTTCATAGCCGTCATGGAAGGAAAATCCCAGATACCGTATCCTTCCCTGCTCCTTGAGCTTCTCCAGACGCTCCACACAGCCTATTTCCACCATTTTATCAAAGCGCTCTCTGTCCAGAGCATGCATCAGATAAAAATCAATATAATCCGTCTGGAGCCGGGAAAGCTGATCTTCAAAAATCCGGTCTATATCCTGGATTTTACTTACCTGCCACACAGGCAGCTTAGTTGCAAGATAAAAGGAGCTTCTGTCATATTTTTTCAGCGACTTCCCCACAAAAGGCTCGCTCTGCCCATCGTGATAGGTATAGGCCGTGTCGATGTAATTCACCCCTCCCGCTATGGCTCTGTCCAGCATTTTTTCCGCTTCCTCTTCCAGGATTCCCCCATCCTCCCGCACCGGAAAACGCATACATCCAAAACCCAGCAGAGAAGTTTCGATTCCAAGTTTTTTTAATTTTCTTTTTTCCATATCTTCCTCCGTTCCAAAGCAATTTATCCGGAAGAACATGATATTCCGGAATTTCTAACGCTTTGTCAGTTATTTCTTAATATCATTCAGTTCCATAGTCAGAAACCTTATGAGATACGCAAAGCCCATTAGGAAGAGATCAAAAAGCCTGCTTTAAAGCCTGTAAAGGAAAAGGCTTCCTGAAACTGCTCCAGGGAAAAAAGAGTGATGTCCGGAAACCGGGCCCTTCCATCCCCAAGGGCTTCCAACGCCGGCGCAAAAGGGCCGCAGCGGCTTCCAATAATGCTGATTTCATTCACGGCTACAAGGCTCAGCGGAAGAGAAGTTTCCCCTGCATATGTGCTCTTGAGCACAATAATCCCCTTTTTTCTGACCATCTCAAGAGCCTGCAGAATACCCCCGGGAGAACCTGTGGCTTCCACCACGATTTCATAGCCCTCTCTTTCCCATTCTGTACTCACATGGGCGAAGGGCCTAAACAGTTCCAGCTTTTCCGGATGCTTACCAATTACCGTCGCCCTTTCTCCCACGGCTCTCATCGCCTGAACCACACAGTAGGACAATCTTCCATCTCCTAAAACCGCAATATTTTTCTCCGGCCCGGTCTCCACCTGGGTCAGAATTTCAAAGGCGGCCGCAAGGGGCTCCGTGTAAATAGCCTTGTCTGCGGAGAGCTTGTCCGGCACCACATGCAGCAGGGACGTATCTATGGTCATATATTCGCTGAAGCACCCATCCTTTTGATGCATTCCCAGCACCCTGCGGCTGCTGCAGTGGGTTGTCCTGCCTGTCCGGCAGTATATGCAGTGCCCACAGGAAGCATTCAGTTCTCCCACCACTCTTTTTCCGATCAGGGCACTGTCAGGAGACTGTTCCACCACTCCCACAAATTCATGCCCCATAACACCGTGAAAATCCGGCCTGTATCCTTTTAATATTTCCTTATCCGTATTGCACACCGCCGCCATCAGCACTTTCACCAGGCTTTCTTCCGCCCGGGGCCGCGGTATTGGAATGTCCTCCCGATACAGCGCCCTTGTTCCGTCAAAATAAATTCCCTTCATACTTCCTCCCATTCTACCGCCGGTATCCTTCCTGATCAAATTCCACTCCGAATTCCCTGCTGTACTCGTTTATCCTGTCAATGATCCTCTGTCCTTCCCCACCATAAGCGGGGGTGGGCTTAAAATCATTTCTGGCTGTGACAGAGCTGACCTGACAGGGAATTACTCTCGCCGGAGCCTCTTCCTGTTTTTCTCCCTCCAGAAAGGTAAAAGTCTGCTGAAAAATCATACAGTCCTTATCTGCCGGATTCCTGTTGGCTCCAAAGCAGAAATTTCCCAGACTGTATACGATATATTTTCCTTGATACTCCTCAATGCCCTGAAGCACATGGGGATGGGTTCCAATTACAAGATCCGCCCCCCAGTCAATACATTTTCTGCCCAAGGCTTTTTGGTAATCCTCAGGGTAATACTCTCCTTCCACTCCCCAGTGGCAGCACACCAAAATCAGATCCGCCTCCAGATCTTTAAGCTTCTCTATGCCTTCCTGAATGGTTTTTTCCACTGCCGCTCCCTGGGAAACCTCATTTACGGAAATTATTCCGATACCTATGCCCCGGGCCTCAAAAATACCCACGTTTTCCTCATAGGCGTAGACGATTCCTTCTTCCTCCAATGCCTTTACCGTATCGTCGCTGCCCTGCTGACCATAGTCCAGGCGGTGATTGTTACCCATGCCTGCGGCTTCAACGCTTCCCCTTGTGAGAATCCCGGCGTAGCCAGGATCTCCCTTAATGCTGTAGGTCTGCCCTTCTCTGGCGATTTCGGACAAAGTAAGGGGGCCCTCCAGATTTACGATGGTCATGTCATCAGCGCTGAATATTTCGTATACATTTTCAAAGAAATAGCTGTCATCCTGAGCCTGGTCATAGGTCTGTCTGAAGGAATAGCCGTAATCCTGCTCTTTATGATTGCCAAGAGTCACATCCCCGGCCGCGGAAATGGTTATTTCATCAGGCTCTGCAGACGTTTCATCCTCTGTGCTGCTCAAAGACGACTCTACAATTTCATCCTCAGAGTTGTTCAAATCCCCCTGAGCCGTTTCACGCTCTGCCTCCTGAGATGGAAGGGACGCATCCTCCTGTTCGTCGTTTTCCTCAATAGGCCTTGCCAAATCCTGATATGTAACTGCCGGGACGCTGACAGAAAGATCATCGCCGCAGGCAATCAGCGCCGTTAAAACAGCCGTTGGAAGCAGTATTCCCAAAATCAATTTTCCTTTTCTGCGATGAAATGACATATACTCACCTCATATCTGCTCCGGTCTCGTTGGCGCAATCGGCGCCAACGCCGAACCAAAATTCTTGCACGCTATTATTTTAGCATGACCGAAAGCCTGCTACAAGCCGAATGTTTCCCTATTCATCCGACAAAATATTTTCCTGTTTTTTTCATGTTCTATCTGTGATATGATATTGAGACCGAAAATATTTTGGCTCTCGGTTTATGGATAAAATTTTTAAATTGCGGGGGATGTTATGGAAAATAAAAAGAACAGAATTCTGGTGGCAGACGATGACAAAGAAATCCGTGAAATATTGATCAGGCTGTTAACGGATGAGGGTTACGAGGTGATTGCGGCGCAGGATGGCAGAGAGGCTTTGGAAAAAGCGGATGAAACCATAGATTTATACTTATTGGATGTCAGTATGCCGTTTGTTTCCGGTTTTTCAGCAGGCACACAAATCCGCAGGCGTTTTATGGCGCCTATTATTTTTTTGACAGCATATACTGAAGAATCCGACAGAATGCTGGGATTTTCCGCCGGGGCGGACGACTATATTCCAAAGCCCTTCTCCAATACAGAGCTTTTAATCAGAATCAAGTCATTGCTTCGCAGAGTGCAACAGTATTCCTCCGATACCGGAAACGCCAAAGAGGAAAAAAGATCTGAGCCCGGTGAAATTATTTTTAAAGATCTGACGCTGAACCAAAATCGCCAATGCGTCACCAAAGATGGAAAATTGATTGCTTTTACATACACGGAGTTTAAAATACTGGAGCTTTTCGTCACACATCCCGGACAACTTTTTTCATTGGACCATATTTATCAAAGCGTGTGGAAAGAACAGGCCGTGGGAGATGAAACCATAATGGTACATATTAAAAATATAAGAAAAAAGCTGGGAGATTCTTCCAGGCATCCAAAATATATTAAAACCGCCTGGGGAAAGGGATATTATGCCGAATAAACAAAATGACCGGAAAAGAAAAAAATTGAAAACGGAAATAATAGAGCTTCTTTTTTTAAGCTTTGCTGTTTCAGCCTTTTTCTATTTATTTTTGAGCTATACATCCCAGATTCTTGCCAATGCTTATTTGAGCGAAAGGGGAATTCTGCTTGATCCCATCCAGGAGAATGTACTTTATGCCTGGATGAAAACCGTGTGCTTTTTTGCCTGCATGATTATTTTTATAGTGATTTTTTTAGTACTGTTCAGTCAGAAAATATCCTATCTGCTTGTGATAACGGATGGTATCCGAAAGCTTCAGGAAAAGCAGATGGATTTCGTGATTGAATTAGAGGGAAACGACGAACTGACGCTGCTGGCGGAAAGCATTAACTATCTTTCTCTGTCCCAGAGACAGCTTCTGGAAAAAGAAGAAGCCCTCAGAAAAGAACGAGAGGATTTCATTCACAGCCTCTCTCACGATATACGCACGCCTCTTACCTCCATCCTCTCCTATTCGGAATATCTGGAAGGTCAGGATTTACCCACGGAGGATGATTACCGCGCATATGCCTCCATGGTAAAGAAAAAAGCGCAGCAGATAAAAGTCCTTTCCGAACAGCTTCTGGGAAAGAAAAAAAGGAAGCCCGAGAAAATCGAAAACGGTCTGCTGCTCATAGAGCAGCTTGCAGCAGAGTGGTGCGAAGATCTGGAGGATGAATTTTCATGCAGGTTAGATTTAAAGGATTGCGGAAATTTTCAGGCGTACCTGGATATCAATGAGCTGAGGAGAATTTTTGACAACCTTCTCTCAAATGTTGAAAGGTATGCCCGTCCCTCCGGAGAGATTCTGCTTGTGATTAAAACCATAGATGGATGTCTTAGCATTGTTCAGAAAAATGAAAAAAGACAAAGGCCCTACGACGGAGAAAGTCTGAAGCTTGGCATAAGAAGCATCAGAAGCATTGCCGGCAATTATGAAGGAACCGTTACCATCACAGAAGATGAGGAATCCTTCCTGATTGAAATTATAATTCCTCTGAATGAGGAAATTCAGAATTCTTCAGAATTGTCTCCCAGATTTATTTAAGTTTCCTATGTATGCTGTTATCATACAAAACGAAAGCGAGGAAAAAAAATGGGACTTTATTTTTTAATGTTTGTAGGAATGAGCGTAATCAGTATACTGGGAATACTGCTTTTATTTCTCCTCAAGAGTGAAGGAGCGAAAAAAACCGCCTTTTATTTTCTTGTTGTCTGGGGAATGTTTATCGCGGTGTTCAGAGCCACAGGCCTTCCGACCAATTATATCATGGAGCAGCTCATAGCCTGGGGATTTGGCATTTTAAGCATAGCGGCGCTGTTGATCAGGTTTCGCACAAAAAATACGAAGCTCTTGCTTTGCGCCAACATACTGGTGGTTGTATCTGTGGTCGCCGGAATGCTGAAACTTTTCTTTCTCTAAACTTAGCATGCCAATGGCCCCCTTAAGAATTACGGTTTCTCTTAAGGGGACCAAAAAATGTGGCGAGCTACGCCGCCACATCCGTGTTCCGATAAACAGACAGATACAAACCCAGCAAGGTATAACAGACGGCGTTTGCCGTCCATCCTGGAAATAGAAAAGGAATCACTGCCTCACAATAGGGAATCAGCGCAAAATTACACAGTATATGAAGGATTGTCGGGAGCAGAAGTCCAAGCAGACAGGCAGCGCCTAAAATCCCGCCAAATACATTTTTCTGTTTTCTCACTCCCGCTGCCATCAGCACAAACATCATCGCCAAGCCGGCAGCTGCCAAAGCCGCCACTGCAATTCCCAGCTTTTCCATTAGCAAAAGAAAGGCGGAGGCTCCCTCCCAGGGAAAAGATATTTTGCTTCCTCCCACCATCTGAAGATTTTTCAGGATTCGTCTCATTTCTTCCGCAATATAGGAATTCTCCCAGCCTCCATTCCATAGCGCCTCCAGTCTGGCTCCTTGATAACCCCCTCTCCACTTTAAAATGTAGACAGAAAATACACATATTCCCCCTCCTACCATCAGAGCAAGAGCCAACAATGCAGGATGCTTTGAAATGTCAAACCAACCCTTTACTACACAAAATACAAGAAGCAGGATGCCAGTAAGTCCTATTGTCATTACCGAAAAGAATCGGCCGCTGCAAAAATAAAAAACCAGTATTCCAACCGCCAGCCATATTAGGCACAAAAACAGGCCGAGCCAACGCTTTTTTCGATAATAGCAAATAACGCCTGCATAAGCCGGAAGAAAAAGAGCAAGCAGAAGATACTGTATAATTTCCGCTCCGCACTCCCTTCCCACTATCCGCTCTACCGGGACCATGGCCGTCAAAAGCAGGACAATCCACACTGCCAAGGGCCTTTTCTCAAGCCAGGTGTAATCCACAAACAAAATTCCTGTCATGAGAAGTACCCCCAGAAAAACAGAAAGTGTCGTGAAAGCTGCCCTGCCTGCAGCTATTTCACCATTACTTTGGGCCACAACCACCATATTCTGCAAAAAACAGGCTGACAGGGAAAAAATCCCAACCAGCGTCAACGTTTTGACGTCCATTCTGGGCCTATGAATGCGGTCCAACTGCCTCCCGACCTCCTTCGCATCTCCCATTTGTCTTACCGCTTCGGCTTCTGCCCGAGTGTGGTCCAACCCCGCCTCCACATAGACCCGTTTCTGATCCTCAATACGGGCGGCCAGCTCCTTTGCCACCGGTGCACGGGCCCTTTTGCATCTCATCTGCGCCGTAACCGCAGTTATATAATCAGACAAATCCATAACCTGCACCTCCGATAACTCCGAGGACTCCCCTGGAATATTCCTTCCATTCCTTTTGTTTGTCGGCGGAAAGTTTTTTCCCCTCTTTTGTAATGCTGTAATATTTTCTGGTTTTTCCTCCGGCTTCCCTTTCATAGGATTTTACCAATCCCCTGCTTTCCATCGCATGCAGCAAGGGATACAGAGTGCCCGCTTTCAGCTCAAAAACATTCTCTGAGCGTTCCCTGAGAGTTTCAATCATTTCATACCCATACAGATCCTTTTCCTCCAGCAGCTTTAAAAGCAGCATAGTCATACTCCCGGAAATTAGACTCTTGTCAACCGCCATACTTACCTCCGTTCCAAAGCGTGTTTACCAAGACAAAAAATGAAAAACTTTTGTGCTCAGTCAAGAAATCGGTTAAATAGCTCCATATATATAGGCTGCCTATATACTATATCACAGTATATATAGACAGCCTATATATGTCAAGTATTTTTAATTTTATGAACTGCCGCGCACTCATCCATCCGTTCGCTGCCGGGGGCTTTCACCATATATATTTTCTTTCAGGTATGCTTTATTGGCTTCAAAGTCCACCTCAAGCACCGACATGCTGCGTATCGTTGCATTTTTGTAGGTTCCCTCCAGCGGAATACTGGTCTGCACAATCTCATAGGTCAGAAGCTTGTAAGCCATAAGGCTCAAATAAAAGCATTCTCCTTGCGTAAGATTCGTTGTCAGATTCGGCATCAAGCCCCCTATCAGCTCACCCGGATTTGTGAGCAGAGCCGTCGGAAGTTTCTGAATGACTGCGGAAAGCACCTTTCTTTGTCTCTCCGTCCTTCCGAAATCTGTCCCCAAATATCTGTTTCTGCAATAAGCCAAAGCCTGAGGGCCATTTAAATGCACCATACCGCTTTGAGAGGTATCCATGTAATCCGTTCCCTCAGCACGGTCGAAAAGCATATTATACTCCACGAGATAACCGTTTACATACTCGATTTCCTCACTGGTAAGCTCTAAATCAACGCCTCCCACCGCGTCCACCAAATTGGCAAAGGCCTCAAAATTCACCAGCACATACCTGTTTACAGTAATGTCAAGGTTTTGCTCCACCGTTTCCATTAAAAGCCCTGCTCCGCCATAGGAGTAGGCCGCATTGAGACGATTGTTGTTATGTCCCGGAATTTCCACATACATATCCCTGAGAAGGGAAGTCATATAGATTTTTTTTGTCTTGTTACTGATAGAGAGCAGAATCATAGCATCAGAACGTCCATCTTCCGCATTCTCCCTGGAATCATTTCCGATCAGCAGGATATTCACCACGCCCTGCTCCTTCATAGGCGCACCGGCAAGAGATTCCAACGGCTGATAATTCATTTTGGCGTAAACCGCCCCCACACCCAAGTAAAGTCCTCCTGTCAGAAGCGCCAAAATCACCGCCACAATAATTAGAAATTTCTGAAGGCGTGATTTCTTTTTTCTGCGCTTTTTTGATTTCCCTTCGGATACCTTGGGAGCTTTGTTTTCCTTTTCCACTCCCCGCGCCGATCCTTTTTTGCGGATGGAAGCCTGACCGGCAGCTTTGGATTCCTTTCCTCTCTTTTTCTGAGAACCGCTTTTTGTCCCTACGGCTTTTACTCTGTCCGGGCGGTAATCCTCACTGTCCCAATCCTCAAAATACGCCTCCCTGTCTCTCCTTCGATTATTCTGTCCGCTTTCTCTTTTTGATGAACCGATAATATCGATCTCCCTTTCCTGATTTTCTTCTTCTCCTATTGTAAAAAGCTGAGGTTCCCGGCCAGCTTGAAGGGTGTCCGTCCCACCTGTGCCTGTTTGAGCTCCGCCGGCCAAAGCGCCGTTCTCCCTGCTCTCCGCCCCCATTTCCTTAAGCTCCTGCTGCAGAAACGCTTCCAGCCCTCTCTGAATCTGCTCCATTTCGCTTATGGAATCTCTGTTTGTTAAATCTTTACTCATAGTATCATCCTTTTTTACACTGAGAAAGGCTGCTAAAGCTCAAAAAACTCCTGCAGCCGATTTTCCATTTTGACGATGCCTTCCGCGTCTTTAAGAATAACACATCTTTTTCCCTCCGTCACCAGACAAGAGCTTAAAATTTTTTAAATTTTAACCAAAGATGAGCGCTCACACATCTCTTTTATCCCCAATGCCTTCTCCTGTGAGCGCATAGACTACCCATTCCTGTCCTTCCCGCGTCTTTTCCCGGACCGTAAGTTTCCCATCCGAAAGCTGCATACACTCAGGATAAGATTCCACCGTGCCCAGAGAGGTCAGTACACCGTTTATATATTGATAAAATTCTGTCCTGCATTCTTTCCATTCCTCTGAAGCCTTCCCTGCATCAAAGTCCTCGGCGGAGCCATACTCTGCGGCTGCAAGCAGCCAACTTCCATCTTTTGTACATCCCAGATAAATCCGTTCCTGTACGCTATCTCCGTCCAGATCCGCAGAGGAACCGGATAGCAGAGCGCTGAATGTATTATAATCCCCGCTTTTTCGGGCAAATATCGCATTCAGAAACGGATCCTCAAACCTACGCCCATATTTTGCAAACAGTTGATTTCTGGCAATGGAAAGATCCGTCTGATTGCAGTTCTCCAATGCTTCCGTTTTCAGATCCGGATTTGACAGAGCCGGATACATAAATACATCAAAGGTCACATCATATTCATTAAGATAATTTTCCTGATATCTGTCAGCAGAGAATGACTCCTTGGCGGTTTGGCTCTGCTTTAGGGATGAACTTTCATTCTGTGCCGGAGGGATCTCTGCGCCGCAGCCACACAATGCAGCCCCAATCAGACCCAGTCCCAACAACTTTGTTTTCATCATAACACTCCTTTTTGCTTCTTTTCAATTTCCCTCCGGAAAATCACAAAAATTCAACTGTAAAGACATATTAGCACAAATGATTTTTTTGTCATACTCCCTTGCTAATCAGACAATTTTGATATTATAATGCTTATCATCAATCTTTTCTCAAAGGAGCAAATCAAAATGGAACCTACCGTCAGTATTATTGTTCCTGTCTATAACGCGGAAAAATTTATACAGCGCTGTGTGGACAGCATACTTCATCAAGAATTTACGGATTTTGAGCTGCTTTTGATAAATGATGGCAGCACGGATCTTTCCGGCTCCATCTGTGACGAATATGCCTCTCTGGATCCCCGGGTGCATGTCTTTCACAAAGAAAATACAGGTGTTTCCGATACCAGAAATTATGCTCTGGACCGAGCAAGGGGCGCTTACCTGCAGTTTGCGGACAGCGACGACTGGATTGCTCCCGACGCTACCAAGCTATTTGTCCGAGCCGCCAAGAAGCATGACTGCGATCTGGTAATTGCGGATTTTTACCGGGTAGTGGGCAAGCGGATTTCTCACAAGGGGGATATCGAAGAAGAAAACGTTTTAACCAGAGAAGCCTACGCAGCGCATATGATGGCAAATCCTGCGGATTTTTACTACGGGGTACTTTGGAATAAACTTTATCGCAAAGATATTGTGGAAAAACACCATCTGCGCATGGATGCGGCGCTCAGTTGGTGTGAGGATTTCCTGTTCAATCTGGAATATATCCTTCACAGCAAATCCTTTTATGCCCTTCAGGCCCCTGTCTATTATTATGTGAAAACCGAGGGTTCTTTAGTAAGTCAAAGTATGAGCCTCTCCAAATCCATAAAAATGAAGCTTCTCATGTTTGATTATTACAATAAATTTTACAAGCATATTCTGGACGAAAAGGAATACGAAAAGAACCGCCTGCAGGTTTACAGCTTTCTGGTGAAAGCCGCCACAGACGGTCTCGTTCCCCTGCTGCCCGGCTCTAAAAAGCTGGGAGACGAACGCACTGGTATTTTTTCCGGGGCTGTGGACAGGGATGGAATTATTATGGACGCCTACAGGGACCGTAAGCTGCTGGAACGCTATATGGAAACCATAGCTCTGAAAAACGATCTGACTCTCAACGACGTGAAGGTGCTCTTTTATTTAAGCCAGTCCGGTGAGTTTCAAAGCCTCAAAGAATTATCGGACTTCGTAAACCTTTCCCGGCGAACCCTTTCCATGTGCCTTCAGCGGCTTACCGCGAAGGGATATATCCGCATGGAGGAGATCGGAGAAAGGAAAACAGGCAGGCAGAAAATTCTGTTTCTCCCTGCCTGTGATGGCATTTTAGCTGATTTCGACACGGCCCAGAACGACTACGATCAAGTCCGTTTCCAGGGATTTACGGAAGAGGAGCTGATTCGATATGCCTTTTTTAATGACAGAATCAAGGAAAATATTCGCAGAGTATTGTGATTTTCCCACTGCTGCTCTGTGGTCTTACAACTTTTTTTCTTCTTCCAGAAGATTTTCCATGCTTTTTAGACTGAAAGCGATGGTCGAGGCATTGTGCAGAAGAGCCGAGGTGGTGGGCTGGATCACGCCGCCCACCCCAAGAGCGATCAGTCCTGCGTTAAATCCCACGATTCGCCTGTAATTCTGCCGGATGCGCTTCATCATGGCATTGCTGAGCCTTTTCAGCGTTACAATTCCATCCAATCTTTCCCCAGCAATGGTCACATCTGCTATCTCCCTGGCAATCTCCGCACCATCGCTTATGGCGATTCCAACATCCGCACAGGAAAGGGCCAGGGAATCATTGATGCCGTCGCCAACCATTACAACCTTTTTGCCCAGGGCCTTTTCCCGTTCCACAAACCGGGCTTTCTCCTCGGGCAGCACCTCCGAATAGTATTCATCCAGCCTCAGCCGCTCCGCAATGGCCCGCGCTGTTCTCTCGCTGTCTCCGGTCATCATCACTACTTTTTCAAAGCCCGCCTGGCGCAAAGCTTCAACCACCGCTGACGCCTCCCTCCGGAGAGGGTCCTCAATACAGATCACCGCTGCCAGGCGGCCTTCAAGCGCCAGATAAAGATGGGAATATTCTTTCGGCAGTTCCTCAAATGCCCTGTGCATATTTTCCGGTATCTCACAGTGCTCATCCTCCAGAATAAAGTGATAGCTGCCAATTACCGCCCTTTTGCCTTCTATAGTGGTGGCGATGCCATGAGCCACGATATAGTCCACCTTTGAGTGCATTTCCTCATGGACCAATCCTCTTCTGCAGGCCGCCTCCACCACCGCTCTGGCCATGGAGTGAGGAAAATGCTCCTCCATACAGGCTGCTATGCGCAAAAGCTCATTCTCCTCCATTCCGTTAAAGGAAACCATCTTCACTACAGATGGACTGGCCTTCGTCAGCGTTCCCGTCTTGTCAAAGACAATGGTGTCCGCCTCAGCCATGGCCTCCAGATACTTTCCACCTTTAACGGTAATGCTGCAAACGCCGGCCTCTCTAATGGCAGAAAGCACCGTAAGAGGCATGGCCAGCTTAAGAGCGCAGGAAAAGTCAACCATAAGGATGGCCAAAGCTTTCGCCACATTTCTTGTCAGCAGATAAGTGAGCGCCGTTCCCAGAAGTGTATAAGGCACCAGTTTATCCGCTAAATGCTCCGCCCGGCTTTCCAGAGAGGACTTGAGCTTTTCGGATTCCTCGATCATGGCTACAATTTTTTCATATCGGCTGGAGCCTGTAGCCTGCCTTACACAGATGGTCAGCTCTCCTTCCTCCAGAACTGTACCGGCATAGACACAGCCCCCTTTACTTTTTCTCACTCCAAGGGACTCGCCCGTCAGAGACGACTGATTGACCATTGCTTCTCCTTCCAGTACTTCGCCGTCAAAGGGAATCACATTTCCCATATGTATTCGGATTATGTCCCGCTGTTTTACAGCCTTTGCCGGAATCAGCATTTCCTGTCCCTCCTCATTTACGAGCCATACCTTTCCGGTGTGAAGCGCCATGCTTCTGGCCAGATCACCCACTGATTTTTTGTGAGTCCATTCTTCCAGAATTTCTCCGATATGCAGAAGGAACATGATAGAGGCCGCCGTAGAAACATCCGCTCTGAGCATGGATGTTCCGATGGCAACCGCATCCAAAACCGGCACCTCAATCCGCCTCTTCAAAAGAATCTTTAGCCCTCTCCAGATATATCTGCAGGCGTTTATTCCTGCTAAAGCAAATCTCACCGGATAAGGCAGAAACAGCTTTTTGCCATAGTGCGTCAGAACGGCCCCAACTAATTTTTCCTGATAGGAATTGTTCAGGGCTCTTCCGGAATTCTGCAGAATTTCCTCGGGAACCTGTATTTTCGTATAGCTGAAGCGTTGCAGAGCCCCGATTAACCTCTTCCTATCCCCAGAAAAGCAGATCACCGCGTCCTGGGTTCTCTCATAGACCTTAGCCTTTTGCACAAAATCAAGATTCTCAAGATAATACAGAAGCGTATCCGCCTCCGTACAGCTCATACGCTTCTGCATCATATGGACTCGAATACGTCCTGGTCCTTCATGTCTGATTACAAATTTCATTCTTATACCCTTTGCCCGCTTCAGCGGGCGTTCATTCAACCTTCCCCTTCTCCAGCTTCGGCGTTTTCCCCGGAAGTATCTTCAAATTCCGCGGTCTGTGCTTCTCTCTCCTCATTCATCCGCAATGCATCGGCATAAATGTCCTCACAATTTTCCTGAACCGTGGTTACGGTTTTCATAATACATTCCTTTGCCCTCAGCGCAGCAGCAGCGCAGTTGGTATAAAATTTTCTTGCATCCCTGCTGGACAGGATTTTAATTCCCGCAGTGCCGAAAAGCACTCCTGCCGCAAAAATTCCCGTTTTCTTTCCATTGAATCTGAATCGCATTTTTTACCTCCTTCTTCTTATGTGTTTTGAATTAACTTTAATCATAGCACCGGTATTTTCATTTCTCTATAAAAATGTTGTTATTGAGAAATTTTATCGTTAAATCCAGCAAAGGAAAGTTCTGCTCCCGCCCCGGATCTACTGCAGATATTCACCGCCTTTCCCATAACCTCGGAAAAATTCCCGTTCTTGACCTCTACCTCAAGAAAAGAGCCCTCCCGAGTGACCGCCACACTTTCTACATTTTCAATCTGTCCAATTTTGTTTGCAATCTCCTCTGCCTGTCCAACCGTCAGCTTTTTCGACAGACGATAATATCTTCCCATTTTTATATTCCTCCTTGGAAAACAAATCTGTAGTTTCATTCTGTTAAATTATTCCACTTTGCAGGGAGTTTTAAACATAACGTCAGAAAAAGCCAAAACGAGGGCGTCCCAAAAGTCATAAATGACTTGAGGAATACCCTCGTTGTCTGTCAGTCAGAAAGTCTTACGATCTCTTTACATTAAAAGCTCCCATTCCCGGGTAAACTGATCCTTCCCCCAGCTCTTCCTCTATGCGCAGCAGCTGATTATATTTTGCCACCCGCTCCGTTCTGCTGGGCGCACCGGTCTTAATTTGGCAGGTATTAAGAGCCACCGCCAAATCTGCAATGGTGGTATCCTCCGTCTCTCCTGAGCGGTGAGATGAAATAGCGGTATATCCTGCCTTATGCGCCATTTTAATAGCCTCCAGCGTCTCAGACACGGAGCCGATCTGGTTCAGCTTAATCAGAATGGCGTTGCCGCAGCCCAAATCAATTCCCTTTTTCAATCTTTCCGTATTTGTCACAAACAAATCGTCTCCCACAAGCTGCACCCGATCCCCCAGCTCTTTGGTGAGCAGCTGCCAGCCTTCCCAGTCTTCCTCGTCCAATGCATCTTCGATGGAAATAATGGGATATTTTTCCACGAGCCTTTTCCAATGTTCAATCAGCTCCCTTGAGGTAAACCTTGTGCCTGCCTTGGGCAGTATGTACTCTCCTTTATTTCCGCTTTTCCATTCACTGGAAGCCGCATCCATAGCAAGCATGAAATCTTTTCCAGGCTCATAGCCGGCTTTTTCCACAGCCTTGAGAATATATTGTATCGCTTCCTCGTCACTTGCCAGGTCAGGAGCGAAGCCTCCCTCATCTCCCACAGAGGTGGCAAGTCCTTTTTCCTTGAGCAGAGATGCCAGAGCATGAAATACCTCCGCACACCAGCGAAGTCCCTCTTTAAAGCTTGGCGCGCCCACGGGCATAATCATAAATTCCTGTACATCCACAGTATTTGCTGCATGTGCACCACCGTTTAAAATATTCATCATTGGAACAGGAAGCCTGTTGCCCGAAATTCCGCCCAAAAAACGATACAAAGGAAGCTCCAGCGCTGCGCTGGCCGCTCTGGCCGCCGCAATGGAAACCGCCAGAATGGCATTGGCTCCCAGTCTTGACTTGTCCTTGGTTCCGTCTGCCTTGATCATAGCTCTGTCAACAGCGTAAATATCAGAGGCATCCAGTCCCCGAATAGCATCCTGGATAACCGTATTGATGTTTTCCACCGCTTTGATGACACCCTTTCCCAAATATCTGGATTTATCTCCGTCCCGAAGCTCCAGAGCCTCAAATTCTCCAGTGGAAGCGCCACTGGGAGCCATGCCCCTTCCAACGCTTCCATCCACCAATATTACCTCTGCTTCAACTGTGGGATTCCCTCTGGAATCTATAATCTCCCTTCCGATTACCTTTTCGATCTGCAGATAATTCATATGATCCTTCTCCTTTCATACTTTAAGACATGCCGCCGCAGAATAAAAGCAGCTCCAAAAATATCCGACTATTATACGCCGACAATGTCCAACTATTATTCAGAATACGGGATACAATCCAAAAAATCAATAAAGTTTCTGTTAAATGATAGGTTTTATCGTTTGCACTTCTTTCAGCAAAAAGAAATGCGGAACTGAAAGGCACCCCCGCAAAAGGACAACAATAAAACCGATTTTGCGCATCCGTGATGAAGGGTCTGCAGAAATCCGCAGG